>NZ_JBFCVL010000006.1:0-300000 GCF_040712075.1 Fodinicurvata sp. EGI_FJ10296
GTGGTCGTCTGGTCATGGTCTCTCCTGTCCCCGGCATCATGCCGATCTCAGGCCGAAAATCCACTTATCCCGACTGTCCAGATTCCCCGAACCACCTCTGTCAAAGCAGGCGTGCAGATTGTAAAATACGGTGCTTTTGAATCCCGGAAGTGTAGTCTGTCATTCGCGGTTTGGCGTGTATGAGCTGGTTAGCTGCACTACGATTCATGGTTCGCTGCGGGGCGCAAGGTGCCGTTTGGGACTCGGCGCAACTACGAGCGTGAAAGTGTCCGGCGATGCTGCCGCACTTGGTGTCGAGGGTGAAAGCCAATTCTCATTCGCCCCGTCCCACCAGCCCCAGCATCGCATCGACATCGAGGCAGGTTTCGAGGTGGTCGGCGAGGGCGTTGAGGGTGCGGTCGATCATGGGGTCATAGGCTTGTCCTGCCGTTCGGCCGGTGCGGAATTCGGCCAGGAAGGCGGCGCGGAAGGCGTCGGTGGCGAACAGGCCGTGCAGATAGGTGCCGGCGATCCGGCCGTCTGGCGAGACCGCGCCGTCGGGGTGCCCGCCCGAGCTGTTGTCGGCCAGGGTGGCGAAGGGGCGGGAGCGGTCGGGACCGTCGGTGCGGCCGATATGCATTTCGTATCCCCCGATCGGGGTGGGGACGTCGTCACGGCCGCTGTTGCCGCCGCGATAGGTCCCCGAGGTCAGGGTCAATGTCTTGTCGCCGCCCAGGATCGTTTCGACGTCGAGGTGTCCCAGTCCGGCGACGCTGCCGGGGAGGCCTTCGGTGCCGTCGGGGTCGTCCAGGCGGGTGCCCAGCATCTGGTACCCGCCGCACAGGCCCAGCACCCGGCCGCCGCGCCGGATATGCGCGGCGAGGTCGATGTCCCAGCCGGTCTCGCGGAAGAAATTGAGGTCCGATATCGTGCTTTTCGAGCCCGGCAGGATGACGAGGTCGAGGTCGCCCGGCAGCGGGTCGGGCGCGCGCACCATGATCAGCGAGACGTCCTCTTCGTTCGCCAGCGGGTCGAGGTCATCGAAGTTCGAGATGCGCGGCAGCACCGGCACGCCGACGCGGATGCCGCCTTTGCGTACGGGGGCCGCCTGTTCCAGCGCCATGCTGTCCTCGGCCGGCAGCCGGGCGGCATCGGGGAAGTGGGTCAGTATGCCGAATGACGGCCAGCCGGTCGCCTTTGTGATCGCCGTCAGCGCCTCGGCGAACAGGCTGGTGTCGCCCCGGAACCGGTTGATGACATAGCCTTCGATCCGTTTGCGGTCGGCTGCGGTCAGCACCGTGGCGGTGCCGACCAGATTGGCGATCACGCCGCCGCGATGGATGTCGGCGACCAGCACCACCGGCAGGTCGGCGGCTTCGGCAAAGCCCATATTGGCGACGTCGCCGGCGCGCAGATTGGTCTCCGACGCGCTGCCCGCCCCTTCGACGATCACGATGTCGGCCTCGGCCTGAAGCGTTCGGAAGCTGGCCAGCGCGGCGTCGAGGAATTCCCGGTGGCGCGAGCGGAACGCGCCCGCCGCCAGCGTGCCGGCGACCCGGCCACGCAGGATCACCTGGCTGCCGCTGTCGGATTGCGGTTTCAGCAGGATCGGGTTCATGTCGACGCTGGGCGGCACCCCACAGGCCCGCGCCTGCAGTGCCTGGGCGCGCCCGATCTCGCCGCCGTCGGGCGTGACGGCGGCGTTGTTCGACATGTTCTGGGCCTTGAACGGGCGCACGGTCAGCCCGCGCCGTGTCAGCGCCCGGCAGAGACCGGCGACGACCAGCGACTTTCCGACATCCGAGCCGGTGCCCTGGATCATCAGCGTCCGGGGTGGCCGGGGTGTGTCCCCGCCGCTCAAAACTCGATCGCCGCCTGGGCCTTCACGCCGTCGCGGAACGGGTGTTTGATCATGGTCATCTCGGTGACCATGTCGGCGGCCTCGATCAGCGGTTCCTTGGCGTTGCGCCCGGTGATGATGACATGGGTATCGGCCGGGCGGGCGGCGAGCGTTTCCAGCACCTCGTCCAGCGGCAGATAGTCATAGCGCAGCACGATGTTCAACTCGTCCAGCAGCACCATGCGGTATTCGGGATTGGCGATCATTTCCTTTGCCTGATCCCAAGCCGCGCGGGCGGCGGCGACATCGCGCTGGCGGTCCTGGGTTTCCCAGGTGAAGCCTTCGCCCATGGTGGCCACGGTCACCTGATCGGGAAAGGCCTCGATCACCTTTTTCTCGCCCGTCTGCCACTTGCCCTTGACGAACTGGACGACGCCGACCTTGAAGCCGTGACCGATGGCGCGGCAGACCATGCCGAAAGCGGCTGTCGACTTGCCCTTGCCCTTGCCGGTATGGACGATCAACAGCCCCTTTTCGATCGTCTTGGTCGCGATGATCTTGTCGCGGGCGATCTTCTTTTTGGCCATCTTTTCGGCGTGACGCCGGTTGATTTCCTCGTCGGTCATGCCTTCGGTCTTCATGGCTCCATTTCCTCCCGTGCTTGAATGTCGTTCGTGGCGGTGCGGCCGCGCCATCGCGCCGACAGTGCCGCCAGCTTGTCATGCCAGGTGTTCGATCGCGGCTGCCACAGACCGCGGCCGAGCGCCTCGGCCAGCCGGTCGGCGATATCGGCGCCCGCCGCCGGGTTGCTGCGCTCCAGAAAGTCCCGCACCTCGGGGTCGTCGAGATAGGCTTCGGCCAGCATCTCGAAATGCCGATCCTCGACCGCCCGGCTGGTCGCGGCAAAGCCAAACAGATTGTCGACCGTGGCGGCGAGTTCCTGCGCGCCCTTGTAGCCATGGCGCATCATGCCGGCGATCCATTTCGGATTGGCGGCGCGGGCGCGCACGGTGCGGGCGATCTCCTGCTCCAGCGACCGGATCACCGGCTTGCCGGGGCGGCCGTGATCGGGCGTATAGGCCTGAACCTCGCGCCCGGTCAGCCCGGCAATCGCCGACAGCGCGCCGCCCTGGAACTGATAATAGTCGTTGCCGTCCAGGATATCCTGCTCGTCGCTGTCGCGGTTCTGCACGACGGCGTCGGTTTCGGTCAGCCGCCGCGCGAAGCCCTGGGTATCGTGGGTGCCTTCCGCCCCGCTGCCATAGGCATAGCCGCTCCAGTCCAGAAAGGTCTGGGCCAGATCGGCGCGGTCGGTCCAGTCGCCCTGATCGACGCGATCCTGCAGCCCGGTGCCGTAAACGCCGGGCGCCGCGCCGAAGACACGGAAACCGGCGCGCTTGTCGGCCTCTGCCGCCTCGGCGCCATCGTCGGCCAACGCCGCCCGGTCGCGCCGGACGGCGGCCGCGATCGGATTGGTTTTATCCGGCTCGTCCAGCGCGGCCACGGCCCGCACCGCGCTGTCGAACAGGTCGATCTGATAGGGGAAGGCGTCGCGGAAAAAGCCGGAGATGCGCAGCGTCACGTCCACGCGCGGCCGGTCGAGCACGCTGGCGGGTATGATCTCGAACCCGGTCAGCCGCCGGGACGCCGTGTCCCAGACCGGCTGCACGCCGATCAACGCCATGGCCTGGGCAAGATCGTCGCCGCCGGTGCGCATCGACGCCGTGCCCCAGACCGTGATCACCATGCCCTTTGGCCAGCCGCCATGGTCCTGACGATAGCGGGTGACCAGCGCGTCGGCCGAGGCCCAACCCAGCGTCCAGGCGGTCGGGGTGGGAATGGTGCGGGTGTCGACGGAGAAGAAATTGCGCCCGGTCGGCAGCACATCGGCCCGGCCGCGCGTCGGCGCGCCCGACCGGCCCGGCGGCACGAAACCACCGTCGAGCGCGGCCAGCAGATGGCCAATCTCGTCCGCCGCGCCGCCATCCAGCGCCGGGATCAGAGTGGTGGAAACCGCGTCGAGTGCGGCCGCCGTGCGCGGCCAGTCGGCGGGCAGGGGGTGGGTGCCGTCGATCAGCCCCGCCGCCACGGTCTCCAGCCGTTCGATGGTATCGGCGGCCAGGCGCCACGGCGCGTCCGGTGCCGCGTCGGCCAGAATGGCCGGTTGCGGGCCGGTCCAGGGCGCCGAGGGCTCGGCGGTCAGCGGATCGAAGGGCGCGGTGTCGTCATCCTCGGTCGGCCAGGTCAGGGCCAGATCGGCGGCCAGTGCGCCGGTTAGCGACTCCCGGCCATCGCGGCCCGGCATGCGGGCGAGCGCCAGGATCAGCGAGGTCCGCGCCTCACCCGTCGGGGGCAGGCCTAGCGTATGCAGTCCGTCGCGGATCTGCAGTTCCTTCAGATCGCACAGATGGGCGTCGATCTTGCCCAGCATGGTGTCGTCATCGTCCGACGGCGTGATGCCGCATTCGTGATCCAGCCCGTTGGCCCGGACGACATCGAGGATATCGCGGCGCAGGATCTCCAGTCGGCGCTGGTCGAGCCCGGCGGCGTCGTAATACTCGTCGACCAGCCGTTCCAGATCGCGAACCGGGCCATAGTTGTCGGCGCGGGTCAGCGGCGGCGTCAGATGGTCCAGGATCACCGCGCCCAGACGGCGCTTGGCCTGCGTGCCTTCGCCCGGGTCGTTGACGATGAACGGATAAAGCGTCGGCATCGGCCCGCCCAGCGCGTCCGGCCAGCAGGTGTCGGACATCGCCAGCGCCTTGCCGGGCAGCCATTCCAGCGTGCCGTGCTTGCCCATCTGAACGATGGCCTGAACGGCAGCGCGGTGGCGCAGCCACAGATAGAACGCGATATAGGCGTGCGGCGGCACCAGATCGGGGCTGTGATAGTCTTCCGATACGTCGACCTGATGGTTGCGTTTGGGTTGAAGTCCGACCCAGACCTGGCCGCAGCGCCGGGCGTTGATCGGGAATCCGCCGCGCTCGGCATCGAAGTTCGGATCGGATTCCGGCAGGCCCCAGCGGTCCTCGACCGCCGCCTTCATGCCGTCGGGCAGGGCGGCCAACAGCGCGGTATGGATCGCCACCGGCAGGAACGCCTCACCGTCCGTCAATCCGGCCGCGCCGGTTTCCAGATCGGCCATCATGGCGCCGCCGTCGGGCCAGGGCGTTTCGGCCTCGTAACCGGCCGACTTCAGCGCCGACAGCACCGCCAGGGTGCTTTCCGGCGTGTCGAGGCCGACGGCGTTGGCCACCCGGCCCGGACGGCCCGGATAATTGGCCATGACGATCGCCAGCGTGCGGTCATGCCGGGGTGTGCGGCCGAGGCGCGTCCAGGCCAGAGCCATATCGGCGGCGCGGTCGATCCGGTCGGGAACGACCTGAAAGCGGGTCAGCATGGTCTGAGTCAGCGGGTCCTGGGTGCTGCGGTCCTTGAACGCCACCGCCGGGCCGACGATGCGGCCGTCAACCTCGGGCAGGGCCACCCACATGGCGAGATCCTTGGGCGACAGCCCCCGGTCGTTTTCGCGCCAGTCGGCTTCACCCGCCGCCGCCAGCGCGACCTGGATGACCGGGCGCTTGCCGTCGTCCAGAATGCCCGGTGTCCAGTCGGCCCCGGCATCGCCGCCCGCGAAACTTGTGGCGTTGATCACCACATCGGGCGGGTTGGCGTCGAAGGCGGCTTGCAGCACCTTCTTCGACTTCGGGTCCTTCAGGCTGGACACGAAAAAGGCCATGGGCCGCAATCCGCGTTCGGCCAGCGAGGCGGCAAGCGCGTCGATCGGCTCGGTCGTGCCGGCCTGAACCAGCGCCCGATAGAATGTCAGCGCCACGCGCGGCGCGTCGTCTGGCAGATCGGCGGTTACGGAGTCGGCGATCGGGTGCGGACCGGCCGGCGCCAGAGGGGCGGCGTCCTGCCAGTCATCACTGCCGCTCAACCGCGCCTGGGCAAAGGACAACATGCGCCGGGCGTTGTCGATGCCGCCTTCGCGGAAATAGTCCCAGATCCGCCGGGCGTCGTCCTTTGGCACGGTGCACAGGGCATCAAGCTCGGGGTCCTCGGACACCGTGCCCGGCACCACGGCCAGCGGAATGCCGGCATCACGGCAGACGGCGTTCAACTGCTCGATCCCATAGCGCCAATACGGCACCCCGCCCAGCAGCCGCACGATCACATAGCGCGATTCAGCGATCACGCGGTCGAGATACATGTCGACCGACATGTTGTGGCCGAGCGCCATGTAATTCGCCAGCCGCACCGATGGGGCGGCGTCCGCCGCGCCCTCGGCCAGTTCGGCGCAGGCGCGCGCGATGCAGGTGATCTCGGTATCGGCCGAGGTGATGACGACGATGTCGCCGGGATCCTGGCCCAGATCGACCGGGTCGGATCCATCGGAAACAGCGCCGGCCGCCGCGTTCAGAAGATGCATGGCAGAGGGTTATCCGTCGATGGCGCGGTGGAGGGCGGAACGCAGGCCATCGGCGCCGCCGACGGCATTGCCGATGAAAACGAGGCGGGTGGTGCGGGATTCGTCGTCGCGCCAGTCGCGGTCGTAGTGGCTCTGGACCCGGCTGCCCACGCCCTGGATGATCAACCGCATATCCTTGTCTTCGACGGCGGCGATGCCCTTGACCCGATAGACATCGCAGCTTTCCATCGCGGCCTTGACTGCGCGCGCCAGCGTGTCTGGGTCGGCGACGGCGGGCAGGTCGATGACATGAGACAGGAAATCGACGTGCTCGTGGTCGTCTTCGTGGTGGTCGTCATCATGATGGTCGTCTTCATGACCGTTCATGATGCGGTCGGGATCGAGGCCGAGACCCAGCAGCGCGTCGGCGGTCAGCACATGCCGGCCGCTTTCCAGCACCGTCTTGCCGGCGCCGTGGCCGCTGCCAGCGCGTTCGCGGGCGGCTTTGAGGCCGGCCTCGTCCAGCATGTCGGTCTTGGTCAGGACCAGCAGATCGGCGGCTTCGATCTGATGGGCGAGCAGATCTTCCAGCGCCGTCTCGTGATCGAGCATCGGATCGGCGGTGCGCTGGGCATCGACCGCCGAGGTATTCGACACGACACCGCCCGTCGACAGCGCCAGCCCGTCGAGCACCGCGATCACGCCGTCCAACTGCGCCCGGTTGCGGATCTCCGGCCAGCGGAAAGCCCGCACCAGCGGCTGCGGCAGCGCCAGGCCCGAGGTCTCGATGATGATGTGATCCGGGCGATCCTCGCGGTTGAGGATCTTGGTCATGGTCGGGACGAAATCCTCGCCGACCGTGCAGCAGATGCAGCCATTGGCCAGTTCGACGATGTCGTCGTCCTTGCAGTCCTCCAGACCGCAGCCTTTCAGGATCTCGCCGTCGATCGGCAGATCGCCGAACTCGTTGATGATCAGCGCGATGCGCCGGCCGTTGACCGATGTCAGCAGATCCCGGATCAGCGTCGTCTTGCCGGCACCCAGGAATCCGGTGATGACCGTGGTCGATATTTTCATGGCAGTTGGTTCCGTCAGGCTGATTTCAGGGAAAGGGGAAGACCGGCGGCGATAAAGGTGACCGTGTCGGCCACCGACGCAACGGCCTGATTGAGAATGCCGGCCTCGTCGCGAAACCGGCGGCCCAGAGGCGTTTCCGGCACGAGACCGAGACCGACCTCGTTGGCGACGAGGATGACGCTTGTGCCGTTTTCCGCCGCCGTTGCCAAAGTGGACAGCAGATCCGCGCGCGCCGTGTCGACCGGCCGGTCCGCCAGAATGACATTGGTCAGCCACAGCGTCAGGCAATCGACCAGAACGACCGCGTTCGACTGGGCGGCCACGGCGGCGGGAAGGTCGAGTGGGGCATCGATCGTCGCCCATTCCGGGCCGCGCCGGGAGCGATGGTCGTCGATGCGGGCGCGCATCTCGTCGTCGAACGCCTGGGCGGTGGCGATATAGACCGGCGGCACCGATCCGGCGGCGGCCAGATCGAGGCACAGGCGTTCACCATGGCGGCTTTTGCCCGACCGCGCACCGCCGAGGATCAGCGCCGTCGTTTGCCGCCATGGCTTGCCGTCAATATTGGGGTCCGGATTCGGGTTCATGCCGCGCCGCCTCGATCGCAATTAATCCGGACGGGCGTGCTGAGGGCGCCGGAACGCATGGCGCCGGATGTCGGCACCACGAATGGCCGACAGGCGAATGCCGTTCCGATGACCCCGCCGATACACCCCGCCCGGCCGGTCTCGTCTGTCGTGGCTGCGGCAGGTCTCCTGGCTCGCGATCGATAGCCCTTGGCCGTCCTTCCCGGCAAGAATGCCAGTGGACCTGCATGGCCGCGGCGATCGCTGACAGTTGCGGGGGCAGCCATGGACGCGATCCCCGGATTGGGTCGACCGTTCCATGTTCCCTTTTCATCCGGGGGCCGAACTCATGACCCACGGAACCGGCAGCACGTTCGGCCGCTACCCTATGCGCAAATTGCGTCGCGTCAAACCCCTAATGCGCCCCTGAAGCGCGCGGCCGTGCCATCGCTATGCTGGTGTGACGGCTTCGGCATCGGTCCATTCGTCGCCGAATACCTCGGGACGGTCGAAGGCTTGCAACTGCTCGTAATGCCAGTCGATGTCATCCCGATAAAAATGCGCGGCAATGCCCCGAGCCAGACGGGCGGCGCCGTCGCTTACGGCGGGGATATCGCCGCTGACCTTGCCGTGGGTCAGGGTCGAGGCATAGTTGAAGCAGTGAATGTCGCGCAGTTCCGGTGTCCGGCCCGCGTCCTTTTCCAGGAACTCGAACGCCGGTCCCAGATAGGGATAGCCGGCCAGATCGGACTGCTCCTCGCCGCGCTCGACATAGACATCGCGCCAAAGCTTGATGTTGCCGGACTGCGCCGACAGTTCCGGTCGCCGGTCGAGATCGATCGCGAATCCGGTACCGGCGATGATGAAATCGGCCGTCCACTGCCGATGCGGTGTCGTCACGCGGACCCGGCCGCCGTCGACGGGTTCGGCCGACAGGATCGGGCTGGCCAGATGGATATGGGCATGAGGGTGGCGGGTGACCCGCAATACGCTGGAACGCGGCGGCGGTACCTGCGATCGGTCGGCATAAGAAAGTATGCGCCAGCGCCAGGACTCCGGCAGATGCGGAAAGCTGTGCACCAGTCCGGGGCTGGAGATGCCGGTCAGTTTGTTGATGCGCGGGACGTCGGGTCGACGCACGAAAATCCGGACTTCGCCGGCGCCTGCCTCCAGCGCGCTGGCGGCATTGTCCACCGACGAGGCGCCGATGCCGATGACGGCGACCTTCTTCGACTTCAGGGCCTCGAAGTCGATGTCGTGGGCCGAATGGGCCCAGAGATGCGACGGCAAATCCTGGATGAACGGCGGCACATAGGGTCCGCCCAGACCGTCGCGCCCGGTCGCCATCACCAGTTTGCGGGTCAGGATCGTCGTCGCGGTGCCGTTGTCGGTGACCGCGAGCCGGATACGCCCCTGTTGGTCGCGTTCGATCCCGTCGACGGCGACGCCGTTACGGACCGGCAGGTCGAGCGCGCGGCGATACCAGCGCAGATAGTCCATCCACATCGGCCGGGGAATCTTCTCCAGTGCCTCCCAGGCCTCGGGACCGAACTGCGCTTCGTACCACGCCCGAAAGGTCAGCGACGGGATGCCCAGTGCCGGGCCGACCAGTTGCTTGGGCGAGCGCAGCGTCTGCATGCGGGCATAGGTAACCCATGGGCCTTCCTGACCTTCCGGCGCGCGGTCGAGCAGGACGATGTTGCGGATGCCCGCGCATTGCAGGGCGAATGCCGCCGCCAGCCCCGTCATTCCGGCGCCGACGATGACGACGTCGGCAATACGCTCACCCCGATCGTCGAATGTCGGGCGAACCCAGTCCGGCGGCGGCAGCGTCAGCCATTCCAGATCCTGACGAAGGCGGGCTTCCAGCCCGTCGAGCCCTTCCGGCGGCCGGGGGGGCAGGCGGGGCGGCGTCTCGGTCATGGCGTTACCTCGAGATCAGCGGTCGCGGCGGATGACGGACCCTCGGTCCGGCAACTCGCCACGCATTGGGCGGCGGTCGCGTTGACCGCATCGATGAAATGCCGCGCGAGCCGGCCCGGCGGGCGCGACCCGGGTGTGATCACGGCGCAGCGGAACAGAACCTCCGGCTCGAACCGATGGACAGTGAGCGGCAGGCCGGGCAGGGCGGCGACCGCGAATGGTTCCACCACCGCCACGCCGACGCCGGCCGCAACCATGGCGCAGGCATTCACCGACGACCCGGTTTCGACCTTGATGCGGCGGGCGATGCCGGCGCGCGCGAAGGCCTGATCGACGATGCTGCGCAGCCTGAACGGATTGCTCATCGAGACGAAACCGTCGTCGCGGAGATCGGCCGGCGTGATGGTGTCGGCCCCGGCGCGCGGGTGGCCGGGCGGGAGCAGACAGACGCACGGCGCGGCGATCAGGCATCGGGTTTCGACCCCCAGATGGTCGACCGGAAGGCTGGCCAGCCCGACATCGACCCGCCGATCCAGCACCCACTGGATGACCGTTTCGGCGTCGCCGGTCCAAAGGCTGATGTCCGGATCGAGACCGGTCCGCTTCATTCGTTCCAGTGCGCCGGGTATCAGACCGGCCGAAAGCGCCGAAATGGCGCCGACGGTCAGATGGCGTTCGGCGCCGCGTTGCAGTTCGGCCGCCCGGGCACCGATACGGCGCAGGCCCGCCAGGGACCGCTCGACTTCCTCGGCCAGTGCCAGGGCTTCGGCCGTCGGCGAGATCCGGGTGCCGTGGCGGACGAACAGGGCGAAGCCGACAGAGGTCTCGAATTCCTGCAGCAACCGGCTGGTCGCTGACTGCGACCGGCCCAGCAGTCGCGCCGCCGCCGTGACGCTGCCAGCGGACATCACCGCGCTGAAGGCTTCCAGTTGCCGGATATTCGTGGTCATCCTGGGCATCGATCTCCGCTGGCCTGTCGAATGCATACGAGAATATCAATCCGCTTCTTGCATGCAAACCCGTTGTCGATGTTATAATTGCATGTTCGAAACCCATGCGGCCACTGATCCGGAACAGCTCATGACATCGAAATCCGACGGACCCCCCGAGAAGTCAGAGGGTAATGCACCGGACCCCATGGAGTCCCTGACCGTGGATCTGGCCCGTGACGGGACCGCGCGCCTGGACGCCGCCGGACCCATCGCCGAGGCGCTGACGGTGCGTGCCAACATCGTCGCGCTTGCCGATGCCAGCCACGACGCCGTCCTGACGCCGCGTGAGCCGGGCGGCATCGATCATGGGCTGCGGGCGGCGCTGGCCGCGCGCATGGCCCACCATAACCGGGACGATCGCATTGCCGCGCATTACGCCGAATTGCTGGATGTGGCCGGGCCGCCGCAAGCCGTCGCCGCGATCGCCGAGCCGGGCCACACCCCGTCGGATCCCCGCTTCGCGGCAATCGTGCGTCATATCGATCTGCTGACCACCCATCCCCGCGATGCCACCAAGGGCGATGTCGACGCGTTGCGGAATGCCGGCGTCGCCGAGCCCGACATCGTCCGGCTGGCCGAACTGGCCGCCTTTGTCAGCTTCCAGGTCCGGTTTGCCATCGGTCTGCGGCTATTGGAGAGCGCATCATGACCGATACCGTCGTTACTGAATTCACCACCGATCTGCCGACCTGGCGCCCCTATCTGACGCCGGTCGCGCTGGAGAACGCGTCGCCGGAGCAACTCGACGCGCTCAAGGTGACGCCGTCGAACACCAAGGTATCGGACTACGTGCTGGTGCTGGCGCATGATCCGGAGTCGCTCTCGCACCGGACGCCGGTATTCAATGCCATCATGTACGACCGGGGCGGCCTGTCGCGCGCCGAACGTGAGGTCGGGGCCATCGGGGCGTCGATCGTCAACCACTGCATCTATTGCACCGCCGTTCACGTCAACCGCTATACCATGCTGGCGAAGCGTCCGGAGGTCGTCGAGGAGATCTTCGCCCGCGGCGAAGAGGCAGTGCTGGACGAGCGCCTGCAGGCGATCTTCGACTATTCGGTCAAGCTGTCGAAGTCGCCGCCCGAGGCGACCGCCGATGATGTGCGCCGGTTGCGCGATCTCGGGATGAGCGACCTCGAAATCGTCGACTTGACCCTGGCGACCGCCATATTCGGCTGGGCGAACCGGCTGATGCACACATTGGGCGAGCCGGTTCGGGTGGATTGATCGCCCTCTGACACCGTCCAAAGACCTTGATCCGCATGAGCCCGGTTCCCGTTTCGCCTGTGGGAAGTTGCTGCGCGAGGTCCCCGCTCAAGGCGGGGACGATCAGGAGGGCGGCGGCACGAACGATCGCAAGACGGCCACCATCTTCCCCACCCTGATCGCCCCTGACACCGATCAGGGGCCCCGATCCGCACGAGCCCGGTTGGCGTCTCAATCGCCGTGGCCGATATCCCAGAACAGGCCCGTCATGATCGCCATCGCTTCCTCTGCGGTGGCGGCGAGCAGGTGTTCGTTCGGGGCGTGCTGAGAGCAGCCGCGATGGGAGTGGGGAATCCAGATCGTCGGCAGGCCCAGCGTTTCGGCAAAGACCTCGTTGGGCAGCGACCCGCCGGAACTGGGCAGCACGGCGACCGTCTTGCCGGTGGTTTCCTTGATCGAGGCCTGAACCCGGGTCACCCAGGGGTTCGTCGGATCGGTTCGGGTGGCGCGGAAATAGCCCTTTTTCGCCGGCGTTACCGTGACTTGCGGGAATCCGTGGCGGTCGAGATGGTCGCGCAGCGCCGGCAACACACGGTCTGGATCGACGCCGACCACGTAGCGCAACTGGCAATGGGCGCGCGCTGAACCGGCAATGGCGTTCACCGGCGCTTCGGGCCGGCCCGCGGTCTGTGCCAGGATGGCGAAATTGCACCAGGTAAAGAGTTTCTCCGGACCGCTGAGGC
Source organism: Fodinicurvata sp. EGI_FJ10296 (assembly GCF_040712075.1). Classification (NCBI taxonomy): domain Bacteria; kingdom Pseudomonadati; phylum Pseudomonadota; class Alphaproteobacteria; order Rhodospirillales; family Rhodovibrionaceae; genus Fodinicurvata; species Fodinicurvata sp. EGI_FJ10296. The sequence goes on from NZ_JBFCVL010000006.1 coordinate 12,738, forward strand.
CGGGCTCACCCCAGTCAGGATCCGGTTGGGGATCGTCCGGGCCGGGCGTCAGCGTCAGCGCGCGGGCCGCCTCGCGCACGGCCTCCGGCACATTTGCCGGGGTCCAGCCATCGACCAGAATGCGGCCCTTGCGGTCGGTGATCGTCGCCAGGGCATGGGCGAGGACGATCGCCGGATCGGCCAGAATGCCGCCCCAGTTGCCGGAATGATGCCCGCCGTCGCGGAAATCGCAGGTGATGTCGAAATTTATCGACCCGCGCGTCCCCAGAAAGATCGTTGGCTGATCGTCGGCAAGCCGGGGGCCGTCGGACGCAATGAACACATCGGCGGCGAACAGGTCACGGTGGCGCTCGCACAGCGCGGCCAGACCGGGAGAGCCGATTTCCTCGCCCATTTCCAGCAACAGTTTCACGTTGAAGCCAAGCGCGCCGTCGCGTTTCAGCAACAGGCCGAGCGCGGCCAGATTGATCGTGTGCTGTCCCTTGTTGTCGGCCGTGCCCCGGCCATAAAGGCGGCCGTCGATGGATGCGAGCCTCCACGGGTCGAGGCCGTTCGCCCAGTCCTCCGCCATGCCGTGCAGTACGTCACCATGGCCGTAGGTCAGGACCGTCGGTTCAACCGGGTCTTCGATGCGCTCGGCGAAAAGAACCGGCGCGCGCTCATCGACCGGGTTCTCCAGTATCCGGCAGGCAAAACCCATCTTTTCAAGGCTGGGCTGAATTTCCTCCGTCAGATAGCGGCGAAGATGCGGGCCGCTGTCGGCGCGCTGGCTTTCCGTCGCAATGGCGACGCGGCGGCCAAGTTCGGCCGCCAGCGTTCCGTCGGTGGCGAAGGCGCGGGCGGCGGTAATGGCGTCGGTGCGCGACATGACGATCCCCGGGAATGGTGCGGTGCGGCCGTTCGGCCGAACGAGTCTGGTCCGGATTCCGCTATCGCACGGCGCGGGCTTTGGCAAGAGCTTAGGGGTCTATCGGTCCCGATTGAATCGTCAGGTCGACGAGGATTGGCGCCACGCTTCCGGCAGGGCGCGCCAGGCCGGGAGCTTGATCGTAAAGGTGCTGCCGTGGCCCAGAACGCTCGTCACATCGATGGTGCCGCCATGGAGAGAGGCGAAGGCGCGCGTGATCGACAATCCGATGCCTGTTCCCTCGTGGGTTCGGGTCAGGACATTGTCCACCTGGGCGAACGGCTCGAACACGCTGTGCAGTTTCGATTCCGGAATGCCGATGCCCGTATCGGTGACCGAGAAGCTGACATATTTCGAGGTGGCGCGCACGCCCAAGTGGACGTGGCCGTTCTTCGAGCTGAACTTGACCGCATTGGACAAAAGGTTCAGCAGCATCTGGCGCATGGCCTTGGTGTCGGCAACGATCCAGTTGCACCGGGGATCGAGATCGTGGTCGATGGTTAGCCCGTCTTCCTGCGACTTGATCCGGATGATCGCCATGACGCTGTCGATCAATGCGGTGAGATTGATCGGCTCTTCGTTCAACTCATAGCGTCCGGCCTCGATCTTCGACAGATCGAGCACGTCGTTGATCAACGACAGCAAATGCTGGGCGCTGGTCAGTATATCGTTGCTGTAGTCCTTGTAGTTCGGGTGGCCGAGCGAACCGAACAATTCATTGTTGATGATATCGCTGAAGCCAATGATGGCGTTCAGCGGGGTTCTCAACTCGTGGCTCATATTTGCCAGGAACTGGGATTTTGCCTTGTTGGCCGTTTCTGCCCTTTCCTTGGCCCGCTGCAACTGCTGTTGCGACTGGATCGTGTCGGTGATGTCGAATCCGAAGATATAGGCGCCTTCGGGGGTATTGCCATACGTCCCGTCCGGGGACCGGATGAAACGCGGCATCAGGTTGAGCCGGATATGCCGCCGCTCGCCGTCGGGGAACAGCCCGGCGTCCAGAATGGTGATCGATTCGCCCTCCAGTGCCCGCTTGATGCCGCTGGTGAGCCGTTCATATGCTTCGCCGGACAGCAATTGCCGGATGGTTAATCCCATGACCTTGTCGCGCGGCACCTTGAACCAGTCTTCGAACGCCTGGTTGGCAAAGTTGATGATCTCGCTGGTGTCGATCTGGGCGATCAGCGCCGGCAAGTGGTCGGCAATCCGGACCAGTTCTTCCTGCCGGGCCCGCAGTTCCCGCTCCAGTTGCTTTTGCCGCGTGATGTCGGTCAACATGGCGACCGTATAGTCGGGGCCGCTGCGGGTCCTGAGGCGGCTGCTGACGATGGACAGCGAGCGTGCCGGCGTCCCGTCCGCCAGCGAGGCCGGGATCAGGATCTCTTCTTGGCGTATGGTCTCACCCTTAAGTACGCGATTGTGCCAATGCTCAACATTGGCGCGCTGGGAATCCGGGACCAGGTCCAGCACGCTCTTGCCGCGCAGGGCTTCCGGCGTGGTGCGGTAGAATCGGGCATAGGCGCGGTTGACGGCGACCAGATCGACATTGACGTCGGAAATGGCGATGCCGACATCGCTGCTGTCGAAGATCGATGCCAGCAATTCCTGGCTATGTTCGAGATTGGCCCTCGCTTCGACATCGTCGCTGATATCCCGCAGGATGCAGAGCACTTCACGCGAATCGACCGGCACCATTGTGACTTCTGCCGGGAGACGGCCGCCACTGAATGTCAGCGTCGCCGTCTGACGGCTGGTCTTGCTGGAGCCGGTGACGGCATTCATCTGGTGGGTCAGATAGCGCCATGTATCGGTCGGCATGAAGGCGGAAATCGGTGTGCCGTCGACCGGTTTGTCCGGCCCGACGATGAGCGCCTGGGTCGCTGCATTTGCCGCTTCGATGGCCGGGACCGGTCCGTGCCCGGACGAGGACAGCACGAAGACGCAGTCCGGCGTGCGGTCGAAAAGCGCACGATAGCGGGTGTTGGGGCTCCATTCCTCGGCGGCGGCGCGGCTGCGCGGTTCGGTAAAGGTTGTGATGCAGAACGGTCCCCGCGTCGGGCAGACCAATCGGCCACTTGATATCGTGATTGCCGACTCGACGCCGGATTGCGAGATCAGCCGCGTCGATAACGCCCGGGCGACACCGTTGTCCATGGTCCGCTGGAAGTGTTCGAAAACGGCGTTTCGATCCTCGCGCGGCAGGCCGAGGGTGGCGGGCGCGCCAATCTGGCGGTCGGCCGGCAGTTCCAGCCTTTCGGCCAGTGCTTCGTTGACCGCCACAACCCGAAAATCCGGCCCGACGAGCCGGCACCCCACATGGTCGACCGCTCGGACCGTCTGGACCATGCCCGTGAAGATGTCGTCGTGTTTTGCGCTCGGGTCCGCCATGTGTTGCCTTTTGTCCCTTGTTCAAGGCAACGTACTATCCGAAAAATTGAAAAATTTTCAACAAATCTCTTTTTTCGGGCGTTCCTGATCTGATTCCATAGCCCATTGATCCCAGGCGGGCGTCGTTCCGAACCGCTCGACCATGAAATCGACGAACGCGCGCACCTTGGCTGAAAGGTGTCGATTATGCGGATAGACGGCGTTGATCGTCAGCGGACGAGGGGCGTAATTGGTCATGATCGGCACCAGCGCGCCGCTGGCAAGGTGGGCGCCGGCGATAAAGGTGGGCAGCATCAGGATGCCGAGGCCGGTCAGGGCGGCGTCCATCAACGCCTCGCCGTTGTTGGCGCGCAACGGTCCGTTAACTTTGACGGTAACAGGACCCTCCGGCCCCGAAAGGTGCCATTCGCGGGGCGACGAGGAAATCGAATACAGCAAACAGCGATGGTTGACGAGGTCCTGGGGAATCTGGGGCGTCCCGAATTTTTCGAGGTAACCCGGTGCGGCGCAAAGCACCAGCCGACACGGGGCGAGCTTTCGGGCGATCAGGCTGGAATCCGGCATCCTGGCAATCCGGATCGCCACGTCGAACCCTTCATCGACCAGGTCGATGACGCGATCGTTCAGGACCAGATCGACCGACATGTCGGGATAGCGGCCGAGCAGATCCGGCAATGCCGGTGCGAGATGCATGGACCCGAAGGTCATCGGCGCGTTGATGCGCAGATCGCCGCGCGGCTCGCTCTGCAGTTGCGATGTCGCCCTGTCGGCTTCTTCCGCGTCCTGAACGATCTGGCGGCAGCGTTCATAGTATCCGGCACCGGCTTCGGTCAGGTTGAGCGTTCGGGTCGTGCGGTTGAGCAACCGGACCGAGAGCCGTTCCTCCAGGGCCAGAACGTGCTTGCTGACCATGCCGCGCGACAGTTTCATGGCCGCGGCGGCGCCTGCAAAGCTGCCGCAGTCGACGACCCGAACGAAGACTTCCATGCTGGTCAGTCGGTCCATCTCGATTCCATGATTCGCCGCAGGCCCAGACCATCAGGCGCCGAACGACCGGCCTATAGCTGTTTCAGTGCGGTGACGACCTCGTCGACATGCCCCGGCACCTTTACCTTGCGCCATGCATGGCGCACGATGCCGTTTTCGTCGATCAGGAAAGTGGACCGGTCAATGCCCATATAAGTTCGGCCATACATGTTCTTTTCAACCCAGGCCCCATAGGCTTCCACCGTCTTGCCTTCCTCGTCCGAAGCCAGGGTTACGGTCAGGCCGTGTTTGTCGCGAAATTTCGCCAGCCTCGGGACGGCGTCCTTCGAGATGCCGATCACCCGAACGCCCGTCGTTCCCAGCGCGGCGAGGGCTTCGGTGAAGCCGCAGGCTTCTTTCGTGCAGCCGGGTGTATCGGCCTTGGGATAGAAATAGACAATGACCGGGTTTCCCCTCAGGGCCGAGAGCTGAACATCGTCCCCATCGGCGGTCGGTAGTGAGAAGTCGGGAGCGGGCTGGCCTTCTTCGACGGTCATGGCGTTATCCTCGGGGTTGTCGGCACTGGATCGGCAAATGGACCGGGATCGGATCAGCTAATTTAGCGATTGTCGGGGTGGCGGCAAGGACGAGCATGACCCATCGTCATTCCGGCCCGGGGACGCCAACGATCTCCTGGAAATGGCGATGGCTGCGGGCCAGTGTCTCCTCCAGCAATCGCTCGGCCGCGGCAAAGTCCACCGGCCGTTTCTGATCCGGATCGACGGCAAGCGCCAGCCCCTCGACCTGCGGACGGGCCGCCGTTGCCGGTCGGAATTCCTTGTCGGTGACCAGACGGAGATAGGCCTGAATCCGACGGCAAAGCGACAGCGCCTGCTTGAGGTCGTCACCAACGGCGGCGGCAAGGCAGCCATGGGCGGCCAGCCGATCGATGGCCTCGGTCGTCGAGGGGACGAGTGTGTCGGGATAGGCATGCCCCTCGCGCAGGAGCAGGTACTGGACGATGAAATCGATATCGACCAGGCCGCCCCGGGCATATTTGACCTCCCAAAGATTTTCGGTGCCGTGCTGCCGGTCGATCCGGTCCCGCATCGAGGCGACATCGGCGCGCAGTCTCTCCGCGTCGCGCGGCTCGCGCAGAATCCCCTGAATCGCGTCGGTAATCTTGTTCCGCATGGCGGGTTCGCCGGTGATCGGGCGCGCGCGGGTCAGCACCATATGCTCCCAGGTCCAGGCCGCTTCGCGTTGATAGCGCACGAAGGACTCCAGGCTGGTTGCGACCGGCCCGGAATTGCCCGACGGCCGCAGCCGCATATCGACCTCGTACAGCGCGCCGTCGGCGGTCGGAGCCGTGATCGCGGATATGATGCGGTGAATCAGCCGTGCGTAATAGACGGTGGGCGATAGCGGCTTGGGCCCGTCGGACTCGGCGGTGTCGCTGGAAACATCGTAGATGACGATCAGATCCAGGTCGGACCGGATGCTCATGTCGCGGCTGCCCAGCTTGCCGAGCGCGACGATGGAAACGCCGGCACCGTCGAAGGTGCCGTGGCGTCTTTCGAACTCCGCCACCACCAGCGGCTGCAGGTTGACCAGCGCGGCTTCGGCGACGTCCGACAGATAGCGGCCGCAGGATTCGACCGTGGACAGGTTCTTCAGGATATGAATGGCGGCGCGGAAACGGTGATCGTTGGTCCAGCGCCTCAGTACATTCAAGGCGTCCTCGTAGTTGTCCACTGTATTCAGCAGTCCGGTGACTTCGTTCTGCAGTGCGTTGAAATCGGGCAGACTTTCCATGAAGCCGGGTGTGAGGACGCTGTCGAGCAGGATCGGATTCCGGGCCAGGTGATCCGCCTGCCGTGACGACGTGCCCAGGATGTCGGCCAGCAGGGTCAGCAACTCGGGGTTGGCGTGGAACAGCGAGAAAATCTGAACCCCGGCCGGAAGTCGGGCGATGAATTGGTCGAATCTGAGGACAGCGTCATCGGGTTGCTGGGTGGCGGCCAAAGCGTGGACGATCGCCGGCGCCAACTCGGCCAGGAGCGTCCGGGCCCGGTCAGATCGGGTCGAGCGATAGCGGCCGTGCAGCCAGGATCGCACCGTCGACAGCACCGACGCCGGATCGGCAAAACCCATCTCGGCCAGCTGACGCACCGTGTCCGGATCGTCGTCGGCGCCGGTGAAGGCCAGGTCCGAATCGCTGCGCAGGTCCGGCTCGTCGGCAAAGAGACCATCATACGCGCTCTCGATTCGGGTCAGCGTCGCGGTCAGGTGGGCCCGAAACGCGGCCGTATCGTCCCAGCCGAGAAAGCCGGCCAACGTATCGACGCCTGCTGCTGTATCAGGCATCTTGTGGCTCTGCCGGTCCTCGATCATCTGAATGTGATGTTCGATTCGCCGCAGATCCCGATAGGCCTCGATCAGCGGAGCGGCGGCATCCGGTGCCAGGCGAAGCCCGTCGGCCAGGGCGTTGATCGCCGAGCACGTATCCATGACCCGCAGGGCCGGTTGGCGCCCGCCAAAGATCAGTTGCTGGGCCTGAGCGAAGAATTCGATCTCGCGGATGCCGCCGCGCCCCAGTTTCACGTCGTGACCTTCGACGGCGATCGAACCGTGTCCCTTGTGCCGGTGAATGCGGCGCTTGATGGCGTGAATATCTTGAAGTGCGGCGAAATCGAGCGATTTGCGCCAGACGAAGGGCCTGAGGAACCGTGCAAAGGCGGCGCCGGCTTCGGCATCTCCGGCGATCGGCCGTGCCTTGATCATGGCGGCGCGTTCCCATGTCTGGGCCATGGAACTGTAATACGTCTCCGCCGCGGTCATGTTGACCGCCAGCGGCGTGGCCCCCGGATCCGGGCGCAGCCGCAGATCGACCCGGAAAACGTAACCGTCGGCGGTCCGGTCATCGAGAAGGCGCACCATATCCCGCGCGATTCGCACGAAAGTTCGGCCAATCCGGTCGGGTCGGGGGCTTTGCACGACCTCGTCGTCATAAAGAATGATCAGGTCGATATCGCTGGAATAGTTCAATTCGCGAGCGCCAAGTTTTCCCATGCCCAGAACGACGAGGCCTGACCCGAATTCGGGCGCTGCGGGATCCGGCAACGTGATGTCGCCGCGCCTGGCGGCGGCGCGCAGGAGATGACGGACGGACGCCCGAACGGCGGCTTCGGCCAGACTGGACAGATTGGCGCAGACGGTTTCGACCGGCCAAAGCCGCGCCATGTCGGCGGCGGCGATGGCGAAGGCGGCGGTCCGGCGCCGACGGCGAAGGCCGCTCATCAGCGCCTTCTCGTCATCGAGGGCCGACAGCGGCCCGGCAATCTCGTTCAGGACATCAGTGAGGACGGGCGTAGGGCCCCGGCGCGCCAGATCCGAGACAAGGGCCGGATCACGGGTGGCGATGTCGGTCAGAAAAGGGCTGTACGCGAACATCGCATCCAGCATGGGTCCGGTCACCGGATGGTCTTTCATCGCCTCGACCGTCGGAGCGCCCGTCCCGTCGTCCACAGTCCCATCGTCCACCGGCCCGCTGCGCCGTGCGAGGGTTTCTTCCAGGCGGCGCCATCCGTTCTGTCGATCGCTGCCATCCGGGGCACCTGGCCATCGTGCCGGGGACCAAGGGCTTGCGATGGAGCCTGTCTGCGTCATAGTCCTGACTTTCCTGGGGCATAATCTCGATCAGGCTCGGTCCTCGCGCGGCTATAGTCAAGGCACCGGGAGTCAAGGCACCGGGCTCGGGCAGGACAGGCTCCGATGGATACGGGGAGGCGTTTCCTGCAGCGCTTTCGAATTGTTGGGGGTACCGATCGAAGTGTGGCCATGACTCGAACGCCCACCGGAGACGGGGAGACAACGCGCGAACGGCCCGGGCGTTCGGCCGGATTGCTGGTCGCCGCGCTGGCGGGGCAGGGATTGCTGGCCTTGCTCGTGCTGGCGATGCTGGCCGTCGGCGGCGTTGCCTGGCGCCTGTCGAGCGGGCCGATCGACGCCGCGTTCCTGATCGGGACGATCGAAGGCGCGATGAGCGACGAGCTCGTCAATCTGGATATAGGCCGCATGCAATTGGAGTGGCGCGACTTCGACCAGCCATTGATCCTGGTCGCCGAGGACGTTTCGGTGACCGGCCCCGAGGGCACGGCGATGGCCAGTCTGCCCGCCATGGAAGTCACACTCAGCCACCGCGCCCTGCTCGGCGGACGGATCGCACCGGCATCGCTGAGTGTTATCGAGCCGCGCTTTGCTGCGGAGCGTCTGGCAGAGGGCGGGTTCGAGATCGTCCTCGGACCGGCGGAACACGCCGATTTGTTGCCGCCGACGGATATCGTCATCACCCTGCTCAACTCCCTGCTTGCGCCACCGGGCACTACCGACGCGCCGATGTCGGAGATCGAAAGGCTGACGGTCCGCGATGCCCGGGTCGATCTGATCGATCACCATAGCCGAACCGAATGGATAATGAGCGGATTGTCGATCGACCTGGAGCGCGGCCTTGCCAGCATCGCCGGCGGCGCCGCAGCCGTTGTCTCGGGGCCGGGAGGGATGGAGAACGGCTGGCTCACCGCCGATATCGGCTTTGATATGGAGGCCGGGGAAACGGCGCTCGGAGTGACTTTCGGCGGAATCGTGCCCGCGGTTGTGGCCCGGCTCGATGACACGCTCGCGCCGCTGGCGGCGATCAGATCGCCCATCGACGGCCGGGCGCGCACGACATTATCGCCGGACGGGCATCCGCAAGCAGTCGAATTCCGGCTGGATGGCGATGCCGCCGTGCTCGACATACCCGGTCTGTATGACGCACCGATGAGCGTCGCCGGTGTGACCGCTCAGGGCACGGTCGATTTCGGTGCCGGCCGGCTCAACCTGCCCAATATCGGCATCGATATCGGCGGACCGGTGCTTGTGGCTGGCTTGTCCGCGATCTCCGGCCGGGGCCGTGGGGATGAATTTGCGATCGACCTCAACGTCCGGGCGACCGATCTGCCGCTGGACTTTCTGCCACGGTACTGGCCCACAGCCGTGGCGCCGAAGGCGCGGGACTGGGTCACTGCCAACATCACGCGCGGCATTGTTGACGAGGCGACCCTGACGCTCGACACCACCGTCATTCGGGAAGACGGCTTCAGTGAAGGCGCCTCGTGGCGGCTTGCCGAGGATGCCGGAGAACCGCCTGCTTTGACGTCGATGATCCGCTTTTCGGGTGCCACTTTGACGTATCTCGATGATCTGCCGCCAATAACGGGCCTTTCGGGCGCCGCACGATACGCAGATGGCGTCTTCTCGGTCGAAACGGGCGGCGGCCGGAGCGCCGGACTGTCAGCCGATGCGGCATCGATCGAGATCACCGGCTTCGATCGCCGCTTCCAGACGATCGACATCGATCTGGTAACCTCGGGACCGCTGTCGGAAACGCTAGATTTTCTCGGCCGGCCGCGCCTCGGATTCACCGACGATATCGGTATCGACATGCAAGAGGTCGGTGGCTCCGCAGTAACACGTCTTCGTTTCGGCTTTCCGCTCAGGGCCGTGTTGAGGATGGATCACGTCTCCGTCGCCGGCTCATCGGAGATCACCGGCGCCAGCATGGTTCTGCCGGGATTGCTGCCTGGATCGCCATCGGATCTGCGCGTGGATGCCTTCGACGGCCGTCTGTCGGTCGATGGGCAACGGCTGGCGCTGTCCGGCAACGGCGTCGTGGCGGGGCAGTCGCTCGACTTTGCGTGGAGCCGTGGATTCGACGAGGGATCTCCCGATCGTTTGGAGGTGCAAGGGGCACTGGACGCGGAAACCCTGGCCGCGTTGCTGCCGGACGGAAACGGTGGGGCGGCGTCCGGCGTGACCTGGTCGACCGGCCCGGGCGGTGTCGCACCGCTGTCTGTTGCGGCAACCTTTGCTGCGGGCGGTCGCGTGACGGCGGATATCGAGGCCGACATTGCCGATTTGGGCATTGCGGTTCAGGGGTTCGATATCGCCAAGCCGCCCGGCGTCCCCGGCACTGTATCCGGGCGGGTCACGGCAAATGCCGGCGGCTTGTCGTCGTTGGACCGGCTGGCGCTGGAGACCATGGGATTGTCGTTCCAGGGCTCGCTCGGTTTCTCCGGCGGCGAAATGCGTACCGCGGTCGTGGAACGGCTGGTGCATAACGGCTCCCGCCTTGCCGGGCGTTTCGAGCGCACCGCCGAGGGGGGGATAAGCGGTCGTCTGACTGGAGAAATGCTCGACCTGTCCAGCATGCTCGGGGGTGACGGCGAGACGAATGACCCGGAGGCGCCCGGCGCAACCGCCCGGCTGCATGATTTCCTGAATGGGCCGGTTGGCGCCGGCGAGGGGATGGATATCGCCTTCGATTTGGACGGCGTCAGGCTGCCGGAAGGCGGAACAGGGGCTGTCACCGGGCAAATCGTCAGGACCGCTGCAACCCGCCGGGTGGAGATTGACGGCACGACCGCTGGCGGACTGCCGTTCGATTTTCAGGCTGTCCGGGAGGGCGCGATCACCCGCATCTCCGGGGCGGCACAGCAACTGGGTGGAGTATTGGCGGCGTTCGGCATCCATGATGGCCTGACCGGCGGCAGTCTGGAGCTGGTACCGACGACCGGATCGGACGGGGCGGCCGAGGCCATTCTGGATATCCGCAATGTCAGGGTCGTGCACGCCCCGGTTCTGGCCCGCCTGCTGGCCGCAATGTCCGTCGGTGGATTGACCGATCTGCTTGGTGGCGGCGGCGGTTTGCCTTTCGACAGCATTCAGGCGCGGCTGCGGATCGAGAACGGCCGCGTCCAGATATCGGACGCGACGGCTTCCGGCGGTGCCCTTGGCCTGACGGCGAATGGCTGGATCGACCTCGGCACCGGCACGATGAGCGTGGCGGGCGATGTGATCCCCATCGCCGGCGTCAACGAGGTTATCCGGTCGATCCCGCTTGTGGGCGATCTGGCGACCGGCGGAACCGACGCCGTTTTTGCCTTTACCTACCGGATCGCAGGTGCTCTTGATCAGCCGAGCGTAGTCGTCAATCCGCTGTCGGTGCTTGCTCCCGGAGTATTACGACGCCTGTTCACCGGGTGATGCTCTCAAACCAACCTGAGCGCGGCGTGCCGCTTCTTGCCGGCGCTGAGCTTGATGATTCCGTCGCGCAGATCGTCGCGGCCAACGACGTGCTCCTCGTTGTCGATCCGCTCGTCATTGACGCGGGCGCCCCCCTGCCGGACCAGCCGTCTGCCCTCGCTGTTCGAAGCGGCAAGGCCGACCATCTGAAGCGCCTGCAGCAGCGGAACCCCTGCTGCCAGCGCATCGGCTGCAATATCGGTACCGGGCAGTCCGGTCGCCATATCGCCCTGCTCGAACGTCCGGCGGGCCGTTTCCGCAGCCAGCTCCGCCGCTTCCCGGCCATGGCAGAGCGCCGTGGCTTCGGTGGCGAGGACCTTCTTGACCTCGTTGATCTCCTGACCGCCGAGTTGCTCCAGCCGCGCAATTTCGTCCATCGGCAATTCGGTGAACAGCTTCAGGAATCGCACGACGTCAGCGTCTTCGGTGTTGCGCCAGAACTGCCAGTATTCATAGGGGCTTAGCCTGGCCGGGTTGAGCCATACGGCGCCTCCCATGCTCTTGCCCATCTTCTGGCCCGAGGCGGTCATGATCAGCGGGCAGGTCAGGCCGAATACCTCCTGCCCGGTGACCCGTCGCGTCAGTTCGACGCCGTTGACGATGTTGCCCCATTGGTCGGACCCGCCCATCTGCAGGCGGCAGCCGTACCGGCGCGAAAGCTCCATGAAGTCGTAAGCCTGGAGAATCATGTAATTGAATTCCAGGAAGGTCAGGGGCTGTTCGCGATCGAGGCGCAGCCGGACACTGTCGAATGTCAGCATCCGGTTGATGGTGAAGTGTCGGCCGATATCGCGCAGGAACGGAATATAGGCGAGTTCGTCGAGCCATTCGGCGTTGTTGGCCATCATCGCCGATTGCTGGCCGTCCATCGCGCCGGATCGGGCACGGCCGGCGCCGTCGTAATCCAGGAAGTTGCGAAACGTGTGTTCGATGCCGGCGCGGTTCACCGCGATCTGCTCGTCATCCAGCATGCGACGGGTTTCGTCACGTCCGGACGGATCGCCGATCCGGGTCGTGCCGCCGCCGAGCAGCGTGATCGGCCGATGGCCGGTCTTCTGCATCCAGCGCAGCATCATGATCGAGACCAGATGGCCGATATGAAGGCTGTCGGCCGTCAGATCATAGCCAACATATGCAGTGATGCATTCCTTGGCGGCAAGAGCGTCGAGCGCCGCCAGGTCGGTGGCCTGATGGATGAAGCCGCGTTCCTGCAGCGTCGCCAGGAACGACGAACTCAGCGTGGACATTTCCCGTATTCCGTCATGGCTGGACTGTAAAAGGGAGGAATCTTCGATGCTGCCTATCACAGCCGCGATCGCAGGAGCAAGCTCCCGACCGACTGCATCCGTCGCCGGAACGGTCGGCAGGGGCTCACTTCGTGCCGGAACCACCGGCTATTTCGGTTCGGCGGCCGTCTGATCCCATACCCCGGCCAGCGCGCGGTCCAGATAGCGGTCGATCGCCCCGGTCAACTCGTCGCCACGATGATGGAAATAATGGTTGGCCCCGGCGATGATCTCGTGGTCGACCACGATGTCCTTTTGCTGGCGAAGTTTGCCGACCAGTTTCTGCACGCTTTCCTTCGGGACGATATCGTCCTTGTCGCCCTGGACGATCAGACCGGAAGAGGGACAGGGCGCCAGAAAGCTGAAGTCGAACATGTTGGCGGGCGGTGCGATGGAGATGAATCCGTCGATCTCCGGACGCCGCATGAGCAATTGCATGCCGATCCAGGCGCCGAACGAGAATCCGCCGACCCAGCAGGCCGCCGAATTCGGATTGTTCGTCTGAAGCCAGTCCAGCGCGGCCGCTGCGTCGGAAAGCTCGCCCTCGCCACGATCGTACTCGCCCTGACTGCGCCCCACGCCGCGAAAGTTGAAGCGCAGCGCCGAGAATCCCCGCCTGGAAAAGGCCTGGAACAGCGTATAGACGAGCTTGTTATTCATCGTCCCGCCATGCTGCGGGTGCGGGTGCAGCAGCAACGCGATCGGCGCGTTGCGCTCCTTGCTCTGCGAATACCGACCTTCGAGTCGGCCTTCCGGGCCGTTAAAAATGATTTCGGGCATATGTCCCTTCCGTCCCCCCGGGGTTGAACCCGTTCAGCCTCGCCCGCAAATCGAGCGTCTCTTGATCGATAGCCCCGGAATATTGTCGGGAATTGCAGCCGGTAGCATGACCGATTCCAGGTCGATACTTGACCTGCGCACTTGGGTATCTATAATCTGAGTGGACATGGTGTCCTCCCGGTTTGTCCTGCCGGCGGGCAGGCAGCGCGTGGGTCGGACGGATGCGATTCATGCGTCCGGCGGCTACAAGTACTTATATCATAGGGTAATTCCGCGTGTTCAAGCGTCTTCGGGAAGACATTGCCAGCGTTATCGAGCGCGACCCGGCCGCAGGGTCGCCGATCGGCGTCCTGCTTTTCTACCCGGGCATTCACGCGATCATCGGTTATCGCCTCTCGCATTGGCTCTGGTCATGGCGTCTGGCGTTCCTGGCATCGCTTGTTTCCTATCTGACTCGGATCGTCACCGGCATCGAAATCCACCCCGGCGCGACCATCGGGCGGCGTTTCTTCATCGACCACGGCACGGGTGTGGTGATTGGCGGCACCGCCGAGATCGGCGACGACGTCACACTCTATCAGGGCGTGACACTGGGCGGCACCACGCTTTCGAAAGGCAAGCGGCACCCGACATTGTCCGACGGCGTCATTGTCGGGGCCAATGCAACCATTCTCGGACCGTTAACGGTCGGCCGCAATGCGCGTGTCGGCGCGAACGCGGTCGTTTTGCGCGACGTCCCCGAGGGCTATACGGCCGTCGGCGTGCCGGCCCGAATGCTGCGCCCCGAACGGCAGAGCAGGGGCGACGCAGCCGAATCGTTCTTGCCCTATGGAACGCCGTGCCGCGACATTCCCGATCCGGTCGCCCGAACGATTTGCACGCTGCGGGACGAAGTGAATGCGTTGCGCTCACGGCTCGACAGGCTGGAGGGTGACAGCACAAAGGGCGGCGCGGGGGCCGCGACCGGTACAAGCTCCGGAGATGGAGTCGCAGACGAAAGCATGCCGCCGCCGGAGGTCCAGGCGGACGAAGTGCCGGTCAGGCGATTCACAGGAACAGGTCAATGAAACTCAGTACCAAGGGACGCTATGCCGTCATGGCGATGGTCGACCTCGCGAGAAGCGGGCGCGATCATCCGGTGGCCCTCGCGGACATTGCCCAGCGTCAGGAGATTTCCCTGTCCTATCTGGAGCAATTGTTCGCCAAATTGCGCCGGGGCGGGTTGGTGCGCAGCGTGCGGGGACCGGGTGGCGGATATCTGATCGGCCGCGAACCCGATCGGTTGCGGATATCGGATATCATCGTTGCCGTGGACGAACCGATCAGGGCAACCCGGTGTTCTCCCAGCAGTTCGGCCGGTTGCCACTCGGATAAATCCCGGTGCCTCACTCACGATTTGTGGGAGGAGCTGGGCACGCAGATTCATCTGTTCCTGTCGTCGGTGACGCTCGAAGATGTCCTGAGTCGCCGCGTTCTCGGCGCCAGCCGGGTTTTCTCGCTGTCAGGCCTGGCGGTGAGCGAGCCTGAGCGCGACTCCGGATCCGACCCGGGACCCGAGATGACCGAGCCGAAAAAGGTCGCGGTTCAGTAAGCTGCTTCAATGCTGCGGGATTCACGCCGAAGATGACTGTTCGACCGCCGCCGATCTATCTCGATCATAATGCGACCACCCCGATTCGCCCGGAAGCCCGCGCTGCACTGGTGGCCGCGCTCGACACCGGCGGCAATCCTTCCAGCGTCCACGGTGTCGGCCGCGGCGCGCGCGCGACGGTCGAGCGCTGCCGACGCCGCGTCGCCGGCGTGTTCGATGTGGCGGCGGACCGGGTCACATTCGTTTCCGGAGCAACAGAAGGCAATGCGCTGGCCCTTGCCGGCGCAAAGACGGTGCTGGCCGGGGCGACCGAGCATGACAGCGTCGCCGCCTGGGCGCATGAAACCCTGCCGGTTTCCGCCGCGGGAACGATCGACATCGATAGGCTGGCGGCAAGACTTGCGACAATGACGGATCCGGGAGCGGTCGTGGTTTCGGCGATGGCCGTCAACAACGAGACCGGCGTGATCAACCCGATCGGCGAGATTGCCGCCCTTTGCCGCGAAGCGGGCGTCCGTCTGCACTGCGATGCCGCACAGGCGGTCGGTCGACTGGATTTGGCCGGTGCCGTCGCGGGTGCGGATATCGTCACGCTGTCGGGCCACAAATTCGGCGGGCCGCCGGGCATCGGTGTGGTCGTCGTCCCCGGCGGGCCGGTGCCAGCGGCAAGGATGCGCGGCGGCGGACAGGAAGGCGGCCGTCGGCCGGGCACGGAGAACCTGCCTGCGATTGCCGGATTCCACGCCGGGTTCGACGCAGCATTGGCGGCATTCGAAGCCGGTGACGCAGAGCGGCTGGGGGTACTGCGGGACCGCGCCGTGTCGGCAATCAGGTCGGCGGTGCCCGAGGCGATCGTGGCGGGTGAAGGGGCAAGCGGGGTCGGAAATACCTTGTGCGTTTCCATGCCGGGGGTTAAGGCCGAAACGCAGGTGATGGCCTTCGATCTCGAAGGGGTCGCCCTCAGCGCAGGGTCCGCCTGCTCATCCGGAAAGGTCAGGACGAGTCCCGTGCTGCTTGCCATGGGCTTCGATGCCGACACGGCCGGGACATTCATCCGGGTCAGTCTCGGCTGGACTACGACAGAGGCCGACATCGATCGGCTGGTCGATGTCTGGCGGCGGCTTCATGCACGCCTCGCGCCCGGAGAAAACGGGGTTGTCCGCGGCGCCGCCTGAAACCGCAGCAGGCAGAAAATCCCGCGCCGATAATCGAAAATTCGTCATGAGTCTGGAAACAGGATGCCCAAGATAGTATTCATCGAGCCCTCGGGCGAGGCGCGAGAGGTTGACGCACCGGTCGGGCTTTCGGTGCTGGAAATTGCGCAACAGAACGATATCGATATCGAGGGCGCCTGTGAGGGGTCGCTCGCCTGTTCCACATGCCATGTCATCGTCGACCCGGCCTGGAGCGCTCGCCTGGAGCCGATCCAGGACGACGAGGAAGACATGCTGGACCTGGCCTTTGGCGTGACGCGGACGTCGCGGCTCGGCTGCCAGATCATCATGACGGAAGGGCTGGACGGGCTGAGGCTGACGCTGCCGTCGGCGACCATCAACATGATGGGCTAGCGGCAGGGTCGGTAATCGCGTCAATCGGGTTTTTTTACCGAGCGGGCTATGCTATACCCCAGTGTGTTGGTCGGGTAATCAGGTTCAGCGACCGGCTGACTGGCGGTCTTTCCGTCCCGCCGATATACAGACGGAAGATGAATGAATATCCGGAATGCCTGACATTCCGGGCTTGGTGACGCGGCACAGTCTGGCAACCCTTGCCGTTGTGCCTTGGATGCATTACTTGACTGGTGCGATAGGGAATTCGGGGCAGCAGCCCCGACGACACGCCGGAGATGAGGAGCGGGTATGGCTGCGGTCACGGAAACGATCGAACAAGTGGAATCGGTAACCAATAATAAGTACAAATACGGTTTTTCCACTGATATCGAAATGGATCTCGCGCCCAAGGGGCTCAGCGAGGATATTGTCCGTTTGATTTCCGCGAAGAAGCACGAGCCCGATTGGCTGCTCGAATTGCGGTTGAAGGCATATCGGACATGGCTGGAAATGCCCGAGCCGGATTGGTCAAAGGTCAGGTTTCCGCCCATCGACTATCAGGACGCGTACTATTACGCCGCGCCGAAGAAAGCCGATGATGGGCCGGAGACACTGGAAGACGTCGACCCGAAGCTTCGCGAGACCTACGAGAAGCTCGGTATTCCGCTGGCCGAGCAGGAATTGCTGGCCGGCGTGAAGAACCGGCAGGTGGCGGTGGATGCCGTTTTTGACAGCGTGTCCGTCGCGACGACCTTCAAGGAAAAGCTGAAGGAAGCCGGCGTCATCTTCTGCCCGATCTCCGAGGCCGTGCGCGATCATCCCGAACTCGTGCAGAAATATCTGGGTTCGGTCGTTCCGGTGGCCGACAACAAGCATGCCTGTCTCAACAGCGCCGTCTTCACCGACGGATCGTTTGTTTATATTCCACCGGGCGTTACCTGCCCGATGGAACTGTCGACCTATTTCCGGATCAATGCCGCCAATACCGGACAGTTCGAGCGGACGCTGATCATCGCGGACAAGGGTTCGTATGTCAGCTATCTCGAAGGCTGCACGGCGCCGCAGCGCGACGAGCACCAATTGCACGCAGCTGTGGTCGAGCTGATTGCTCTGGACGACGCCGAGATCAAGTATTCGACGGTTCAGAACTGGTATCCTGGCGACGAAGAAGGCAAGGGCGGCATCTACAACTTCGTCACCAAGCGGGGTCTGTGCCGGGGCAGGAATTCCAAGATTTCGTGGACGCAGGTCGAGACCGGCTCCGCCATCACCTGGAAGTATCCGAGCTGCGTGCTTCAGGGGGATAATTCGGTCGGCGAATTCTATTCCGTTGCGATCACCAATAATCGTCAGCAGGCCGATACCGGGACGAAGATGATCCATATCGGCAAGAACACGCGCTCGCGCATCGTTTCCAAGGGTATCAGCGCCGGCAAGTCCGACAATACCTATCGTGGACTCGTCCGCGTCCTGCCGGGGGCAACGGGAGCCAAGAACTATACCCAGTGCGACAGCCTGCTGATCGGCGACCAGTGCGGCGCGCACACCGTGCCCTATATCGAGACCCGCAATCCGACGGCGCAGGTGGAGCACGAAGCCACGACGTCCAAGGTGTCGGACGAGCAGCTTTTTTACTGCCGCCAGCGCGGTATTGGCGAGGAAGAGGCGGTGACCCTGATCGTCAACGGCTTCTGCAAGGAAGTGCTGCAAGCGTTGCCGATGGAATTCGCGGTCGAAGCGCAGAAACTGGTCGGGATCAGCCTGGAAGGCTCGGTCGGCTGAGGAAATCAATTCATCCGCGACGCCGGTCAAGGCGATTCGCTGCTGCGACCGGCAGGGCGAACGTCGTTGATGTCAGGCAGACGGTCAAATTCAGGTAAACGGAACGTAATCATGCTCGAAATCCGCGATCTTCATGTTTCTGTCGAGGACAAGCCGATCCTGAAGGGCGTCACGCTCACAATCCCGGAGGGTGAGGTTCACGCCATCATGGGGCCGAACGGTTCGGGCAAATCGACCCTGAGCTATGTTCTCGCGGGGCGGGACGGATACGAGGTCACCGGTGGCAGTGTGCTGTTCAAGGGTCAGGAGATCCTGGACATGGATCCGGAGGACCGGTCGCGGGCCGGCCTGTTCCTGGCATTCCAGTATCCGCTGGAAATCCCCGGCGTCGGCATGTCGACCTTCTTGCGCACCGCGATCAACGCCCACCGGCGCTCCAGGGGTGAGGATGAACTCGATCCGATGGCCTTCGCCAAGCTGGTGCGGGAAAAAGCCAAGGAACTCGAAATCGATCCGTCCATGATGAAGCGTGCGGTCAACGCCGGTTTCTCCGGCGGCGAGAAAAAGCGCAACGAGATCCTGCAGATGGCGCTGCTCGAACCCAGTCTGGCCATTCTGGACGAGACGGATTCCGGGCTCGACATCGACGCGCTCAAGATCGTCGCGGAGGGCGTCAACCGTCTGCGCCGTCCTGACAATTCGACCCTGGTGATTACACATTATCAGCGGCTGCTTAACCACATCGTGCCCGATCGGGTCCACGTCCTGTCGGGCGGCCGGATCGTCGCCTCCGGCGACAAATCATTGGCGGAAAAGCTGGAAGCGGAAGGTTATGTCAACGCGGCTTCGGCCGCCTGACTCGCCTCCCTCCGGTTATCGCCAAGAGACCCATTCCCGAGAGTACGACTTATGACCACGAACAACGTTCTGCCGTTTGCCGACAAGATCGAAACTGTGAAAGCGTCGTTACCGGGACGTGGCGGTTCCGCGATGGCCGTGCGCCGGGCGGATGCGGCAGACCGGTATGGCCAATTCGAATGGCCGCACCGGAAGATCGAGGCGTGGAAATACACAGATCTGTCGCGCTGGGCGGTGGCCTTCGCCGAAGGGCAGGCGCCGGTGCCGCAAGCGGTCGACCGCGCGGATGTTGCGGCAAGGGTCGATGCCGTCGCGCCGGAAGGCCCCCGGCTCGTGGTCGTTGACGGCCGTTTCGACCCTGATCTTTCACGCATGGACGATCTCCCGCAGGGCGTGGAACTGGCAAGTGTCGCAGCGTTGATCGAATCGGACGACAGCCGACTGCAGGACGCGCTCAAGGCAGCGATTCCGGCGCCGGGGCGGATTTTCGTGGCGTTGAACGAGACGTTGGCCGGCGACGGCTTTTTCCTGGATATAGCGCCGGAGACCGTGGTCGAGCCGGTGATCTCTCTTTGCTTCGTGAACACGGGCGCGATTGCCGACGGGACCCATACCCGCAACGTCATCCGTGTCGGTCAAAACGCGGCTGCGGCGATGTGCGAATATCATCTGGGCATGTCCGACGGGCGCTATTTCGCGGATATGCTGACGGATGTATCGGTCGCCGACGGCGCGAAATTCCGTCACTACAAGCTTCAGGACGAGGGGCCGGGCGCTCTGCATATCGCGAACATCCTGTCGCGCGTTGGCCGCGACGCGACCTATGACGGGTTCGTATTGTCGGCGGGCGCCGACACGGCGCGCAACGACCTGTATAGCCTGCTTGAGGCGAGCGGCGGCGAGACCCGGCTGTCCGGCGCCTATCTGGGGTCGGGCAAGCAGCATCTCGACACGTCGATTCTGGTCGACCACGCGGCGCCGGATTGTATCAGCAGACAAGTCTACAAGGGCGTTCTGGACGATCAGGCGCGTGGCGTGTTTCAGGGGAAGATCATCGTGCGCCGGGATTCGCAGCGTACCGACGGATTCCAGATGAATCGCGGGCTGTTGCTGTCCCCCCGGGCCGAGATGAACGCCAAACCGGAACTGGAAATCTACGCCGACGATGTAAAGTGTTCCCACGGATCAACCGTTGGTGAAATCGACGAGGAAGCGCTATTCTATATGCAGGCGCGCGGGATCGGTTTGGCCGAGGCCCGGTCTTTGCTGATCGCGGCCTATGTCGAAGAGGCGATCGAAGAAATCGAGATATCGTCGATTCGCAAACAGTTTTCCGAGCGGGCGCGGCTCTGGATGGCCGCCAGATAGGGGCCCCGGATAGGGCTCCAGGGAACAAGGAGGCGGCGATGCCAGGAGCGGAAGCACCGGTAGGATCCGCGGCGGGCAAGCCGCCGCTGACAGTGGTCGGCGAGGACGACGATATCATGGAACGACATCGAAGCGCGGTTGGAGCCTATGATCTGGCAGCCATTCGCTCGGATTTTCCGATCCTCGACCAGATGGTCCATGGAAAGCCGCTGGCCTATCTCGACAATGCGGCCTCTGCGCAAAAGCCCCATGCCGTTATCGACAGTCTGGTGGCGCTTTACAGCCATGATTACGCCAATGTCCATCGTGGACTGCATGCGCTGTCGTCACGAGCCACTGACAGATACGAAGCCGCGCGTGAGACCGTGCGCGAACATCTGAACGCCCCGTCCGAGCGCGAGATCGTTTTTACCAAGGGCGCGACCGAGGCGCTCAACCTTTTGGCCGCCTGTCTTGGCCAGGGCATCCTGCGCCAGGGTGACGAGGTCATCATCACGGGCCTGGAGCATCATTCCAACATCGTGCCGTGGCAGCTCTTGCGCGACCGCATGAGGATCGTCCTCAAAATCGTGCCGGTCGGCGACAATGGCGACGTCGATCCCGCCGATCTGCGGGCGCTTCTGACCGACCGGACACGGGTGGTTTCGGTCGCCCATATGTCGAACGCGCTGGGCACCATCCTTCCGGTCGAGGAGATGGTAGCGGACGCGAAAGCGGCCGGTGCGATCACCATTCTCGACGGGTGTCAGGCCGTCAGCCACATGAAGGTGGATGTTCGGGCTCTTGGCTGCGATGCCTATGTCTTCTCCGGCCACAAGGTCTATGGGCCGACCGGGATTGGTATCCTTTGGGCGCGCGAAGACCTGCTGGATCGTCTGCCACCCTATCATGGCGGTGGCGAGATGATCCGCTCGGTCACCTTTGAAAAATCGACCTGGGCCGATCTGCCTGCTAAATTCGAGGCCGGCACGCCACCGATCGCCGGGGCGGTTGGATTGAAGGCAGCGCTTGATTACGTCAATGGCATCGGCATGGAACTGATTGCCCGCCACGAAGCCAGCGTGTTCGACTATGCCGTGGATTGCCTGGAGTCGATCGAGGGCGTGAGCCTGATTGGCAAGGCCCGGCGGCGGGCGTCGATCCTGTCGTTTGTGATGGACGTTGCCCACCCGCACGATATCGCCACGCTTGTCGACCGCCAGGGGGTGGCGGTGCGCGCGGGCCACCACTGCGCACAGCCCCTGATGGACCGATTTGGCCTGCCGGCGACGGCGAGGGCGAGTATCGGACTTTATAACAGCATCGCCGAAATCGACCAATTGGCCGAGGCATTGCATCGGGTTCGACGGCTGCTGGCATAAAACCATGGCCGGTGAGCGGCATTTCAAGGGGTCCGGACAAGACGACACGCCCTGGACGCAGGATTTGTTAAGCGGCGGCGAATGATTATATGATTGGTAACGGTACCGGATTCCGGAACCTGTCACCGGACGAAACAAGTCTCCGGCGGCCCACCAGACGAGAGGTTGACGATGGTTCAGCTAAAGCCGATCACCATCACGGACCGTGCCGCGGCGCGGGTCAAGACGCTGATGGCGAAGACGGACCAGCCCGTGATCGGGTTGCGCGTCGGGGTCAAGAAAACCGGATGTTCCGGGTTGTCCTATAAGATGGACTATGCGACGGAGGTCGGGAAATTCGAGGAAGTGCTCGAAGACAAGGGCGTCACCATCCTGATCGAGCCCACCGCAAGCATGTTCCTGCTCGGCACTGAAATGGATTTCGTCGAGGAGGAAATCGGCTCCCGGTTCGTCTTCAACAATCCCAACGAAGTCGATCGGTGCGGCTGCGGCGAAAGCTTCCGCGTTGCCGATGGCAAGGAGCAGGCGTCGGCGACAAGCTGACGACCGCCCCGGTCCGAGCTGGGCCCGGGCCGTTCGGAGATAAGGAATATCTGATGGTAGCGAGCAGCGAACCTACGTTGCGCGACTTTATGACGGAACTCCATGTCGAGGAGCCGGACTGGATTCATGTGACAACGCATGAGACCGTCGTTCCTGATCCGCTCGACACCGAGGCCGTCAAGCAGGCGATCATCGACAACCTGACACAGATCCACGACCCCGAGATCCCGATCAACATCTACGATCTGGGGCTGATCTATGATATTTCGGTGTCTGAAGACGGTCGGGCAGCGATTCTGATGACATTGACGGCGCCCAATTGTCCGGTGGCGGGTAGCCTGCCGCAATTGGTGGAAAAGGGCGCAGGGCTGGTTCCGGGCGTGAGCGAAGCGAAGGTCGAGCTGACCTGGACGCCGGCCTGGACCATCGAACGCGCAAGCGAGGATGCCAGATTCGCGCTCGACATGTAGGCAGCCACATGTAGCCAGGAGCATGTTGTCGGGGGGCTGGCAGTTTGGAAGTTATGAACAGTTTGGGTTTCGATAAGCCGCCGTCCGAAACGCGGGTGGTTGTGGCGATGTCAGGTGGCGTCGACAGTTCGGTGACGGCGGCGCTTCTGGCCGAGGAGGGCTATGATGTCGTCGGTGTGACGCTGCAACTATACGATCATGGCGCCGCGCTTGAGAAAAAGGGCGCGTGCTGCGCCGGCATCGACATTCACGATGCGCGGCTGGTGGCTGAGTCGATTGGTTTTCCGCACTACGTTCTCGACTATGAAAGCCGGTTCTCTCAGTCGGTCATGGACGATTTCGCCGACAGCTATCTGCGCGGCGAGACCCCGATTCCATGCGTGCGCTGCAATCAGACCGTGAAATTCCGCGATCTTCTGGCGACGGCGCGCGATCTGGGGGCGGACTGTATGGCGACCGGTCATTATGTTCGCCGCGTTTCGCCCCCCCATGCCGGGGACGAGGCGGGGACCGATGCCAGCACTGATGGCGTGCCCGAATTGCGGCGCGGCATCGATCCGTCCAAGGACCAGAGCTACTTCCTGTTCGCCACGACGCCCGAGCAGCTTGCCTTCCTTCGCTTTCCGCTGGGTGGCCAGACGAAAGATGAAACCCGTCGCCACGCCGAACGTCTGGGGCTGGAAGTGGCCGACAAGCCCGACAGCCAAGACATCTGCTTTGTTCCGACCGGCGGCTATGCCCGTATCGTGGAAAAGCTGCGACCGGGGGCGGTCGAGCCGGGCGATATCGTCGATACGTCGGGCCGGGTCATGGGCCGCCACGACGGCATCATCAACTTCACCATCGGCCAGCGCCGGGGCATCGGTGTCGGCGGTACCGCACATCCGCTTTACGTCGTGCATCTGGACCCGGACCGGCATCAGGTCGTGGTCGGGCCGAAATCGGCCCTGGCCCGCGATATCGTTGAGATCGACGAGTTGAACTGGCTCGGTAGCTCCATTCCGGCATCGGGTGTGGACTGCCAGGTGAAGCTGCGCTCGGCGCAGCCCGCGGTCGCAGCGCGTGTTTATGCCCAGGGCGGTGGCCGGGCGGAGATCCGCCTCGTCGAGCCGGAATACGGCATCGCGCCGGGGCAGGCCGCCGTTCTCTATGACGATGAGCGGGTGCTGGGCGGCGGCTGGATCCGCCGCGCCGCAGCTTCGGGCCGCATCGACGCTGGCCTTGACGAGCCGGCGCGCGACGACGCGACGAAAGTCGCTTGACAGGCGGGCATGGTTGCCCCTATACGACTTGCCGCGACGACCGGCTGATGCCGGTTCGTCCCCGGTGGCTGGGTAGCTCAGTTGGTTAGAGCACGGGAATCATAATCCTGGTGTCGGGGGTTCAAATCCCTCCCCAGCTACCACCGATCTTCCCTTTTTCATAGCGACTGTGCGTTACGGCCCCCCAAGGGTCGCATCAGCGTTCCGAACCGATCTGCGGTGAGCGGCCGGTTGATGGGTCGCGCGCGTCCTCTGCGCTGCTTTCCGGCTCGATCCCCATTTGATACCGGCGTTCCCGGGCTTGCGAGCGGGGCCAGGCCCGCAGCACGGCCTGGACAACAGTCGCAAGTGGAATGGCGAAGAAGACCCCCCAGAACCCCCAGATGCCACCGAAAAACAGGATGGCGACCACGACCGCGACGGGATGAAGACTAACGGCCTCCGAGAACAGCAGCGGCGCCAGGACGTTGCCGTCGATGGCCTGGATGATGGCATAGGCGATCAGGATCCAGACGAGTTCGCTGCCCCAGCCGAATTGCAGATAGCCCAGCACAGCAACGGGAAAGGTGACCATCGCTGCGCCGATATAGGGTATCAGGACCGACAGGCCGGTCAAAACCGCCAGCAGCACGGCATAGGTCATGTCCAGCATCCAGAAGACGATGAAGGTCACGACGCCGACGATCAGGATTTCCCAGAATTTGCCGCGGATATAATTGCCCAGCTGCACGTCCACTTCTTCCCAGACCTGCGCTGCGAGGCGCCGATCCTCGGGCAGGAAGCTGGTGAACCATGCCAGAATCCGGTCCTTGTCCTTGACCATGAAAAACACCAGCAACGGCACCAGAATCGCGTAAACCAGCAAAGTGGCGATGCTGACGATCGAGGCGAGCGAATAGGTCAGCACCTGCTGGCTGAACGAGATCACCTCGCTGCGGATGGCCAGAAACATCTGGTCGACCTGATCGGCGGAGAAGACGTTCGGATATTCCTCCGGAAGCCGCCTCATCAGTTCCTGGGCGTCGTTGAGCATTGACGGGACCTGTTGGATCAACAGGGTGATCTGGCTGAAAATGAGAGGGATCACCGCCAGGATGACGAACAGGAAGAATCCGAAGAAGATGAGAAAGACGCAGAGAATGGCCGCGATTCGCGGCACGCCCAACCGCTCCAGCCGAGAGACAACGCCCTGCATCAGATAGGCAATGATCGCCGCCGCCAATGCCGGCAGAAGCATATTGGCGAAGAATACCAACATAGCGAACAGCGCCGCCAGCAGCACAATCAACAGGACCACCTGAGGATCGTTGAAATGCCGCTTGAACCAATCGCGAATGAAGTCCATCCGTGCGTCACTCCTGCCGGACGTCATACTGACGTGCAAGTGTACGTCATCGTCCGGAGACATACGTACGCCCCTATAATGCGCATTGAGAACACATAGTGCAAACGCCAATGATGCCCCAATGGATTGAGAAGTCGCCGCTTTCCGCCGGTTGGGGCCGATTGCCGATCGATGCGGTGTTGGAGGACGTCCGTACGACTGCCGGTACTTCCATGCGGTTGGTGATCGAGGCACCACCGGGCGCGGGCAAGACCACGCGGGTTCCACTGGCGCTCGACGGCGCCCCCTGGATCGGGGGAAATCGGATACTGATGCTGGAGCCCCGGCGCCTGGCCGCCAGGGCCGCGGCCGACCGGATGGCCGCGACCATGGGTGAGCCGACAGGCCGCACCGTCGGCGTGACCACGCGGTTCGACCGGCGCACCGGCCCGGAGACCCGCATCGAGGTGGTTACCGAGGGCATCCTGACGCGTCGCCTGCAAGCGGATCCGTCATTGGCCGGCATCGGCGCGATCATATTCGATGAATTCCACGAACGCAGCCTGCAAGGCGATCTGGGCCTGGCACTGGCTTTGGAGGCGCAGGAGGCATTGCGCGAGGATCTTCGGATTCTGGTCATGTCTGCGACCCTGGATGGGGTGGCGGTGGCGGACCTTCTGGGCGGAGCCCCGATCATTCGTGCCGAAGGCCGCATGCATCCGGTCGAAACGCGCTATCGACCACCAGTGGCGGCGCGGGGCCGGAGCGGCGATCCGGTCGCGGCGCTGGCCAGCACGATCGCCGAGGCGCTGTCCTCCGACGAGGGCAGCGTTCTTGCGTTTCTGCCGGGACAGGGTGAGATCCGGCGGGTGGCGGCGGAACTTGCCGGCCGGGACCTCGGACCGGATGTCGATGTGCTGCCGCTCTATGCCGATCTGCCTGCCGACCGGCAGCAGGCGGCCATCACACCAGCGCCTGAGGGGCGCCGCAAAGTCGTTCTTGCGACGACCATCGCCGAAACCAGTCTGACTATAGACGGGATCAGGATCGTCATCGATACCGGCCTGAAACGGGCACCGCGTCTTGATCCGTCGGTCGGGCTAAGCCGTCTGATGACGGTCGGGATTTCGCGCGCCGCCGCCGACCAGCGACGGGGCCGCGCCGGCCGGACCGCGCCGGGACTGTGCTATCGACTATGGGCCGAAGCGGGGCACGGCGCCTTGCCGGCCCATGACCGGCCTGAAATTCTCGACGCCGATCTCGCCGGTCTGGCGCTCGACCTCGCTTGCTGGGGCCTGGACGATCCCGGCCTGCTGGCGTGGCTTGACCCGCCGCCGGAAACGGCCTGGCTGGCGGCCCGCTCGCTGCTGGTCCGGCTTGGTGCGCTGGACGCGGACGGCCGCATTACCGCCCATGGCCGGGCCATGGCCGAGGTGCCGCTGCATCCCCGCCTGGCGCATATGGTCCTGTCCGCCGGCAAGGGGCCCCAGCGGCGTCTCGCTGCCATCCTTGCCGCATTGCTGGACGAACGCGACCTGACGGCGGTTCCGGGCGCGGATATCGTCGAGCGTGTCCGCCGGCTGGCCGGAAAGGGGGCGCTGGCGCCCGGTGACAAGGGATTGAAGGACCGGGTGAAGCGTCTGGTGACGCGGCTGAAGCCCCTGATCGGCCCAATAATCGGCAAAACGTCCGAGGGCGCTGATCTGTTTGGCGGTCTTCCGTTGGAGTCGGTCGGGCACCTGACGGCGCTGGCCTATCCCGACCGCATCGCGCGGCGCCGAAAGGACGGGCAGGGCGAGTATTTGCTGGCCAATGGCCGGGGCGGCGTGCTCGACGTCGACGATGCTTTGGCGCAGGCGTCGTATCTGGCCGTTGCCGACATGACCGGCGATCGCCGGGCCGGTCGCATTCGTCGAGCGGCGGCCCTGGACCGCCAGACGGTTGAGGGCCTGTTCGCAGATCGGATCGTCGACCGGACGGAAGTGCGCTGGGATGAGGGCCGGGGGCAGCTGGTCGCCCGCGATGTCCGGCGGCTGGACGCCCTGGTGCTGAACGAGACCGGGCGCCCGGTACCGGCGGGCGACCAGCCGGTCGAGGCGATGCTGGCCATGATCCGCGAAAAGGGTCTTCGCTGCCTGCCCTGGAACGACGCGGCCCGCCGATTCCAGGCCAGGGTCGCCTTTGCCCGCGAGCATGACGGCGACGATCAGTGGCCGGATTTGTCGGACGCGGCGTTGGCCGAATCGCTGGAAAAATGGCTGGGGCCGATGCTGCCGGGCGTGACGACGGCCGAGGGTGTGGCGCGGCTGGACATGAGCCAGCTGATCTCCGGCTGTCTGACATGGGACGAGCGCCGGACCCTCGATCGGCGTTTTCCCGATACCGTATCGGTGCCGTCGGGCAGGAAGGTCGCCATCGATTATTCAGCCGTCGGCGGCCCTGTGCTTGCGGTCCGACTGCAGGAAGTGTTCGGCCTCGATACCTCGCCGACCGTGGCTGGCGGTGCGGTGCCGGTCACCGTTGCGCTGTTGTCGCCCGCTGGCCGGCCGCTGCAGGTGACCGGCGATCTGGCCGGATTCTGGCGTGGCACCTATGCCGAGGTGCGGCGCGAAATGCGCGGCCGTTATCCAAAACATGAATGGCCGGAGGATCCGACAGTGGCTGTCGCCAGCCGTCACGGCCGCAAGCCCCGATAGGGTCCGGCCGCGACAGCCGCCGGATCATGACAGGTCATTCCATATGGCGGTATTTGTCGATCTGCGACTCTACCAGGTGCCGGCGCAGTTCCGGCGCGGGTGGGTGGTCCGGATCGATCAGCGGCGTTGCCAGGGGTGGATCGACGAACCCGGCCTGAAATTCCAGGGCCAGACTCAGCCGCGGGCCGCTGGCGACTTCGCGGGCGGTTCCGCCCCAGTGCCACACATCCTGGCGCCAGCCGAGCACCGAGCCCGCCGGCGCCGGCAGACAGATGGGCAGGGGCCTGCCGGCGCCGGGGGCGGCACCGGAAGGCAGAACGGTCATGCAACCGTTCTCGGGCGTCGCGTCCGTCAGCGGAATCCACAGCGACAGGCTCATCAGCATTTCCATGCCGCCGGCGTCGAGAACCGTTTCGCCATCGGCGTCGCAATGGGGTGGCCATCCCGACCTTGTTCCGCCGGGACCGACATGCCATGCCCAGAGATGGGGTAGGAGACGCGCCGTGTCGCCCAGCAGATAGCGGGCGATTGGCGCCACGGCGCGCACCAGATCCCATGCTTCATCGAACATGAAGATTGAGACCGGTGGGTGGCTGCAGCGTGTCAGGGCTTCGACGCCACGTGCAAGGCGGTCGATCGGCGTTCGCTCGAAGTGAGGCCGTAGCGCGAAATAGCCGTCGCGCCACAACGGCCCGGAGACGTCCCGGGAAAATTCGACCGCGCCGACTGGGAGCGGCTCAGCGCCGCGATGGCCGCTCGCGTTCAGCCAGGGGGCGATTTCGTTCAGACGCGCAAGGTCGGCCGGGGGTGCGGTGTCGGTCATGGTTCTGTGGCGTCCGCGCTGCCGTCAGGACGCCGATCGGTTGTCATCGATCAGTTGGCGCAATGTTTCCAGTTCCGCCGCCCCGGGCAGAAAGTCGTCGCCGACGATGAAGGCCGGGGTCCCGCGAATGCCGATCTGCTCCGCCAGTTGCCTGTTGCCGACGATTTCCTGGCCGATCCAGCTGCTTTCCATGTCCTGGCGCAGCCTGTCGGCGTCGAGTCCCAGATCTCCAGCCAGGGCCATCACGGTATCGATGTCGAAGTTGCCGCGATGAGTCATCAGCGCTTCGTGCATTTCACGATAGGCGCCCTGGACGGAAGACGCCAGAGCGGCGCGCGCGGCAATCACCGATCCTTCGCTAAGGATGGGGTATTCCTTCATGACCACGCGAAGGTTGGGGTCTTCATCGATCAACGTGGCAACGGAACCGGCAACGGCTTTGCAGTAGCCGCAATTGTAGTCGAAAAACTCTACCAACGTGACGTCGCCGTCGGGATTGCCGAGGACGGGGGTCGTTGCGCGGCTGTACAACTCTGCTTCGTATTCCGTCCGGGTGGCTTGTTCTTCCCGCGTCCGGTACGCATTCAAAGCGTCGATGATGACCTCCGGGTTCTCCATGAGGTAATCCCGCACGACGGCCTCGATGTCGGCACGCTCGCCGCTGCCAAGGCCGCTATCGGCACTGGCGTCGTTGGCCGCAGCCAAGCCGAGGACACCGGCACCCGCGCAAACTCCGGCGGTCATTGTCACGGTTCGGGCGACGCGTAAAAGTTTTCGCGGCACCGTTCGCAGGGCATTGAGCATGATCATGATGTGTCAATCGTCCGTGGTTGTAAGAATGTCCTGAGCCTTCAGCCAGCCGGCCGAGCCGTTGGCGAGTTGGCTCTGCGCCCGCCGGGCCTGCGTTCGGGCCGCTTCGTTGTCGCCAAGGGCGAGGGCTTCTTCGGCAAGGGCGACCGATGCCATGCCGACATCGCCCGTCTTGCCATAGGCGGTAGCCAGAAGACGCCAGGTCAAGGGCGACCTGCCTTCGGGTCGCCCGGTCGCCTGTTCCAGTATGCGAATGGCCTCGCGCAAAAGGTCGCCGTCGTCGGAGGCGACGAGGGTCTGGGCATAGGATACGCCGATCAGCGGTTCGTCCGGCGCCAGCGAAAGCGCCTGGCGATAGGGTTCGCGCGCTTCGGCGATCCGACCTTGTTCGAACAGGATCTGGCCGTGCAATTCGTGAAAATACGGGTTGTTCGGTTCGCGCGCGATCAGGGCGCCTATTCCGTCCAGGGCGGTTGCCGTGTCGCCGCGGCGGTAATTGGCAATGGCACGACCGTATTGCGCGGCCACGGCGGTGTCGGCGGCATCGTAAAGTCGCAGCGCCTGCTGAGGTTGCATGAAGCCGAGCAACTTGGCCTGCATGCGGTCGAAGTCCTCTTGCATGCTGGCCGGCATGCGATTGCCCGTCGCCGGAGACCGGGAAACGTGGCCCTCGACGGTCAGTGTGCGCTCCCGCGTTACCGGATGTGTTCGAGTATAGGCGCTCTGCCGGCTGCTGGGCAGCAGGTCCTGGTCTTCCAGCCGCCTGAGAAACGTCAGCATGCCTTCCGACGTCCAGCCCAGACGGTCGAGATAGGAGAGCGATGCCTGATCGGCGGACGATTCCATCACCCTGCTATAGGCCAGGAAGTTGCGCTCGGCCATGGAACCGCCGCCGGACATGATGGCGGCGCCGGCCCGGCCGTCGCCGGTTGCCAAAGCAGCGGCCAAACCCACGAGCGACGAGATCAGGACGTTGCGCTGTGCCCGCTCAAGCTCGTCGCGGCCCCGCGCAAGGTGGCCGGCGGCAATGTGTCCGGCCTCATGGGCAATGACGCCGACCAGTTCCTCCGGTGATTGGGTGTCGAGGATCAAGCCGGTGTGAAGGTAGATGTTCTGTCCACCCGCGACGAACGCGTTCAGACTGTTGTCGGAGACAATATGGATCTCGACCCCGGATGGTGCGACGCCGGCGACCCTCAGGATTGGATCGGTCATATCGCGCAGGATATTCTCGATCTCGGCATCCCGGATCAGCGATATGCGCGATTGAGCGGCGGCCTGCACCGTCAATGCTGCGATCAGGCACAGCGATAGAACGGCAACAGCAGCACCGCGTACCGAAGTAACGCGTCGGATGCCGATCTGTGTCGTCATTCGGGGCATCATTAGGGCAGCAGACATCCAGACACCCATTGTCACGGTTGGAGTGGCGCCATATCGCCGGTGGAAGATCGGCGTCAAATATGGTGACCTGACGGCAACCCGCCGGGGAGCGCTCCGATCAGGGTTGCGTTCATTGGCGTTTACCGTCAAGGACCATATCCGCAACACCGGATCTACGATAGTGGGTCCGGCTCTGCTATCGATGCGAGGAACAGGATGACCGACAACCCGCAATACCACCCGGAGCCGTATCGGGAAAGCCATAGTGCGCCGGCACTCAAGGTTGCGGATCGGGCGAAGGTATCTCCGTTCATCGTCATGGACGTCATGTCGGCCGCCGCCCGCCGGGCCGAGACCCATGGCGATGTGCTCCACCTGGAGGTCGGACAGCCGGCGACGCCGGCCCCCGAGGGCGTGCGGCGGGCGGCGAAAACCGCGATCGATACCCGCGTGCTGGGCTACACCGTCGCCTTCGGCATTCCTGAGTTGCGCGCGCGCATCGCGCGGCATTACGGCGACGCCTATGGCGTGTCCGTCTCGCCCGACCGGATCGCGGTAACGACCGGGTCATCCAGCGGATTTCAGCTGGCGTTTCTGGCCGCCTTCGAGCCCGGCGACCGGGTCGCGCTCGTGGCACCGGGCTATCCGGCCTATCGCAACATCCTGTCGGCGCTTGGCTGTGTGCCGGTGGAAATTCCGGCCGGGCCGGAGACGCGATTTCAGCCGACACCGGATCTGCTCGACGCCTGGCAGCGCGAACACGGCGAAAGGCTGGCCGGTCTGATCGTGGCCAGCCCGTCCAACCCGGCCGGCACGATGGTGTCGCCGGACGAGATGCGCGATCTGGCGGATTATTGCCAGCGTGCGGGAATCCGTCTGGTTAGTGACGAGATCTATCACGGGATTACATTCGCGCGGCCGGCAACCACGGCGCTTTCGGTGTCCGGCAGTGCCATCGTCATCAACAGCTTCTCCAAATATTATTCGATGACCGGATGGCGATTGGGCTGGATGGTGCTGCCGGAGGATCTGGTCCGTCCGATCGAGTGCCTGGCGCAGAACATGTTCATTTCGTCACCCAGTGTTTCGCAGTATGCGGCGATCGCCGCCTTTGACTGCACCGAAGAGCTGGAAGCCAATCTCGCGGTCTATCGCGTGAACCGGGACTTGCTGCTGGAGTCGCTACCGAAAGCGGGCTTCGGCGACCTCGCGCCGGCCGACGGTGCTTTCTACATTTATGCAGATGTCAGTCATCTGACGGATGACAGTCCCGCATTCTGCCGCCGCATACTGGATGAAACGGGGATCGCCGTGACGCCAGGGGTCGATTTCGACACCACGCGCGGGCATCGCACCCTGCGCTTTTCTTTTGCCGGTTCGACGGCGGATATGGGCGAGGCCATGGAACGGCTGACCGACTGGGTCCGATGATGGGGGTCCGGTGACCGTGGCCCGAACAGATCTGATCCGGTAACGAGCAGGGGTAGGGGCGCGGTGAAGCGGTCATTTTTCCGCCGGTTCGCCCTTCGCAGGCTTTTGCGGCGATTGGCGATTCTGGTGCTGGTCATTTTCGTTCTGCTGCCGGTGCTTCTGGCTGTCGTCTACAAAGTCGCGCCTGTTCCGCTGACGCCGCTTATGGTCATCCGCACGCTGGAGGGCGAGGGGTTCGACAAGGATTGGGTGCCGATGGAGCAGATTTCATCGCATCTGATGCCGGCGATCCTCGCCGCTGAAGACAATCTGTTCTGCCAACACCGCGGCTTCGACTGGGGCGCTTTTCGTGAAGTGCTGGATGAATTCAGACAGGGCGAAAGATTGCGCGGCGGAAGCACCGTCAGTATGCAGACCGCCAAGAACGTTTATCTTTGGCCTGGCCGAAGCTGGATCCGAAAAGGGCTGGAAGCCGCCTATACGCCGATGCTGGAATTGTTGTGGGGAAAACGCCGGATCGCCGAGGTCTATATGAATATCGTCGAATTCGGGCCGGGCGTATATGGCGCCGAGGCGGCAGCACGGCATCATTTCGGCGTATCGGCGGCGGATCTGACGTCGCGACAGGCAGCTGTGCTCGCCGTGGTGCTTCCAAATCCGCGGCGTTTCGACGCCGGCCGACCCAGCGGATATATTGCCGAACGTGCATCGGTCATCCAACGGAGAGTTGGTCAGTTGGGCCCGCTGGTTGATTGTGTCAGGTAGCCACGATCCAATCGCAAGGATATATTTCCCCTATAAATAGTATGAAGGCTCCGAAATTTCGGAGCAGGTGTATCGGATTTGATAAATATCGGCATGGTTTCTTGAAACTGGCTACAAATTAGAAAAAACGGGCTGATCGTTTGTGTATTGACGATCGTGAATATTAACCCGCCGTTAATTGATATCCGGTAGATAAAAGGCATCTTTTGAGTCTGCGACGTTTGTGTGCACCATGACCGGCTGGTCCCGGCGTGCCCAAGACAGTAACCAGGTAGCCATGAAGCAACTGTCCAGAAACCGGCGCGCGGATACCGTGCGGGAAGGCAGATCTTCCGGCAAGCTGGTCGTCTGGCCGCTCCTTCTCGGAATCGTGGGTTTGTTCGCAGCGTCCCTGGCAGCGCTGGCCGGGGCATTCGTATTGACAAGCAACGAGGCCGACGAACTTGCCGATGCCCACACGGCTGAACAATTCGTGGCGGCGCTTGAACAGGCCGCCGAAGATCTGGCGATGCGCAATCTGGATTGGGCCTGGTGGGACGAGGCAATCGACAAGTTCGTCATCTCGCCGGACGAGATATACGCCAACGAAAATCTGGGAATCTATGCGCAGGAAATCCTCGGTGTATCCGTAGCTCTGGTTGCCGTTCCGGATGGCGGTCTGTCATTCGCGTTCCTGGACGGCGCTCGCATTCCCCGGCCTGAACACGATGAATGGGCGGCTGTCGCAGCCCCCCTCGTGAGGGCGACACGGAATTCGTCCGCGCCGGATCAACCTCAGCCGGAAACGGGCTTCGTTACCGTCGGTTCGGACATTTTTCTGGTTTCTGCAAGCGCCATGGCGCTGGAATCGGGTGCTCCCATCGTCGGATGGGCGTCGCGTCCCGCCGTTCTGGTCTTTGGTCGTCGCCTGGACGACGGGTTCCTGCGGCAAATGAAACGGATTCTGGGGCTGGAATCGCTGGAATTGGTGCCGGCCGAGGAAGCTGGGCGCGCATCCATAGCGATCACCGATACCGACGGCGATTCGATCGGCCATCTGCAATGGAGGCTGAACTATCCCGGCGAACGGATCGTAGCGACGCTGTGGCCGACGGCGGCAGTGATCGCGGTTGCCATGCTCGTTTTGGTAGGCATGCTGATGCTGTGGATCGCCAGCCACACGCGTGAATACCGCCTCGATCGAGAGCGGCGCGAGTCCGAACTCATCGAAGCGGAGCAACGCGCCACGGCGGCCGATCGGGCCAAGTCGCTATTCCTGGCCAATACCAGCCATGAATTGCGCACCCCGCTGAATGCTGTCATCGGCTTTGCCGAAGCATTGCGACTGGAATATCTCGGTCCATTGAACGTACGGCAGCGGGAATATCTCGCCCATATAGAGGACGGAGGGCGTCATCTGCTTTCCGTCCTGCACGACGTTCTGGACATGGCGCGGATCGAAGCGCGGCGCGAAGAACTCGAAGAAACCGATTTGTGTCTCAGCGACATCGTCAGTCGCGCCGTCGTATTGGTGGAGCCAAAGCGGCAGAACCATGAGTTGACGGTCGGTCGGACGGATTCCGCAACCGGGTTCCGACTGCGCGCCGACGAACGGCGCCTGCTGCAAATGCTCTTGAACATCCTTTCAAATGCGCTGAGTTTCTCGCCTCCGGGAAGCGGTGTCGATGTTTCAATAATCGCGGAGCGTTCTGCCGATCTCGACACAGAAGAAGCTGGCACTGCCTTGGAGGCCGGGGGGCGTGATCTTCCGGGCCTGACGATTTCGGTTCGCGACCATGGGCCCGGCATTCCCGACGCGGATATGCAGCACGTTTTCCGGCCGTTTCATCGGCCACTCGACCATTCCCATGACGGCAACAGGGAAAGCAACGGCCTGGGGCTGCCACTCACGGCCATGCTAATGACTCTTCATGGCGGCAAACTGGAACTGGCCAATGCCGAAGATGGCGGTCTCCGTGTTTCGATGCGCTTTCCCCGATCGCGAACCATCGCCGCAGCGAAAGGCGGGACGAAACGTCATGCCCCGCGATTAGCAGCCTCCAGGCCCGACGAAGCAGTGCCGGCGGAATCCGCCGAGCAGCCGGTAGCGCTTTCGCGCTAGAGCCGGGACGATACCGACGCCCCACCGCCGCCACCGCCCTGGCAGACTGATAATTGCGGCAACGAGAATCTTTAAGATAACTAATTGCGGTGTTGATGGATTTTGTTATAAGATTTTTCGGGGCGCTTGGGCTTTTTCGTCAATCATGGATCTGGAGAATCACCATGCCCGAGCCAGACGAGACGCGAATCCGACTCCTCGAAGAGTCGTTGAGAGACCTTCGCAATAATCTGGGGCCGACGGTCGTCAACCGGCAGCCCCGTCCGATCGATCCAAGTCCGATAGCGGGACGCATCGATGCGGCGGAGAAAACGGTCGAACGCATCGTTTCCGCCGGCGTGCTCAAGGATCAGGAGGCGGGCCGGTTCAAGGATCTTGCCAGCGCTGCCATCAACGATCAGGTCCGCGAAATAATGCGCGGCGGAACCGGCGATGTCGCTGCCACAATCAACGTGACGGTTTCCGGCACGGGCACGATCTCGGTTTCATAGCGTATTTTCGTATCGGCGTCGGTGAAGTTCGGTCGTCGGTGACGGCGGCCGGAAAGGGGGATTGCGTGCGCGGTCTCCCTGCCGACATCGATGCCGCTCGTCGCTCGATCCGGAGATCGCACAATGGCACCGACATCCCAGAATTGGGAGGAGGCGACGGTTGCCGCCGTCTCCCGGTCGCGCCTGAAGCGCGGCCCGCATGCACGCGCCGTCGACTTCGGACAGAGCCTCCTGTTCGTCCTCGCGTCGCGCAGCCGTCCTGTCTACAAGCTTCATGCGACGCCGGCTCAGGCTCTGGTCTGGAACGTTCTGGCGGAATCCCGCACCCTCGGCGACATTATCGACCTTCTCCGCCGCGACTTTCCTGAATTGCGTCCGATCGATGCCGCCTGGATCGTGGCCGATCTTCGCCGGCGCTCTATCGTCATCGCATTGGAAGAATCGGATCCGCCCGGCGTCGCGCGGCCAAGGAGCGCGCTATGAATTCGCCAGCCGACCGGACTCCGGCTGCATCGGCGCCGGCGGACGAAGGCGGTTCTCCCGAACCGTCCCGGGAGTCGATTGGCAAGCCATTCCTGTGCGCCGTGCCGCGTCCGGATGGCGGTGCCTTCGTCATCGATGCACCGACCGGCGCCATGCTCCGGCTTTTGCCGGGCGACGTCGACGATTTGCTCGCGGGTGCGGTCCCTGTGGATGAGCACAGCGATTCAGGCGACATCGGGCCGGGGGCCGAATCGGGCGCGAAGCAGGACGTGGCGTCGGGACCCGGCGAGGCGGAACTGTTTCGCGAAGCATGTACAGAGGTGCGGTCGGCCGATGCAATAGCAGCCAGTCTCCGGCTTGGCTTCGTGGTCGATCGGTTGTCCGACGATGAGGCCGCCGAGGCCGTCGCGGACGCCTGCGACCGGCTTGCCCATTCAACGGCCGAGCGGATCTTCGTCCATTTCTGGGTCGGCGACGCCGATGCGTGGGACAAAGCAGGCAGTATTGCCCGCACTCTGTCCACGGCCGGCGAGGGCCGCATCTCGGGCGTAAGCCTGACGCTCGACCCCAGCCTGCCGATAACGCCGGCGGCGGAGGCGGCGACGCTGGAATTGGCGGGCCTGGCGCCGCGCGGGCGTCAGGTCGTTTTTCGTCTCGGTCCCGATGCCCTGGCCAGAGCCGGCGATCCCGACCTTCTCGCGCGCATGACCTTTGCCTGGCAGGGGGTCCTGTTCCGCCAGCGGTTCTCGCCCAGCTTCGTTCTTGCCGTGACGCCGTCCACGCTCGAAGCGATTGGCGGATCGGTGTTCGAGGCTCTCTGTTTCTCAGGCGTTTACCCGCGCAATGTCTTTGTCGTCTTTGCCGCCGACGGTGCGCAGAATGCGGGGCTGTGCGAGGTCTACGACACGAACTGGGACGCCCATGGCGCCCTGGCGCCGGCATTGCTGTCGCGGCCGACACACCGGCTGGTCGAACCGCTGGCGCTGGGGCTGGCGGATGTGATCCGGGGGTTCATCCTTTCGGACAAACGGTGGATGCGGACCTCTGGTTGCCCCTTTCCGCGCCAGGGCGTCGTTTATGCCGGCGGCTTCGCGGCGCGCTGCCCGGTTGCGGCCGTCAAGGCGGCGGGATCGGCTCTGCCGCCATCGATGGCGGCGGGGGTCCCGGAGTTTTCCAGGGGGCAGGGCAGCGGGCAAGTCTGGCCCGATGAGTGGTCCGGGCGTGGTCCCCAAAGTGTCCCGCAGTGCAAGACATGCCGAGTGGCACCGCTTTGCGGGTCGGGCTGTGCCGTTCGCGCCTATGAGACGCACGGGCACCTGATGGCGCCCGACTGTCCGCCGATAGGCCGCGTGCTGACTGCCGAAGGGGCGATATGCGCGGCAGCCGACGTTTGAGTTTTCCCGTCCCCGCGATCCGATCGGGGCTAAGCACGAGGAGGGCCTCATGACGAGTGAGTTCGAAGCCGCGTCAACCGGCAGTTCCGCCACCGCTCTTGCCAGTCCGCCACCTCTCGTGCGGGGGCCTGATTTGGGGCCGGATCTGGCTGACGACATTCAGGCGTCGCTGGCCGGAGCCTATATCCTTGATGACCGGCTTCAATGGGTGGAAGCACTTGCGGCACTTGGCGGGGTGCGGGGACGGGAAGCCTGGTACCGCTTGGCCGGCATGAAGCCGGACGGCGTCAATCCGCGTCCGCTGGCTGCCCAGATCGAGTTCACCCAGAGATGCAACTTGACCTGTTCCTTCTGCTACAATGACAGCGGTCCCGACAATCGGGACGAATTGTCGATGGATTGCCTTGCCTCGGTCTGTCAGCAACTGATCGATCTCCAGGTTGCGGAACTGATCATATCGGGCGGCGAACCCCTGATGCGCCCGGCCCATCTGGGGCTGGTTCTGGACATCTTTTCCGGCAGCGGCATTCCCATCCATGTCCTGACCAACGGCACGTTGATGACCGATGCCTGGTGCCGGCGGCTCAAGGACGCGGGAGCGGTCACCCTTCAGGTCAGCCTGGATGGCGGCGATCCTGCGGTGCACGACGTCGTGCGCGGCCGCCGTGGATCCTGGGCAAAGGCGCTGGGAGGCCTGGCCATGGCGGCCGACCACGGGCTTCATACCTTTGTGTCGACCGTTTTGACCCGCGACAACGTCGCCTCGCTGCCGGCGCTGGTCGACGCCTGCTATCTTGCGGGTTGCCGGACTTTGAATATCGGCGACCTGATTACCTGGGGGCGCGGCGACCCGTTCATGGCGTCCGGCGCCTGTACGGATGACCAATATGACGATGCCGCCGAGTTCATCCGCGCACGCGGTCTGGCGCTTCAGGACCATATGGATATCCGGCTGGCGGTCAGCATGTATTTCTATATCTGCCAGCTTCGCTATCGCGGGCAGGAAAGCATGCTGATCCGGGGCGACGGCAGCGTTCGGCCGCATTGCACGCTCTCTGGAATCGTCTGTGGCTCGGTACACGAAGAAAGCCTGGCCGAGATCTGGGACCGGCGCCTGGCGGCCGTTCACCGCAGTGCGGAACTCGACGCCGTGCTTGCGGCCCATCAACTCGTCGTCACGCCCCGTCTTCGGCAGATCCGCTGCGCTCGGAGGTCATCATGAAGGTTGCTCTGGTTATCGCCGTCAGCGAATACGCTGCATATACCATGCTCGATCAGGAATCGGATCCGCCCCTGGGGGTGCTTTACCTGGCGACCATCATCCGCGATCGCCACGAGGTGCGGATTTTCGACGGGCAGCTTTCGCTGTCGAGTCCGGAGGATTATGCCGCGGAGGTTCTGGCCTGGGAGCCGGACGTCGTCGGTTTTTCGGTCAATTTCTCGACCGTTGCCCGCAATACATGGCGTATGGCCGAGGCCGTGCGCGCGGCCCGGCCGCAGATGCCGATCGTGCTGGGCGGCAATTTCGCAACCTTCCATGCCGAGGAGGTCATGGGCAAGGCCCCGGTGGACTACGTCCTGCTGCACGAGGCCGAGGTGAGTTTTCCGGCGCTGCTCGACCGTTTGGCCGACCCCACGTCGCCGATGCCCGATGGCATCGTGTTCCGCGACGGCGACGGGAGTCCGGTCCGGCTGCCATTCGGGCGCTATATCCAGGATCTGGACGAGCTGCCGTTTCCCGATTTCGATCTATTCGACGATCCCTCGCGATACGCCAAATCAATGGTAACCAGCCGTGGGTGCCCCTACACCTGCGTTTATTGCTCGACGCGGGAAATGTGGAAGAAATGGCGCAGCCGGAGCGCAGAAAACATGGTCGATGAGATGATGGCGCTTCAGGCGCGATATGGCTGTTCGCAGGTTCTGCTTGCCGACGATATCTTCATCGTCAACAAGAAGCGCGTTCACGAAGTCTGCGATCTTCTGATCGAGCGAGGCTCGCTGGTGCGCTGGGGGTTTTCCACCCGGCTTGAAACCCTCAAGGACGAGATGATGCCAAAGCTGGCCCGTGCCGGCGTCACCGGTATCTTCCTGGGCATTGAAAGTGCCTCGGAGCGCGTGCTCGCGCATATGGAGCGCCGCTATACCCGACAGGAGATCATCGACAAGATCGATCGCCTCGCCGATTTCGGCATTACGGCATCAGCCAGTTTCATCATCGGCCTGCCATGGGAAACCGAGGAGGATGTGCGCGTGACCTTCGAGACGATGCGCCGCATCCGAACTCACCGCGTCCTGCTGAACATCTTTACCCCGTTGTCCGGCACGCTGTCGCTCAGCCGTCCGGAAGACTACGGCCTGGAATTCATCGAGACCTATGACCCCGAACGGGCCGTCGTCGGCCATGGATACGTGAACTTCAACACGCCTCATCTGACGGCGCAGCGCATCAAGCATCTCTGGCTCGAAGGTCAGGCAATCGTCATCGCCAAAGGCCGCGAGAAAAGCCGCCTGGAAGCGGAATTGAGCCGCAACCGCTATGGCCTGCTGGCCGACCCGGCAGCGGAGTCAGCGCAAGCCGAGGAGACACAATCGCACGCCTTCGGATGACGGCACCTCGCTGTCCCATCGCCGGAGGCGCGAATGCGCCATCCGGATTCCACACGCTCAGCGGGAGCTTTATGCCTGAACCCATGCGATGCGCAGAATATTCGTCGAACCCGGCGTGCCGAACGGGACGCCCGCCGTAATAACAAGCCGCTGGGCTTCCTGGGCAATGCCGTCCATGAACGCGATCCGGCAGGCTTTTTCGACCATCTCGCCGAAATTGGCGATGTCTTCGGTGTGGACAGCGTGAACGCCCCAGCACAAGGCGAGCCGCCGGGCGGTTCGAATGTCGGCCGTCAGGCAGAGGATCGGAACTTCGGGACGCTCTCTGGCCGCCCGCAGCGTTGTTGAGCCGGACGAGGTGTAGGTGACGATCGCGGCCGCCCTCACGGTATGGGCGACCTGCCGGGCCGCGGCGGTGATGGCGTCGGCGCTGGTGTTCTCGGGCTCGTAG
Source organism: Fodinicurvata sp. EGI_FJ10296 (assembly GCF_040712075.1). NCBI lineage: Bacteria > Pseudomonadati > Pseudomonadota > Alphaproteobacteria > Rhodospirillales > Rhodovibrionaceae > Fodinicurvata > Fodinicurvata sp. EGI_FJ10296. The sequence goes on from NZ_JBFCVL010000006.1 coordinate 53,737, forward strand.
CGCTGGCTGTCCATCAACGTGCGATAGATGGGGTCGCCTTCCACGCGGAACGCAATGCGGTTCATGATCGAGACCGCTTCCTTGGGATAGTCCCCGGCCGCCGTTTCCGCCGACAGCATGACCGCATCGGCGCCGTCATAGACGGCGGTGGCGACGTCGGACGCTTCCGCCCGTGTCGGTGTGGGAGCGGTGATCATGCTTTCCAGCATCTGGGTGGCGACGATGACGGGTTTGCCCGCCAGCCGGCAGGCCCGGATGATCCGCTTCTGGATCGAGGGCACGTCCTCCGCCGGCAATTCGACCCCCAGATCGCCCCTTGCCACCATCATGGCTTCGGACATCTCGACCAACTGGTCCAGATGATGGATCGCGAGCGGCTTCTCCATCTTGACCAGGAGATGCGCGCGTCCGGCAATCAGTTTGCGCGCTTCGGCCACGTCCTCGGGCTTCTGGACGAAGGAAAGCGCGATCCAGTCGACTTCCATATCCAGGGCAAAGGCCAGATCGGACCGGTCCTTGTCGGTCAGTGGCGAGACGCGGATAAACGTGTTGGGAACGTTCAGTCCCTTGCGCTCGGAGATCCTGGTGCCGACCTCGACCACGGTTTCGGCATGGTCGCTGGCGGCCTTGGTGACGCGAAGGCGGACCTTCCCGTCGTCCAGCAGCAGTTCATGGTCGACCTCGAGCGCCTCGAAGATTTCCGGGTGGGGCAGGTGGACGCGGGTTTCGTCCCCCGGCGCCGTATCGCTGTCCAGCCGGAAAGTCTGGCCAGGAGTCAGAGGCACCGATTTGTCCTTGAAGGTACCGATGCGGAGTTTCGGTCCCTGCAGATCGGCCATGACGGCGATCGGGCGACCGTATTCCTCCTCCAGCTCGCGTATGATCGTCAGCCGTTCTTTGTGGCCTTCCTGGTCGCCATGACTGAAATTCAGCCGGAAGACGTCGACGCCGGTCAGGAACAGCGTACGGATCATCTCCTTGCTCGCGCTGGCAGGTCCGAGCGTGGCGACGATTTTCGTCTTCCTGTCCCGGCGGAGGGGGTTCGTTCTGGTCATTTTTCGGGGCCTTGGTCGCGGTCATTGACGGTCGGATACGAAGGCCGGCGCCCTGATTGTCCGGCAGGCGGCGTCTGGCAGGGGGCGACTGACAGGGGGGCCGTCTGGCAGGTGCGGCCTCTATGGCACTGGCATAATCAGGATGGCTCGGAAATCGTTGACATTGGTTTGCGTCGGCCCGGTAATCACCAGGCCGCCGACTGCTGCAAAATAACCATATCCGTCGTTGTCTTCCAAGTGACGTTGTGCAGATGCGCCGATTTCCAACCCGAGGTGGAACGTGTTCGGCGTCATCAGCACACCGGCGTTATCTTCGCTGCCGTCGATTCCGTCGGTGTCGCATGCCATGGCCCAGATGCCGGGCTTGCCCGCCAGGTCTGCGGTCAGGGCGGTCAGGAACTCCGCATTGCGCCCGCCGCGCCCGCCGCCCTTGACCGTCACCGTCGTCTCGCCGCCGCTCAGCAGGACGCAAGGGGGACGGGCAATGGGTCGGGTGCTTTCATCGTCGTCGGCGGCGTCGGCCACATGACGGGCTATGGCTGCGTGAACAAGCGCCACGTCCGCCGCCTCGCCCTCGATGCGGTCGGACAGAATGACAGGGGCGACGCCCGCGCTCTTCGCGACGACAGACGCGGCCTGCAGCGCGCCCAGCGGCGTTGCGGCCATGGATACCCCGTTGCCGGCAAAAACCGGGTCGCCCGGCTTGGGAGTCTCTGCCGCCGGGTCGTTCAGCCGCGCGGCCACCGCCGCAGACGGATCGATGGCGTATTTCGCCAGGATCGACCGTGCCTCGGCCAGGGTCGAGGGATCAGGCACCGTCGGTCCCGAGGCGATGACGGAAGGGTCGTCGCCGGGCACGTCAGAAATCAGGATCGTATGCAGTCGCGCGGGCGCGACCGCGGCGGCAAGCTGGCCACCCTTGACCGCCGAGAGATGCTTGCGCACCGCGTTCATCTCGTGAATGGTCGCCCCGGAGCGCAGCAGAGCGCGGGCGACAGCCTGCTTGTCGTCCAGGGTCAGGCCGGGAGCCGGCAGCGCCAGCAGGGACGAGCCGCCGCCGGAGATCAGCGCGATCACCAGATCATCGGGGCCGGCGGTTTGAACCAGCGCCAGTATGCGTTCCGCCGCGTCGAGGCCAGCGGCGTCGGGCACCGGATGGGCCGCTTCGACGATCTCGATTCGCCGGCAGGGGGCAGTATGGCCATAGCGCGTCACCACGAGACCTTCGACCGGCCCGTCCCACGCGTTTTCCAGCGCCGCCGCCATGGCCGCCGATGCCTTGCCGGCACCGATCACGATGGTGCGGCCTATGGGCGGGGCGGGCAGATGGGCCGGTACGCATACCTCCGGCCGGGCGGCGCGGACCGCCGCGTCGAACATTTGCCTCAGCAAGGCTTCCGGTTCGGGCATGATCACCTGGGTTCGCAGTGGCTGATGATGGGGCGATTGACGGGGCTGGTCCGCTTGAGTGCCGGCACACCGTAATGCACGGTAAGCCAGAGCCGCCTTTATGCCAATGGTGATTGACGGCAGGAGAACCGGCGGATCAGCGACAGCAGGCTTGCCTTGGCGGCTGGTGTCGGCATTGTTGCGGGTCATGAAGAATCGTGACGACGACAGCTCCGAGCTTCCTGCCGCCGCCCCGGCCCGTGATCGCGCTGGCGGTCAGGTCCAGTCGCTCGGCCGGGCACTGACGCTGCTGGAGCATCTGGCCCGGCGCCCCGACGGGCGCAGCCTGTCCGATCTGGCGGCGGCCGCGGAACTGGCGCCGAGCACGGTCCACCGCCTGCTGAAAAGCCTGGAGAGCCGGGGATTCGCTGCCGTCGATGCCGACACCGGGCTGTGGTGCGTCGGCATTGCCGCATTTACCGTCGGCAACGCCTTTCTCCGCGGTCGCAGCTATATCGCTGTCGCTCAGCCGCATATGCGCTCGCTGGCCGAAACGACCGGCGAAACCATCAATCTGGCGGTTCCCGATCACGGCGCGGCGCTGTATGTTGCGCAGATCGAAAGCCAGCACATGATGCGAGTATTCGCGCGCATGGGCACATGGGTACCACTGCACTGTTCGGGCGTCGGCAAGGCGATCCTGATCGGCCTGTCCGCCGAGGACAGGTCGGCGATGATCCGGTCACGCATTCGTCTGACGCGTTTGACGGACCGGACCCTGACCGAACCCGAAGCACTGGCCCGCGACCTGGCGGCGGCTGAAGCGCGTGGCTATGCCATCGACGATGGCGAACATGCCGTTGGCCTGCGCTGCGTTGCCGCTCCGATTTTCGACAATGCTGGCATGCCGTTGGCGGCGGTGTCGGTCTCGGGCCCGGCCGCGCGGGTGACCGACGAACGCGTCGCCGATATGGGGGCGGCCGTTGCCGCGACGGCGGCCAGCATCACCGCGCGGCTGGGTGGGAGACGCGGGGGCGGGCATTCAGGTGTCTGAACGACCCGACGGCATTCAGATCCGGTTGTCGATCGATGCCCGCCGATAGCGGTCGAGAATCCATTGCAGGTGCGCGCCCATGGCTGCTTCGGCTTCCCGAGGGCGGTGGGCGGCGATGGCCTCGAAAATGGCGCGGTGCTGGGAAAGCAGAGTCTCATCGTCGCCGGGCGCGGCGAACAGCCGATAGCGATGGTAGCTCAGCATCTGAGTGAGCACGTCGCGGACGACGGACAGGATGTGCATGTAGACCGGGCTGCCGGCGGCGGTGCCGATGGCGACGTGGAAGCGGACATCCTCGATCGCTTTTCCCGGACCGAAGCGGCCTTGGGGTTCCGCAGCCGCCATGGCGTCCAACCGGGCGCGGATCTCGGCGATTTGATCCGGAGTGGCCCGCTCCGCCGCTCGCCGGGCGGCCCAGGTTTCCAGCGACAGCCGGATCTCGGCGAGATCGTGCAGATTGTCGAGTTTCGAACGCACCAGATCGGTCAGCGCGGTGTCCATTTCGGCCGCCGACGAGACAACCCGCGTACCGCCGCCGCGCACGGAGACCACGAATCCCTGGGCCTTCAGGCGCTGAAGTGCGGCGCGTACCGAGACGCGGCTGGCGCCCATCTGCTCCGCCAGCCGCCGCTCGCCGGGCAGACGTTCTCCCGGCGCCAGCCGGCCATCGGCGATGCGTTCGTGGAGGGCGTCGGCCACGCGGTCGGCAACGCCGCGATCCGCCGATTCGGGGTCGTTCGTGTTGTCGATGTCCATCGCTGCTATCTGTCGTGGTCGATTTTCTGCGACTCCGGCTCCTCGGCAGCGGTCACGGGGTCTGTCCCGGGGCGCCGGGGGGTGCCGAAGCGCGCCATGACGATGCCGGCCAGGACCACCCCGGCGCCCATGGCCTGGATCGACCCGATCGCTTCGCCCAGTACCAGCCAGGCCAGTCCGGCGGCTGCGACCGGCTGGACCAGAAGGCTGACCGACGAAAAGGCAGCGGGCAGATGGGCGAGAGCATAGGTGATCAGGCCTTGCCCGCCGGCATGGCTGATCAGGGCCAGCGCGACCAGAATGGCCCAGCCGGTCATCGTCGCTGGCAGGAATGATTCGCCCGACAGCAGGCCGGCGGGAATCAGGAATGCCGTCGTCGCCAGCGCGCTCCACGCCATGATGGTTGCGGTGGAAAACCGCGCCCTGAGACGTCCGATGGCGATGATGTAGCCACCATAGAACATGGCCGTGATCACACCCAGGAAATCGCCGAACAGCGTTTCCGGACTGACCGTCAGGCTGTCGCTCATCAGCAGGGCCGCGCCCGCGAGCGACAGCACCATGCCGATCAGGAACAGGCGCGTGACCCGTTCGCCGAACAGCAGATAGCTGACCCCCGTGACGATGACCGGCGCCAGATTCGCCAACAAGGTGGCATTGGCGACCGAGGTGAAGTTGATCGACCAGTGCCAGAACGCGAGATCGCCAGCGAACAGAAAGCCTGCCAGCGCCAGCAGCGCATAGTCGCGAAGGCCGCGCGGTACGGCGGGTTTCGCCGATTTTGAGTGCCGCATGCCGCCGTTTTCGGCAGCCATCCACATCATCAGTGCCGGGACCGCGATCGCGACCCGCCAGACCGCCGTGGTCGTCGGCCCGATCTCGGACAGGCGCACGAAGATCGGCGACAGCGCGATCGCCAGGGCGCCGAGAATCAGCAGGGCGAATGCGATCGCGGCCGTCCGGCCGGTGGCCAGAGTTACGACTGTACCCCTGCGGCGGCGCGATCGGTTGCTGTCGTGGGCGATCGTCGATTGGGAGGTTGTCGTCCGGTGTTGCGGCGAGGTCATATTGGGCACTATTCAGAACAGAGTCGATTGCGGGTGGAGCGAAGGCCGAAGCCGCCGCTGCGCAGAGTGAGATCGAAAAGGGAATTCCAGATCGGATGCGAGCCAGCGATGAAAACAGCGTGAATATCACCGAAACGCCAGCCCCGGAAGCCGAACATGGACTGGCGGCCCATCTGGCAGCGGCTGGCCCGCCGCGCCCCGACGGTCTCGGGGTCGCCGATCCGGACGTCTACGACGTGGTCAATCCCGGCGGGCGGAGGCCGGTACTGTTGCTGGCCGACCATGCCGGCCGTGCCATACCCGACGGACTGGGCAAGCTGGGACTGCCGGAGTCGGAGCTCGCGCGGCACATCGCCTATGACCCCGGCGTCGACGCGATCACGCGGCATATGGCACTTGCTCTGGACGCGCCGGCGATCATTCATCGCTATTCCAGATTGCTGATCGACCCCAACCGTCCGCTCAACGACCCGACCTCGATCTGCCAGATCAGCGACGGCACGATCGTGCCCGGAAACCGCGCGCTTTCCATGGCCGACCGTCAGGCACGGGCCCGGACCTTCTTCGAGCCCTATCACCGCGCCGTGGCGGCGGCGATTGACTGGATGAAAGGCCGCACCGGCCCGCCGGCCGTGGTCTCGGTCCACAGCTTCTCGCCCGTCGTCCGCGGTCGCCGGCGGCCATGGGAGATCGGCGTGTTGTGGGGTGACGACGCTCGCCTTCCAGTGCCCTTTATGGAAAAAATGCGCGCGGAAGGGTTGTGCGTCGGCGATAATGAACCTTACAGTGGCAGGAATTTGCATGGCTATACGATGGAGACGCATGTCCTGCCCTTCGGGTATGCGAACATCCTGCTGGAACTGCGGCAGGACGAAGTCGCCGATGCGGCATCTCAGGATCTCTGGGCAACGCGGCTCGAAGCGGCGTTGCGCCCGATTCTCGAGGATCTGAACAAGAACGGATAACAAATCCGGAATCGAGGAACTGATGAACCTGGACGGGTCCGAATTCACGATCGGCATGGAGGAGGAATATCTTCTGGTCGATCCCGAGACGCGCGATCTGATGATCGAGCCGCCGCCGGCCTTCCTCAAGGCGTGCGAGGACGAACTGGGCGGCCGCGTCAGTCCGGAATTCATGCAGTGCCAGATCGAAGTCGGCACGCCGGTGTGCCGCTCGATTGCCGAGTTGCGCCGGGAAATCGTAGCCCTGCGCGATACCGTCTGTTCGGTCTCACAGGCGCACGGCCTGGCGGTAATCGCGGCCTCGACCCATCCATTCGCTTGCTGGCGTCCGCAGCGGCCAACCGTTAACCCTCGCTACGACAAGCTTGCGGCCGAAATGGGCACGCCGGTCCGCCGGCTGCTGATCAGCGCCATGCATATGCATGTCGGCATCGAGGACCCCAATCTGCGCATCGATCTGATGAATCAGGTCCGGTACTTTCTGCCGCATCTTCTGTCCCTGACGACTTCGTCACCGTTCTGGCGCGGTCAGGATACAGGGCTGAAGTCCTATCGTCTGGCCGTCTTCAACGAAATGCCGCGCAATGGCACGCCGGAGCAGTTCGTCAGCTATGGGGAGTACGAGCAACATCTTCAGGCGCTGATCGACGTTGGCGCGATCGAGGACGGCACCAAACTGTGGTGGGATATTCGGCCCAGCGCGCGATTCCCGACCCTGGAAATGCGCATCTGCGATATCTGCACCTCGGTCGAGGACGGGATCACCGTTGCCGCGCTCTATGCCTGCATTCTGCGCATGCTCTGGCGGCTCAAGCGCGACAATGTGCAGTGGCGGCGCTACAAGACCATGCTGCTGAACGAAAACCGCTGGCGCGCGATGCGTTATGGCATCGATGGGCGGCTGATCGATTTCGGCCGGCGGCAGAGCATCGCCTTCCCCGAGCTGATGGAGGAAATTCTCGATCTCACCGAAAAGGATGCCGAGGCGCTCGACTGTGTTGCGGAAGTGCGCCGCGCGCGCGAGATTCTGTCCCGCGGCACCTCCGCCCATCAGCAGGTCGCTACCTATGAACGCGCGTTGGCCGACGGCGCGACGGAGTCCGAGGCACAGCAGGCCGTGGTCGATTGGCTGATCCGGGCCAGTCGGCCGGAGTGAACGGCGGTCCGGCCTTTCGGTCAGATCGTCGGCGGGTTATCTATGGGGGGCGATTGTACATCCGCCGGCAGTGCCGGTGTCACCCAGGGAGATGATCATGGACGACCGGACCCGAACCGAAGTGGAAGCTGCGGCATTCCGCACCCTGGTCGAGCATCTGAGAACCCGCACCGATGTTCAGAACATCGACCTGATGAATCTGGCCGGCTTCTGCCGCAATTGCCTGTCGAAATGGTACCGCGCGGCGGCGGAGGAGCGGGGCGAGACCCTGTCTTACGAGGAAGCGCGCGAGATCGTCTACGGCATGCCCTATGCCGAGTGGAAGGAAAAGCACCAGACCGAAGCCGGTCCGGACCAGAAGGCGGCGTTCGGGAAATCCGCCTCCCATTGACGGGCCTGGTCTCATCTACCGACAATCATGGATCCACCCGCCTTGCACTGGCGCCGCCGCGTCATTATACCGGCGGCTGTCGAGCCGGGACCGGTCCCGGGGCCGCCCCCGGGGCTGCACTTGGAACCGGTGCTGTCGCCAATCCATTGAAGGGTTTCTGATCCATGTCCGATGTCGGTGGAATCGCCGGTGACCAGTTGCGTTCCTATATCGAGCGGATCGAACGACTCGAAGAGGAAAAGGCGACGCTTCAGAACGATATGAAAGAGGTCTTCGCCGAAGCCAAGGGCAACGGCTTCGACGTCAAGATCATGCGACAGGTCCTGAAGCTGCGGAAAATGGAAGCCGCCGACCGGAGCGAGCAGGAAGAACTGCTCGAACTTTACAAGCGCGCGCTGGGGATGGATGGGGCGCCCGCCGGCGATCCGGACGACGAATAGACCCCATCATCCGGCAACGGAACTGGCCCGTGCTTGCGCCTCGGCTTCGGTCAGCCCGAGAAAACCCCCGGATTGTCGACGCCAGAGATCGGCATAGAGGCCGCCGCGCCGCAGCAGTTCGTCGTGAGTTCCAGTTTCGACGATCCGCCCTTCGTCCATGATGATCAGCCGATCCAGAACGGCGATGGTCGACAGCCGGTGGGCGATCGCCATCACGGTCTTGCCTTCCATCAGCGTGTAAAGCTGCTCCTGAATGGCGGCTTCGACCTCGGAATCGAGGGCCGAGGTCGCTTCGTCCAGGATCAGGATCGGCGCATCCTTCAGCAATACGCGCGCGATCGCGATTCGCTGACGCTGCCCTCCGGAAAGCTTTACCCCGCGCTCGCCGGCATGGGCGTCGAGGCCGGTGCGGCTCTGGGTGTCGACCAGATCGTTGATGAAGTCGTCGGCATGGGCGCGGCGTACGGCCTGCATAATCTGGTCATCGGTCGCGTCGGGGCGGCCATAGGCGATGTTGTCGCGGATCGAGCGATGCAGAAGCGCCGTGTCCTGGGTGACCATGCCGATCTGCCTGCGCAGCGATTCCTGGGTCACGTCGGCGATGTTCTGGCCGTCGATCAGGATACGCCCGCCTTCCAGGTCATGGAACCGCAACAGCAGATTGACCAGCGTCGACTTGCCGGCACCGGAGCGTCCGACCAGGCCGATCTTTTCCCCAGGCTGAATGGTCAGCGACAGGTCGTCGATGATCCCCGTCTCGCGGCCATAGTTGAAGCGGATGTTCTCGAACCGGATCTCGCCCTTCCGGACAGTCAGTTGTGCTGCATCGGGCTTGTCGGTCACCGAAAGCGGCCGGGCGATGGTGTTGATGCCGTCCTGGACCGTGCCGATGTTCTCGAACAGCCCGGCGATTTCCCACAGCACCCATTCCGACATCGACCGGATCCGCATGACCAGCGCGATCGCCACGGCAATGGCGCCCAGCGTGATCGCCGACAGGTACCAGCTATAGATCGCCACTCCGGCAATGCCGGCCAGCAACAGGGCGTTGACCGTCTGCAGGCTGAGCGTCAGCATCGTGACCAGCCGCATCTGCCGGTGGACGGTAACCATGAAACCGCCCATGGCGTCGCGGGCATAGGCCTGTTCGCGCCGGGTATGGGCGAACAGCTTGATGGTCTGGATGTTCGTATAGCTGTCGACGATGCGGCCCGTCATTTGCGCGCGGGCGTCGGCCTGTGCCATCGAGACTGCGCGCAGTTTGGGGACGAAATACCACAGGATCACGATATAGGCCGCCAGCCACAACAACAGCGGCAGCGTCAGCCACAGATCGGTGCCGCCGACCAGGAACAGGGCGCCGGTGAAATAGACGACGACATAGACCAGAACGTCCATCAGCTTCATGACGGTTTCGCGGATCGCCAGGGCCGTTTGCATGACCTTTTGCGATACGCGGCCGGCGAATTCGTCCTGAAAGAACGCCATGCTCTGGCTGAGAACATAGCGATGAGCCAGCCAGCGCGCGATCATCGGATAGTTACCGAACACCGTCTGATGGGTGACCAGCGACTGGGCCAGCACCAGTAGCGGCAAGCCGATCACGATCAGGGCGGCCATGCCGACCAGCGCCCATCCATGATCGGCAAAGAACGTCGCGCGTTCGGCATTGGCCAGCCAGTCGACCAGTGTTCCCAGATAGCTGAGGAAGACAAGCTCCACGACCGAGATGGCCGCCGTCAGCAGCGACATCCCGATGAGCCAGGGCATCATCGGCCGCGAATAGTGGTAGACGAAGCCGAGCAGGGTTTCCGGCGGCCGTGCCGGTTCGCTGGCCGGGAAGGGGTCGACCAGCCGCTCGAAGGCGTCGAACACGCGGGAGAACGGTCCGCTGTTCGACACCGGTACTTCCTTCGACGGCGGCGGCGTAGTTGGATCGGTGGTGGCCATCGGATCCCATGCTCCTGGCGATTTCTGGTTCGGTCGAGCGCCGTTGATACGACCTCGACCAAAGTTGAGGTCATGGGCGATCGACCGGGATGCTGCCGGCGCTGCCTGCCTATCCGCGATCGCCGGGACCGGCTTGCGGCGAAACATAGGCCGGATCGTGGGCGAAGGGGAGGGGGGAATCGGTGCGAAGAGCCGTCAGGATTGCGGCGAAATCGGTGCGGCATCGAAACCCCAGCAGCCGTTCGGCCCGGCCGGCATCATAGACGCGCCCGATGCTGGCCGGAAGCTTCCAGCCCCGGCGTTGATACAGGCCCGGGGCTTCGGGGAAATATTGCGCCACCACGGCGGCGGCATCGGATTTCAGCGCCTCGGCATCGGCCTTGTCGAACGGGGTCGGGGCGGCGATGACGAACGTCCCGAAGCCGAGCGACGGCGCGCGTTCCAGCGCCACCAGATGCGCCTCGGCCGCGTCTTCCACCGTCAGCCGCCGGTTCAGGAATTCGTTGGCTTTCAGATTGGGGCCTGACAATTCGCCCCCCGGGAATTCGCCCAGGCTGTCGTCGTCTTCCGGAAAAAAGCGGGCCGTGCGCAGGACGACGCAGTTCAGGCCTTGCACGCTCGCCTGCAGGCGGCACAGTTCTTCGGCGGCCCGCTTGGTGACGCCATAAATGTTCCGCGGCATCAGCGGCCCGGAGTCCTCATCCAGCCAGGCCGCCACTGTTCCTGCTTCCTGCCGGATCGCGTCGGTGATCATCAGCGATGTCGTCGAGGTGAACACGAACCTGTCATGCCCGGCGGCGGATGCCGCTTCCAGCAGGTTCAGCGTGCCGGTGATGTTGACGTCGACAAAGGCCTGAGCCGGAAAGCGGGCGATGTCGGGCTTGTGCAGGGCGCCGGCATGGATCACGGCCTCGATGCCATAGTCGTCGAAACAGCGGTCGACCGCCGCCCGGTCGGCAACCGTGCCGATGACTTGCGTCTCCGCGCCGGGTGCAACGTCCATCCCGACGACGGCATGCCCCGCAGCCCGCAGCCTTGGGCCCAGATAACGGCCAAGCCAGCCGGACGATCCGGTGAGCAGCACCCGCATCGCTCAACCTCCGCATGTTGGAACGGTAAGGTCTATAAGCGATGGGGCGACACCCCGTCTAGCCGGTTCGCTCTGTCGGACCGGGATTGGGTCCAGCGGTCGCGATCGCCGATTAGCGGCATCCATGAAGGAAAACCGGAGATTGCGCTACGGAGTATATATGGTAATCAGAAGGCGCAATGTGACGGAATCAGGCAGGTTCCGAATAGCGCATAGTGAGCCCGAAATGATCGAGAACGAGGATCGATTTCGCACATGCATGTTCGACACCTGATAGCTGCCGAAAAGGAACTCCAGTCCGACACGGGCTGGCACACAACCGATCTGAAGCCGCGCCATGCCCCTATCTTTCCCAAGTCCACTCCCATAAGGGCAGGATGGCAGTGGCGATCCGCACGGGCATCCAGCGCGGAAGCCGAATTTGTCCTCCTTGCCAAGTGCATTCCCCGCCGTGATAATTGGCAAGCTGTATTGATCCTGACCTCTGATGTGGGGGCATCTGTGGTCGCACGTTTCGAACATCATGGTAGTCATCCCGGGCTGCACGCACACGCACATTGCGAGCGTGGGGGCACGGAGGTCGGGGTCCCGAGGTTTGGATGACCTTGTTCGTGTGCCTGCGGCAGGAAGCGGTTCCTATCACCGGCGAACGAACGCGTGGACTGAGCATGGTTTTTGGGAAGGCGCCAGAATTTTCTTTCGAATACGGGAGAAAAAGGGAGTTCTGCTATGATCGATGCAGAATTTCTGAAGAATAGCCTGTGCACGACGTTTTGCTCATCAATCGTCGTCAATCCGGTACCCAGCGGCTTCGCGATCAGCACTGTCTTTTCAGACCGTTCCGGTGATCCTCTCGCTTTCTATGTTGTCGAGAGCGGCTATGGGTTTTGTCTTGAAGATGATGGCGAATACCTTGCTCGTTTGGTCGGTTCGGGGATTGCGATCGATCAGGGACAGCGCGCCCAGCTGCTCGATTCCATTCTCGAGCAAGGAGGTGCGTCATGGGATCGTGACACCTACGAAATTCGGAGTGGAAGTTTCGACCAGTCTCAACTCGGGCGGCGCCTGACAGGTTTTTTGTCGGCGCTCATCCGTGCTCGCGATCTGGAACTTCTTACGCGCGACGTCGTGCGCTCGACGTTTCGTGAAGATGCAGTCTCAGCGCTTGAGCAGAAATATGGCCAAATGGCGCGTTTCGACGAAAACGAACCCATTGATCCCAATCTTTCCGAGTTTCCTGCTGATTTGGTAATTCGGCCATTGGAAAGCAGCGCTCGAACAGGCGCACTGTATTTCGTAACATCGAATGAAAAATTGAATGAGGCTCTGTTGTTGAAAATGGAGTCAGAGCAATTGGGCCGAAAAGATTTCAGTATCATTGCGTTAATAGAAGATTCAGAGATGCGTATGCTGAGCGGTAAGAAATTTCAGCGCGCACAAAATCGGTCGTTGTCGATGCCGATATTTCGTGGTGATGAAGATGCCGCAGTCGCCAGGATTGGCCGCGATCTTGCGCTGATCTAGTTATTCAATAGAGTCAGCAACGCTTCGTTGTGCCACCAAAGTGGGGTGAGCGGACGAAGCGGCCACTGATCAGGTGAGAGCTTTCTCGAAGAAGACACGATTAAAGCCGTTCTCGGATCGCCGTGCCACTTCAACGTAGCCGAGCCGACGATAGATCGAGAGGTTTTCGGTCATCTTCACGTTCGTATATAGATGCACGGCACCGAAGCCGCGACGCCGCGCTTCATCCTCGCAGAAGGCGATCAGTGCCTTTCCGATACCCCGTCCAGCCTTGCTTGGCAGAACTGCGATATTCTCAAGGAGGATGTGTTCTCCTTCAGGGCGAAATACGATAAAGCCTTGTAGAATGCCATCGTCATCGGTCGCGACATGGACCTCACCGGCAGCGATCTGAGCGCCATAATCGGCGACCATCGGTGCGGGTTTCCGCCCGATGAGATCAACATAGCGAGCGTAAGCTCGCTCCGCACAATCCCTGATCTCGGGTTCGTCCATTGTGTGCGCCTGCCGGATCACGTCTTTGCTTCCCTGTTATGGATACTGGTACGTTGCGCCCTCTATCTTCCCGCATTCCGTGCCCGGATGCAGCTTTTCGTTGCGTTGCGCGACGACCGGGCAGGACAATACTCCATCCGTATCAATCAGGAATGGAGACTCTGTTTCGAGTGGCTGGACGGAAACCGAGGGCCAACGAACGTTGAGATTGTCGATTACCATTAACGCGCATGGAGACCCGCCATGTTAAAGCGAAAAGTCCATCCGGGTGTCATCTTGACGGATGAACTGGGCATAACGCCGACAGAATTTGCGCGTCGCATTGACGTGCCTGCGAACCGGATCAGCCAGATTATCGCAGCAAAGCGCGCGATAACCGGCGACACCGCGCTACGCTTCGGACATTGGTTCGGTAGCCATCCGGAATTCTGGATCAATCTGCAAGCGCAGTTTGACCTGGCGTCGGCAGAGGAAGCGACAGGGGAGGCCATTCGGTCTCTGCCGACAAGGGAAGATTTGTCGCCACAGGAGTCGCGATCGCCGCCTGTATAGCTGAAAAACCGGTTCGCGTTCCGCACTTTGCCCCGACCCAATCGGGGACCCCGAGCCGGATGAGCCGGGCTCGCGTTCTGCCCGGACGATCAGGATGTGAATACCGGCGTTATTCCGCAGCCTCGCGGGCCTGAGGGGCCGGGTTGAGGAGTTCGACCAGCAGGTCGTCACGCCGTTGGCGGGCTTTGGCGACGGCTTGCTCCTTGATATGGCCGTATCCCCGGATCGACTGGGGCAGGTCGGCGAGTGCGACCGCTGTCCGATGGGTTTCCGGCGTCAGGTGGGTGCAGATCGTGTCGACCGTGTCGAAATACTCAGCGATCAGCGCGCGTTCCAGCCGGCGTTCCGGCAGGTAGCCGAAGACATCCAAAGGTCCGCCGCGCAGCCGGCGCATGCGGGCCAGCACCCGGAAGACCGGCAGTATCCATGGCCCGAACGCCTTCTTGCGCGGAACGCCGGTGGACGGGTCGCGGTCCGCCATGATCGGCGGCGCCAAATGGAACACCATCTTGAAATCGCCCCCGGAATCGCTGGTGAACTGCTGTTTCAGCCGGTTCAGGAAGGCCGGATCGGTCTGCAGCCGGGCGACTTCGTATTCGTCCTTGTACGCCATCAGCTTGAAAGCGGAGCGCGCGACGGCCGTTGTCAGCGGGCGGTCGGCGCCGGCATCGCGCAGAGTCTCCTCCGCGATCCGGACGCGGTCGACGAGGCGGCGATAGCGCCCGGCGTAGTCGGCATCCTGATAATCGGTCAGGAACCGCGCCCGCCGCTCGATCATCTCGTCCAGGCTTTCCGAGGGGCGGTGGTGGTCGGGCGCCCGCGCTGTTTCCTGGCGATCGAGCAGAGCCCGCACAGAAGCCGGATCATGGGCCGCCCGGCGTCCCCAGTCAAAGGCGGCCCGGTTCATGTCGACCGCGACGCCGTTCAGCGCGATCGCTTGCATCAGCGCGTCGCGTCCCACCGGCACCAGTCCCTTTTGCCAGCCCATTCCCAACAGAAAGGCGTTGGTGGCGATGCTGTCGCCGAACAGGCGCGTGGCCATGTCGGTGGCGTCGATGACTGTGATCCGGCTTTGGCCGCCCACGGCATCCGCGATGTCCGCCAGCATCTCGCCGGTCGGCACCTTCAGATCCGGATTTTTCGTGAAGGCGCCGGTGACGATCTCGTGCGCATTGATCACTGCCCGCGTCCGCCCGTCCGAAAGCCGGGCCATGACATCGGTGCCGGATGAGACCACCACATCGCCGCCGATCAGCCCGTCGGCGGTGCCGGCCGGAATGCGCGAGGTGGCGATCTGCTCGGGGCTGGCAGCGATCCGGACATGGCTCATCACGCCGCCGCCCTTTTGTGCCAATCCGGTCTGGTCCAGCACCGAAACGCCGCGCCCTTCGATATGGGCAGCCATGCCGATCAGGGCACCGATGGTGACGACGCCGGTGCCGCCGATGCCGGTGATCAGCAGATTGAACGGCCCGTCGAGCACGGGTGGGCGCTCCGGCGCATCGGGGATCGGCGGCAGGTGATCCTCGGCCGTTGTCCGCGCGACGCCGTCGGATCTGCGCGGCTCGGCGCCTTCGAGCGTCACGAAGCTGGGGCAAAAGCCCTTGAGGCAGGAGAAATCCTTGTTGCAACTCGACTGGTCGATGCTGCGCTTGCGGCCGTACTCGGTCTCGATCGGCACGACCGACAGGCAGTTCGACTGCGCGGAGCAGTCGCCGCACCCTTCGCAGACCAGATCGTTGATGACCACGCGGCGCTTTGGATCGGCCATGGTGCCGCGCTTGCGCCGCCGGCGCTTTTCCGCCGCGCAGGTCTGGTCATAGGTCAGGACGCTGACGCCGGACCGGTCGCGCAGATCGCGCTGGATCTCGTCCAGATCGTCGCGGTGGCGGGCCTGGGTTCCGTGACCGAGCGGGCCATATTTCTCCGGCTCGTCGGAAACGACGGTGATGGTGTCCACGCCCTCGGCGCGAAGCTGTTCGATCACGGTCGGCACATCCAGTGTGCCGTCGACAGGCTGGCCGCCGGTCATGGCGACGGCGTCGTTGTAAAGCAGCTTGTAGGTGATGTTCACTTTTGCCGCCACTGCCTGGCGGATCGCCAGCGAACCGGAATGGAAGTATGTGCCGTCGCCGATATTGGCGAAGACATGCCGGCGTTCGGTGAACGGCGACTGGCCGACCCAGGCGACGCCTTCGCCGCCCATCTGGCTGAAGGTCTCCGTCGACCGGTCCATCCAGGTCGCCATGTAATGGCAGCCGATGCCGCCCAGCGCCACCGACCCCTCGGGCACTTTGGTCGAGGTGTTGTGCGGGCAACCGGAACAAAAATACGGTAGCCGGTCCATGGCCGGGTGGCGTTGGATCTTCGCATCCTCATGCGCTTCGATCGCGGCGAGCCGGGCGTGAACGCGCGCAGACAGGTCCTCCGGTCCTCGGCCGCCGGCATTCTCGGCCTCGCGCAGGATACGGCCGAGGGCGATCGCGATCATGGCCGGCGCCAACTCGCCGCCCGACGGCAGCAGCGGCGCCCCGTCGGGCGATTTCTTGCCGAAGATCCGGGGGCGGCTGTCGGTCGGCAGGTGATAGAGCCGGTCCTTGACCTGGCTCTCGATTACATCGCGCTTTTCCTCGACCACCAGCAGCGTATGGTACCGGCGCGCGAATGCCTCGGCACCATTGGCTTCGAGTGGCCAGACCAGGCCGACCTTGTAAAGCCCGATGCCGAGGCGCCGGGCGCCGTCTTCATCCAGGCCCAAAGCGTGGAGGGCTTCCAGCGTGTCGAGATAACCCTTGCCGGTGGCGATGATGCCGATGCGCGGCGGCGTGCCGGGCCAGATCTCGCGGTCGAGACTATTCGCGCGGGCGAAGGCGCCGACGGCCGGAAGCTTGAACCGCAGCAGCCGATCTTCCTGCAGCGTCGGCTTGTCAGGCCAGCGGATGTTGAGCCCGCCCGCCGGCATCTCGTCATCCATGCCGACGTCTTCAGGCAGCAGGATTCGGGGCCGGTCGTGATCGACCGCGACCGATGCGGAGGTGTCGACAACCTCGGTCAGCGCCTTGAGCGCCACCCAGCAGCCTGAATAGCGGCTGAGCGCCCAGCCATAGAGGCCGAAATCGAGCACTTCCTGCGGACTGGCCGGGTGCAGAACGGGAATGGAGGCGGCGATCAGTGCCTGTTCGGACTGATGGGGGGCGGTGGAGGATTTGGCGGCATGGTCGTCACCGGCGACTGCCAGCACTCCTCCATGCGCCGACGTTCCGGCCAGATTGGCGTGCTTGAACACATCGCCCGATCGGTCGACGCCGGGACCCTTGCCGTACCAGAGGCCGAAGACACCATCGACCGTCGCGTCCGGCCACAATCCGACCTGCTGGCTGCCCCAGACGGCCGTTGCACCGAGATCTTCGTTAACGCCGGGTTGGAAATGGATATCTTGGTCGGCCAGGTGACGTTTTGCCTTCCACAGCGCTTGATCGAAGCCGCCGAGCGGCGATCCGCGATAGCCCGAGATGAACCCGCCGGTCGACAACCCGGCGGCTGCGTCCCGGCGTCGCTGGGCAAGGGGAAGACGGGCCAGCGCCTGGGTTCCGGTCAGATAGATGCGACCGTCGTCGAGCGTATATTTGTCGTCCAGCGTGACTGTCGATCCGGCCATGGTCTGGTGCCCCCGCTCACCCGATTATTTCACCTCTTAAGGTAAACGGCGGCATCGACACCGACAATCGGTACGCCGATGTTATGGAAAAAAAGCAACGATACCGCGCGGACGCGATCATGGTGTTATGGAAATTGTCGCCTTTGCCCCGGGTGGACAAGAATATGTCTGCCCCGTAGACCGGTCAGGCAAGCGGCACCACTGGCCGCTGATGGTTTGATGAGGAAACGGCATGGCTGAAACTGAGTCTGAGACGGGGCGCGAGCTGGTTCATGGCGCAATCACCTCGCGCCGCAGCGTGCGCGGTTTCACCGATGCGCCTGTCTCGGCGGATGTCGTCCGGCGGCTGCTGGATGTGGCCCGGCACGCGCCCAGCGGCAGCAACATGCAGCCCTGGAAGGCACATGTCGTCACCGGTGCCGCCCTGTCGCGGCTGAGCAACGCGTTGATGGCCGCGCATGACAGCGGCGAACCGGCCGCGCGTGAATACGACTATTACCCACAGACGTGGCGAGAGCCCTATCTGGCGCGCCGCCGCAAGGTCGGCTGGCAGCTTTACGAGCAGGTCGGCATCGCGCGCGGCGACCGCGAAGCGTCCCGCCGCTGGCACGGACGCAACTACGAGTTCTTCGGCGCGCCGGTCGGCATGATCTTTTCCATCGACCGCGATCTGGGGCAGGGCAGCCTGATCGATTTCGGCATGTTCCTGCAGTCGCTGATGATCGCCGCGCGCGGCGAGGGGCTGGACACCTGCCCGCAGGCAGCACTGGCGAACTACCCTGCCATCCTGCGCGATCAACTGTCGATTCCCGAAGACGAACTTATCCTGTGCGGCCTGTCGCTGGGCCATGCCGATCCGAACGCCCCGGCCAACCGATTCCGGGCAGAACGGGAGCCGGTCGAGGCATTTGCGCGATTTCACGACGTCTAGGCGCTATCGATTTCGACTCCCTGATCGTCACGGACGCAATGCGGCACGAAGTGCTGCTTTGCTGATCCGGGGGCATGTGCAGCGCCCCTCGATCGTGATTTGCGAAACGGGTGCATCTGGTTCCGGGTCCCCGCTCAAGGCGGGGACGATCAGGGAGTGGGGTCGAAACTGCATCAACGCTCGCGCCTTCAGGGAAACCCGTATTACCATCCACGGCCGAAACCGGTTTGCCACAGCGTGACGCTTGGCAGCGGCGGGGCAGCTCGGGCTGGCGATGCGGCGTTTTCTGCCTTCCGGAAATGCCTTGGACATCGCGGCTTCGACCGCCATATTCGTCGGCAGGGCCGGCGAGGGGTCGGCCGTTCGATAATTACGGGCCGAAACCGGCTCGTCGTCCACGACCGAACCGAAGGCACGGATCGCGATCATGCAGGATTACCGCATCAACGACACCCGGCGCTCCGGCGCCATCCCGCATTCGCCCGACAGCAGCGGCGACCGCGCCGAGGCATTGGGGGATCTTCCCGGCTGGCAACTCGACGATCTCTATCCCGGCCGCGAAAGCCAGGTGCTTAAGGACGATCTCCAGAGCGCCGAGGCGGATGCAAAGGCACTGCACAAGCGGTATGCCGGACGGGTGGTCGATCTGACGGGGCCGGAACTGGCCGAGGCGATCGCCACCTACGAGGCGATCGATGAACGGCTGGGCCGCATCATGAGCTATGCGTATCTGTCCTATGCCGAGAACATGTCGGATTCCGCGAATGGGCGCTTTCTGCAGGCGATGCAGGAGCGCGTGACCGCGATCAGCGCCGATCTCATCTTCTTCACGCTCGAAATCAACCGCATCGATGACGACGCGCTGAAGCGGCGGCTGCAGGATAAGGGGCTGGCGCGCTATGCGCCGTGGATTCGCGACGTTCGGGCGTTCAAGGACCACCAGCTTTCCGACGAAGCCGAAAAACTCCTCCACGAGAAAAGCGTCGTCGGCCGGTCGGCCTGGGTGCGGCTGTTCGACGAGACGATGGCGTCGCTGCAGTTTGTGATACGCGGCCGGGAAATGGGGTCGGCCGAGGCGTTCAACTGCCTGTCCGAGCCGGACGCTGACCTGCGCCGCGAAGCCGCCGCATGCATCGGCAAGGTGCTGGGCGACAATCTTCGGTTGTTCACGCACATCACCAATACGCTGGCCAAGGAAAAGCAGATCGAGGACGGCTGGCGTCACTATGCCAAGCCGTGGTCGTCCCGCAACGTCGCCAATCAGGTCGAGGACGAGGTCGTCGACGCCCTGACCGAAGCGGTGCAGTCGAACTACGACCGCCTGTCGCACCGGTACTATCGCATGAAGGCGCGCTGGATGGGCGGCGAAACGATCCCCTATTGGGACCGCAACGCCCCCCTGCCGGATGCCGAGGATCGGGTTTTCACCTGGCCGCAGGCGCGCGACATCGTGCTGTCGGCCTATAACGGATTTTCGCCGGATCTGGGCGCCGTCGGTCAGCGGTTCTTCGACAATCCGTGGATCGACGTGCCGGTCCGGCCGGGCAAGGCGCCGGGGGCTTTCGCCCATCCGACCGTGCCCTCTGCGCATCCGTATCTGTTGCTCAACTATCAGGGCAAGACGCGCGACGTGATGACCCTCGCGCACGAATTGGGCCACGGGGTCCATCAGGTGCTGGCCGGCGAGCGTCAGGGCCATCTGCTTTCGGATACGCCTCTGACCCTGGCGGAGACGGCCAGCGTCTTCGGTGAAATGCTGACCTTTCAGTCGCTTCTGGATTCGGAGACCGACCCCGCCCGGCGGCGTATCATGCTGGCCGACAAGGTCGAGGACATGCTCAACACGGTCGTGCGGCAAATCGCCTTTTTCGAGTTCGAGCGCCGTGTCCACACCACGCGCCAGGAAGGGGAATTGTCGTCGGATCAAATCGGCGAAATCTGGATGACGGTGCAACGGGAAAGCCTGGGGCCGGCGGTCACTTTCGACGACGCTTATGGCGCGTATTGGTCCTATATCCCGCATTTTGTCCACTCACCCTTCTATGTCTATGCCTATGCATTCGGCGACTGTCTGGTGAATTCCCTCTATGCCGTCTACCAGCAGGAACCCGACGGTTTCGCGCCTCGCTATCTTGAGATGCTCGCGGCTGGCGGCACCCTGCGGCACAAAGATCTTCTGGCGCCGTTTGGTTTGGACGCCAGCGAGCCTAAGTTCTGGAACAAGGGGCTCGATATGATCGCCGGATTCATCGACCAACTCGAGGCGGAAGACGCGGCCCTGAAGGCTGCGGGCTGAACTTTGAGTCCGGTGGTGCGCCGCCGCCCCGTTCGCGAAAGTGGCAGCAGGATCGATGGCAAACGGAACTGAGAACAACAGCTGGGGCGGCCGCATGCGGCGTTACGCCCGAGTGTCAGGCACGGTCGGCAATCTCGCCGCCAGACTGGCCGGAGAACGCTACCTTGGCATCAAGGTGGAGCGGGAGCGGCATGCCACCGAGATAAAGGAGGCGCTCGGCAATCTTAGGGGCCCTCTGGTCAAGGTCGCGCAGATGCTGGCGACCATCCCCGAAGCTCTGCCCAAGGAATACGTTCAGGAACTACAGCAGCTTCAGGCCAACGCCCCGCCCATGGGGTGGCCGTTCGTCAAACGGCGTATGGCGGCGGAACTGGGGCCGGAATGGCGTTCCCGCTTCAAGAGCTTCGAGCGCGAGGCGGCGGCCGCGGCTTCTCTCGGTCAGGTTCACCGGGCCGTTGCTCTGGACGGTGAGCAACTGGCCTGCAAGCTTCAGTATCCGGACATGCAGTCGGCCGTCGAAGCCGATCTGCGCCAGCTTCGGATGTTCCTCGGTCTGTTCGAGCGCTATGATCGGGCGATTTCCACCCGTGAGATCCAGAAGGAACTGGGTGCCCGGCTGCGCGAGGAACTGGACTACGAGCTCGAGGCCAAACACTGCGCACTCTATAACGACGTGCTCGCCGACGAGCCGACGGTCACCGTCCCGAAAGTGCGCCCGGAGCTGTCGACCGGTCGACTGCTGACGACCGACTGGCTGCAGGGCAATCCCGTTCTGGATTATCGCGAGGCGGATCAGGAGACGCGGAACACTTTGGCGCTATGCCTGTTCCGGGCCTGGTATGTGCCGCTATATTACTATGGCGTGATCCACGGCGATCCGCATCTGGGCAATTATTCCGTCCGGGAAGACCTGTCCCTCAATCTGCTGGATTTCGGCTGCGTTCGCGTATTTCCGCCGTCATTCGTGCGCGGCGTCATCGACCTCTATCACGCCCTGCAGGACGGCGACGAGGAACGGGCGATGGAGGCCTATCGCACCTGGGGGTTCAAGAACATCAACCGCGAACTGGCCGACGTGCTGAACGTCTGGGCACGCTTCATCTATCAGCCGCTGCTTGACGACAACACGCGCCCGATCGGCGAGACGAACAACGGGATCTATGGCCGTGAGACGGCAGAGAAGGTTCATCTCGAACTGCGCAAGGTCGGTGGCGTAGAAGTGCCGCGCGAATTCGTCTTCATGGACCGGGCGGCCCTTGGGCTGGGGTCGGTGTTTCTGCACCTCAAGGCGGACATCAACTGGTATCGTCTGTTCAATGATATGATCGAAGGTTTCGACGAGAAGACGCTGCGCGACCGGCAAGCCGGCGTTCTGGCGCGGCATGGTCTGACCGGCGAGAATCCCGAAGTGGCGCTGGCGCCCATCGAAGACCTCGACGTCTAAGGATCGATGCGGTACGACGCCATCCGCCCGAGAAGGAGGAATGGTCATGGCAGACGGTAATTTCGACCGCGAGACGGATTATATCATCGTAGGCGCGGGGTCGGCCGGCAGCGTGCTGGCGAGCCGGCTGACCGAAGACGGCAAGAACAAGGTTCTGGTGCTGGAATTCGGGGGCAAGGACAACTCCATTTACGTCCAGATGCCGACCGCCTTTTCCATTCCTTTGAACATGAAGCGTTTTGACTGGGGGTTCCACACCGAACCCGAGCCGGGCCTGAAGGGACGGCGGATCCATCAGGCGCGCGGCAAGGTCATCGGCGGCTCGTCCTCGATCAATGGTCTGGCCTATGTCCGTGGCTCGGCCGGAGATTTTGCCGAATGGGCCGAAAGCGGGGCGACGGGCTGGGATTATCTCGATGTCCTGCCGTATTTCCGGCGGGCTGAAGACTGTGTCTATGGCGAGGACGACTATCGCAGTACGGGTGGGCCGCTCGGCACCTGTAACGGCAACAACATGGCCAATCCGCTTTATCGGGCGTTCATCGAGGCCGGCCGGCAAGCCGGATACGGCGAAACGCGGGACTATAACGGCGAACGCCAGGAGGGCTTTTGCCGGATGGACATGACGGTACGGGACGGTGTTCGCTCGTCCACCGCCAATGCCTATCTGAAGCCCGCCATGGGCCGCGAGAATCTGGACGTCGAGATGCATGCCCTGACCACGCGGGTGATCATGGAGGGGCGTCGAGCGGTCGGGGTGGAATACCGCAAGGGCAACAAGGCCTACCGCGTCCGCGCCCGGCGGGAAGTCATCCTGTCGGCGAGCGCGTTCAATTCGCCCAAGCTGCTGATGCTGTCCGGGATCGGTCCGGCCGACGAACTGAAAGCCCACGGTATCGACGTGGTGCACGATCTGCCGGGTGTCGGCGGCAATCTGCAGGATCACCTGGAAGTCTGGGTTCAGCAGGAATGCACCCAGCCGATCACCTTGAACGGCTGGCTGGGTCCGCTCGCCAAGGCCTTTATCGGCAGCCGCTGGCTGTTGACCAAAACCGGGCTGGGCGCCTCGAACCAGTTCGAATCGAACGGCTACATCCGCAGCCGTGCGGGGCTCAAATACCCCGACATCCAGTACCATTTCCTGGCCGGTGCGATCGCCTATGACGGTTCCAGCGCGGCAAAAGGCCATGGATTCCAGGTTCATCTGGGCCACAACAAACCCAAAAGCCGGGGACGGGTCTCGCTGAACTCCGCCGATCCGGCCGAGGCGCCGAAACTGGTGTTCAACTATCTGAGCGAGGAAGAAGACAAGGCCGGATTCCGCGCCGGTCTGCATCTGACGCGGGAGATCTTTGCGCAGCCGGCTTTCGACCCCTATCGCGGCGCGGAGCTTTCGCCGGGGCCGGGAGTGTCGAGCAATGACGAGATCGATGACTGGGTGGCCGAGACGGCGGAAACCGCCTATCACCCGGCTGGCACCTGCCGGATGGGTGAAGACGCCGATGCCGTTGTCGACAGCGAATGCCGGGTGCATGGGGTGGAGGCGTTGCGGGTGATCGACTCCTCGATCATGCCGACCCTGACCAACGGCAATCTGAACGCACCGACCATCATGATTGGTGAAAAAGGTGCCGACCATGTGCTGGGCCGGTCGCTGCCCCGCTCCAGCGCCGATATCGGCGTCGCCCCGGACTGGGAAACCCGCCAGCGGGCCGGCGCACCGGAGCGGGGGCGATAAGCAGGACGCCCCGGCTCAGATATCCTCTGCCTAGTGCGCCATGAACATGGGCAGATCGGCGTGGGCGATGAGGAAGCTGGTTGCGCCGCCGAAAATCATCTGCCGCAGGCGTGACTGGGTATACGCACCCTTGATCATCAGGTCGCCGCCCAGCCGGTGCGTTTCGGACAGCATCGTCTCGCCCGGACCCTGTCCCTTTTTCCGGCGGGTTTCGACCAGTTCGGCATCGATGCCGTTGCGCTTGAGATAGATCTGCACGTCGCGACCGCTGGGGCCCGGCACCATTGCCTCCTCGACCACCAGGACATGAACGCTGTCGGCCGCAGAGAGCAGCGGCTTGGCGTCGGCCAGCGCCCGGGCGGTCTCGGTGCTGCCGTTCCAGGCAATCACGATTCGGCGGCCGAATTCCTTCGGAGCCGGATCGTGCGCCAGAAGAATCGGCCGGCCGCTCTCCAGCAAGGCGGCTTCGAGCGTGCGCAGGCGCGGGGCCGGCCCGTCCTGTGACGGCTGCCCGCAGACCAGCAGATCGAACGCCCGGCCGTGATTGCCGATGAACATGTCGCCGGACGGGACTTCCTCCATCCAGGCGGCGTGAACGCCCTCCATCGGCTGGTCGGTCGTGCTGCAGATCGGCACGTCGTGTTCCCGCATGACATCGAAGAACAGCGTCCGGGCCTTTTGCACGGCTTCCCATTCCTCACGGCTGAAATTCTCCGCGAAAATGGTGGCGCCCATGGCGTCGGTGCCGATCGCGCCGATGATCTCCGGGCGGATATGCATGCCTTCGATATAGCTGCCGTACCGCTGGGCCATGAACAGGGCGGTCTCGACGATAAATCGCTGATCGCCGTACCCTTCGACCGGTGTCAGGATGGTCTTGAAACTCATCGAGTTCTTGCCTCCAACGGGAATTCTCCTTGCGGGGTATCGGCGCCGTGCTCCCTTGCCGACGCCCGACATCATGCATTTTGTCATAGCGAGGATGCGTCAAAAGCAGGGCTCTTGTCCAAGAACTTTGACGAAGCGGCGGCGTGGGCGCGCAGGCACAACCGCCGTTGACGCGGCGGCAAATGCGGCGTTCACTATCAGGACGGGGGATTATGTAAAACCGCTCCGTCGAAACGCCCCCGTCATCAGGTGCATCCGCCGGCCGCGCGTCCCGGTGCCCATCCGGTTGACCCGCCGCCGCCGATGCCGGCAAGGGGAGATACGCGCATGTCAGACCCATCCGCCAAAGAACCCGCTGCGGGAGAGAGAGCCGGGCGGCACTCCGGACGCCATCGTTGTGCCGCCCTTGTCGGCCCCCAGGGTACGGGCAAGACGACCCTTATGGAGGCCATGCTGTACCTGGCCGGGGCGATTCACCGCCGCGGCACCGTCAAGGACGGCACGACCGTCGGCGATGCGAGCGAAGAAGCCCGCCAGCGCCAGATGTCCGTTGCGCCGGCCGTTGCCGGTTTCGACTATCTCGGTGATCGGTGGGCGGTTATCGATTGTCCCGGCGCCGTCGACCTGGCGCATCGGACGGCCGACGCGCTGATGGTCGCGGATATTGCGATCGTCGTTGCCGACCCGGATCCGGACAGGGCGGTGACATTGCAGCCACTGCTTCATACGCTCGACGAAATCGGCCTCCCGCACATCGTATTCATCAATCGGTTGGATTCCACCGAAACCCGGGTGCGCGATGTCATGCAGGCAATTCAGGACGTATCCGAGCGGCCGCTCGTCCTGCGTCAGATCCCAATTCGCGACAAAAATCGCATTACCGGGTATGTCGATCTCGTCTCGCATCGCGCCTGGCACTATCGACCGGGCCAGACATCCGACCTGATCGAGGTTCCGGCCGACGTCGCCGATCGGCGGCGCGAGGCCTATTCCGTTTTGACGGAAACGCTGGCGGATTTCGACGACGGCATTCTCGAAAAGATCCTTGAGGATGTAGAAATTGCGCCTGCGGAAATCTATGACCGGATCCGCACTGATTTCGCCGAGGACCGGGTGGTTCCGGTGATGATCGGCTCGGCGGAGAATATGAACGGCGTGCAAAGGTTGATGAAGGCGTTGCGTCATGACGCGCCGGACGCCAATGCCGCGGCCGAAAGGCACCGCATTCCCGACGGCGATCCGGTTCTGCAGGTATTTCGCACGGAACACGCCGCCCATGCCGGGCGGATGTCCTATGTCCGGCTGTGGCGCGGACGGGTCGGCGGATCGAACGGGATCCCGGGTGTCAAGCCGGGCGCGCTGCTGGCGATCCCGCCGGCGCAGAATGCCAGGATCGACACGCTGGAAACCGGTGACGTCGCGATTCTCAGCCGGCAGGACGACCTGACGACCGGCGACATCATCCTCGCCACCGGCAGGACACGTCCGGAGGTTTGGCCCGAAGTGCCGCCGCCGGTCTATAGTCTGGCGCTGCAGACCAATGGTCGCGCCGACGACGTGAAACTGAGCGCCGCATTACAGAAGCTGGCTGACGAAGATCCCGCGCTTTCCGTCGCCAATGACCCGGCGACCGGAGATCTGGTGTTGAGCGGGCAGGGTGATATCCATCTGTCGCTCGCGGTCGAGCAGATCGCCCGGCGTCACGGGGTGACGGTGACGACGCGGCCGCCGCCGATCGCCTATCGCGAGACGATCACCCGATCGACTGAAACGCGCGCCCGGCACAAGAAGCAGACCGGCGGTCATGGCCAGTTCGCCGACGTCACCATTGCCGTGCGGCCGCTGGCGCGCGGGCAGGGATTTGCCTTCGACGACAAGGTGGTCGGCGGTGCGGTGCCGAAGACCTTCATACCGGCTGTCGAACAGGGCGTGAGGGACGGGCTGATCGCCGGGCCGTTGGGCCAACCGGTCGTGGATCTGGCCGTCACGTTGCTGACCGGACAGTTCCACGAGGTCGACAGTTCCGAGCAGGCCTTTCGCACCGTGGGCCGGCAGGTCATCGTGCAGGCGTTGCCTGAATGCGGGCCTCAATTGCTGGAGCCGATGATGCGGGTCGCGATCCACGCTCCCAGCGAGGCGATCGCCCGGGTTCAGCGTTTGCTGGGAAGTCGCAGGGCGCAGATTCAGGGATTCGACGCCCGACCGGGCTGGCCGGGGTGGGATGAGGTCGTCGCCATCATCCCTGAGGCGGAGACGCCCGATCTGATCATCGCACTTCGATCGCTCACCCAGGGCCTCGCCGGCTTCCGGATGACGTTCGATCATATGGCCGAAGTCCACGGCCGCGATCTGGAACAGGCGCTGGGTCAGAAGGGAGTGGGCCGGAAGGCGCCAGGCCAGAAGACGGTGGCCGAGTAGGCTGCAGGTGAAATGCCGGCGGGCGGCCGATGATCCGCTGTCGATGCAACGGAATGTTGCACCGCCGTATGTTTCGTGGCTCGATAGGCGGGGCCGTCGACAGGAAACCGATCCCTGTTCGATGGTCCCGCTGCTGTGTCTGGGCTCGACATCTCTGATTCCGGGTTTCGCAATTCCTCTCCGTCGTTCCGCCTGTAGCAAGGAGTAACCGCCGCGTATGACGACCGACGCGAACCGTTCTGGCGAGATCGATCCGCCCGCACGCCTGATGATGGGGCCGGGGCCGATCAATGCCTATCCCCGAGTGTTGCGCGCGATGTCCGCCCAGCTTCTCGGCCAGTTCGATCGGGAATTCACCGATCTCATGAACGAGACAATGGCGCTTTATCGCGGCGTCTTCAGGACCAGTAATCGCCAGACGTTTCTCATCGACGGCACGGCCCGGGCGGGCATCGAGGCCGCGCTGGTCTCGTTGATCGAGCCCGGCGACCGGGTCCTGGTGCCGATCTTCGGGCGCTTCGGCCACCTGCTGGTCGAGATCGCCGGACGCTGCGACGCCGAAGTCCACACCCTGGAAACCGACTGGGGGACGATCTTCGATCAGGACAGGCTCGCGGCCGCGGTCGATCGGGTGCAGCCGAAGCTGCTGGCGGTTTGTCACGGCGACACCTCGACCACCATGGCGCAACCGCTCGACCGGATCGGCCGTCATTGCCGGGACTGTGGCGTGCTGGTCTATGTCGACAGCACCGCTACGCTGGGCGGCATGGCGCTGCCCGCCGACGACTGGGCGCTGGACGTCGTTTCCGCCGGCCTGCAGAAATGTCTGGGCGGACCGTCGGGTTCGGCGCCGATCACCGTATCGGATCGGGCGGCGGCCGTGATCCGGGGGCGCCGGCACGTCGAGCAGGGGCTTGCGGGGCCGGGAGCGGGGCCAGGCCCGAGGCCGGAAACTGGCCTGCGCATTCGATCCAACTATTTCGATCTGGCCATGCTGATGGACTATTGGGGGGGCGAGCGGCTCAATCACCACACCGAGAGCGGCACAATGCTCTACGGCGCGCGGGAATGCGCGCGCCTGGTGCTGGAGGAAGGGCTTGAAGCCCGCTGCCGCCGGCACGAGATCGCCGGCCGGGCGTTGCGGGCAGGGCTGGGTGCCATGGGGCTGGCGCTTTATGGCGATCCGGACCACCGCATGGCCAACGTGACCGGTATCTGGATACCCGATGGCGTTGACGGCGAGGCCGTGCGCGGCCGCATGATCCGCGACTTCTCGATCGAGATCGGCACATCCTTCGGACCGCTGAAGGGGCGGATATGGCGAATCGGCACCATGGGGTACAACGCCGCGCGGCCGCCGGTACTGACCACGCTCGCGGCCCTGGGTGCCTGCCTCGCGGCGGAAGGCGCGCGCATCGACCCGGTGGCCGCTATTCCCGCGGCGGCGGCCGTGTTCGAACGGTTACCCGGGGAGGCTCCACCGTGAACGTCTGTCCCCGCGCCCGGTCGGCTGGCACGCCTGGGCTGAGAATGACTTGCACTTGCGGGCCGTTGTCGCTATTTCTGGTGCTGGACGACATGAATGTAGGCGGTGACTGGAATGACACTGCATGAGGTAGAGGCTTCGACACCCATACTGTCGGTCTCCGGACTCGTGAAGCGTTTTGCGGGCGAAGACAGGTCGGCGGTGGGCGGAATCGATTTCGATCTGGCCCCGGGAGAGATATTTGCTCTGCTCGGCCCCAGCGGATGCGGCAAATCGACGACGCTCAGAATGATCGCGGGGTTCGAGAAGCCGGATGCCGGCACAGTTCGTCTGGGCGACCGCGACATAACCCGGGCGGCGCCGGAGACGCGCGGCATCGGGATCGTTTTTCAGGACTATGCGCTGTTTCCTCATCTGACGGTGCTTGAGAACGTCATGTTCGGTCTCAAGGCGCTGCCGCGTGCGAAGCGGCGGGCCAAGGCCGAGGAATGGATCGCATTCGTCGGACTCTCGGAGTTCACCGCGCGGATGCCACATGCGCTGTCCGGCGGGCAGCAGCAACGGGTTGCTCTGGCGCGGACTCTGGCGTCGGAGCCAAGGCTGGTCCTGCTCGACGAACCATTTTCCAATCTTGATGCCGCGCTGCGTGAGTCGACGCGCGACGAAATGCGGGCGTTGCTGAAAAAGGCTGGTGTCAGCGTCATTCTCGTCACCCATGATCAGGGCGAAGCCTTTGGCGTCGGCGACCGGATTGCCCTGATGCGTGACGGCCTGATCGAGCAGATCGGGACGCCGGAAGCCGTCTATCAGGGGCCGAGAACAGCGTTTGCCGCCCAGTTCCTCGGCAAGACGAACTTGCTGGAAGGCCAGGCGCAGGGAAGGGTGGCCAAGACGGATCTCGGCTGGGTGGCCTTGAACGAACACGCCACCGGCCGCGTGCTGTTGTCGTTGCGCCCTGAGCATCTGGAGGTTATGGCGCCAGAGGCGAGCCAGCCGACCGGCCCAATGGCCGGCAGCATGGATGCCTCAATGGCTGATATGTGCAGAAACTGCGTTTTGCCGGCGCAGATCATCGGGCGCGAGTTCAGAGGTCACGACCTTTCCTATCGGGTGGCCGTAGATGGCCGGGAGCTGTTTGCGCTGACGGATTATCGCGTGGATTACCGGCCAGGCGACAGAGTCGTCCTCTGCCCCCGCGAGCCCGCAGTCGTCCTGGCCCGGCTGGATGATGGCGATGTTGCCCCCCGCGGCGCGTCCGTCGTTCCGCTGACGGTGCCGGCTGGTGGCAATTCGGCGCCCGGAAAAATATCGACCGATGCGTTGGTAGGGCTCAGATGCGGCGGAATGATTCAATAAATGCCTGGCGGCGTTGTGATGGGGAGTGATGGACGATGAACCTGGAACAAAGGTGTGCCGATGCCGGCATGAAGATGACCGAGCAACGGCGCGTAATACTGAAAGTCCTGACGGCAAGCGAAGATCATCCGTCGGTAGAGACGGTTTATCAGAGGGTTAAGGATGTCGACTCGTCGATCAGCATTGCGACGGTCTACAGAACTCTGCACCTTCTCGACGAAATGAACATGGTTCAGAGGCATGATTTCAACGAGAGCTATTCTCGTTTCGAGGTGAATCTGGAGCATCACCACCACCTGATCGATCTGGAGAGCGGCGACGTCGTGGAGTTCCAGAACGAAGAGCTGGAACGCCTCAAGCAGCGTATTGCTGCGGAGCTCGGCTACGAGTTGGTCGATCACAGGCTGGAATTGTATGGCCGCAAAAAAGATGATTGATCCGTCGGACGCTTCTCCGGCGGACAATGTGAACCCTCAGGATTCCGGCAGCTGCACACTGAGGATTCCAAATCCCGGTTGCCGATGTTATGCGGCGGTGTGCAAGGCCTATAACGGCATGCGCACGTTCGGCGTCTCCGATGTCGACGCCCTCTATGCGGCTATGCGGGTCTATCGCCATCACCATCCGGAAGTCGACGAACCATTGGCCCGTCAGACCATAGAGTCATGGGTGTATCGCAGCGGCATGCACTGATATGGTCCGGTCCCTGGCGTTCTGGCTTTCTTATCCAGTCCGTGAGGCGGCGGAGAGCCATTCGTTGATGGTTCCTGCAAGGGCGGCGCCGCTGAGATAAGCGGCCTCGACCCTGGGTCCGAGGCACCAGTCGCCGCAGGCGCCGATCCCCAGAGCTTCATCGAAAAGACAGTCGACGCCGACTGGCGACTGCACCTTTGCGTATCGCCATCGGTGAACGGCGGCAAAGGCCGGCTGCGTTGTGATTGGCAGTCCCAGCATCGGGGCCGCCGCCGCCAGTAGTGCCGCCCGGACGGCCTCGGGGTTCTGTTCGAGGTTTTGCGTCGACCACTGTGGCGTCGATTGAATGACCCAATCGCAATAGTCGGCACTGTCGGCCGGTCCGGCCCGCATGTGCCGTCGGCCGGGCTTGCTGGAATTTGCGCCAATCCAGGCCAGGGGTCCACCGTCTTCGATGATCGCGCCCGAGATCGGCGTGCCATCGGGCAAGGCCGGCAGGCATGCGTTCGGAAATGTGGCCATCAATGTCCAGCAAGGTGCCATTTCAGCCGCGGCGGCTGATTCCGAGAGGCCCTGCGATGCCGCCAGCAGGTCGACGGCCTGAACGGCCGGAACGGCAACGACAACGGCGTCGAAGGGGCCCCGATCGTGATCATCTTCGGCCTGTATTCGCCATCCATCCGCCCGATTGATCAGCGCGGTGACCCTGGTCCCGAATTCGACGGGCAATTCAGCCAGCAGTGACCGGATCACGCCGTTCATGCCGGGAACGCCGACAAAACGGTCCTCGTCGTTCGTTCGCGTCAGACCATGATCGGAACACCTGGCTACAACGCCGCCCCAGGGCGCAGCAGTGCCATCGGCCACCCACGATTCGACGAGACGCCGAAATCCGGCATCCCTGGCAGTGAAATACTGGGCCCCGTGGTCGTAGGGGCCAAACGCCGGTCGTCCGGATTCCGGATCCCCGGAACCGACGCGTCGTGTCGACATTCGCCCACCCGCGCCGCGCCCCTTGTCGAACAGCGCCACGTCGTGACCGGCTTCCGCAAGCAGTCGCGCCGCTGTGGCTCCCGCCATGCCCGTGCCGATCACGGCGATGCGGGCGGTGGGTCCTGGTCCGTCCATGAGTTGAAATCCCCGTCAGTCTGTCGTGGGCAATATAGGCCGGAGGGTCCGACGGGGAAGTCCGACCGGCTCCGAAGGTCCAAACGACAAAAACGCCGACCCCAGGCAGGGTCGGCGTCCGTCGACGTGTCGTGCATGCGCCCCGGGGCGGGCACGATGGACCCTATGGGCGGGTCAGGCTGCTGCTGCTGCCGCCGCCTCCAGGTTGTCCACGATGTGCTGGACCAGGGTCTCGCGATCGATTGCCATGTCTTCTTCTTCGCCGCGGGTCGTCAGCATCGCGCCGTCGACCGCAACCGTTTCCTCGGAAACGACGCAACCGGCCGTGCGCATCGCCTCGGCGATTTCTTCAGCGGCGGCGACCGTCCGGCCGGCTGCCCGTTCAGCGACCGTCAGCAATGTGACGCCATGGCCCTGAAGCACCACCGGCTTGCCGCCATCGACAAAGCCACGGGTCAGCCGCTTGCTGTGCGCGTTGCCGGTCAGCTTCTCGATGCTGCGGGGGCCGCCGGGAACGATGAGCGCATCGAAGTCGGCAGCAAGGGCTTCGGCGATCGGAACATCGACCGGGAAATAGTGACCCCAGCCGCGGCCGTGCCAGCCGTTGACCAGGCCCTGTTCGGGCGACACGATCTTGATGGCGGCGCCAGCGGCGAGCAAGGCGCGCTGCGGCTCCGTCATTTCCAGTTCTTCGAAGCCATTGGCGACGAGAAGGGCGACAGTTTTACCAGCGAGCGGTTTCTCCATGAAACGGGACCTCCATATCGTTGAAACGACAGCACGGCCGGAAAGCGGTTCGGCACAGCGTTTCGTCAGCTTGAAGCGGCGCGGGAATCCGAAAAAGGCAACGAGGCCACTGCCCCACCCCCGTTTCCGGGAGCAGAGTTCGACCCGACAGCAAATGTATTGCGTCGTCCTTCGGATGTGCCCGCCAGAAGCCGATAAATTAGCTGGCGTCGCGCCGTTGCGGATTGGCCGCAACCAGTCGTGACTGCTCCGGCTTGCAATTGAGCCGGACATTGAATGTTCGCTACAGATGGCGATTTGACAGTATAAAGTCAATCAAAATGCGGGTATCGGTCAGGGTGCCGCATGGCAGGGCAGACCCACCCTTGCTGCATGGGTGCCCCGGCAGAGTAGACCAGGGGCCGGCCCGGAACTGGCCCAGCAATGGCGCCGTCAGTTGCGGTCGATCCAGAGCGGTCCGCGAATTTGCTGCAGGCTGCGGCCGGAGCAGCCGGTATGGCTTATCGTCATTTCAAGAAAAACCACGACAGCCATGGGGACTTCACTAGGTAGAGGGGCTAACGGAAAGGCGAGTCGTCGGTACGTGCCCGCTTGCCCGTCGCACAGCAAAATAGAATGTGTGCTTATTTTCGGCTCGTCCGGCGAATGGTCGCATTCGGCATCGCAATCGGGCTTGAGATAGGGGTCGTCGGTGGAGGAAATGAAGTCGGCAAGATAAGTGCCGCCGAGTTCGCGCTCCACGACCGCGTTCACTTTGCTTCCGGCGAGGCGCACGCGCACGCCGGGACGATACACCGTTTGCTGGTTGCCCGGAAACTGGCCGCCCGGATATTGACCGCCCAGATATTGACCGCAGTGATATTCCAAAAGCATCACACAGTCCAGGTGCCGCCCGAAGGCCACCGGATCGAGATCGCTCCGCGTTGGCGGTCGGCCAGTTTCGGCAATAGTCCTGGCGAACAATCCGACGCAGGGTTGAAGCGACGGATGCGCGGCGATGAAGTCGAACCCCTGCGGAAGTTCAGCACTGGCAAAAGTGTCCAAGGACGGGTGTCCCCAATTGATCCGGATCTGCCGCCTCCGCCTCCCGTTTCGGGGGACGGCCGACCATCGATCGGTGCCTGAAAGCGGTGATGGCGATGCCGCCCGGTTCTCAGGGAGACAAAACCCGCAGTTACTCTAATCGGTTCGGCTGCGAATGAAAAGATGGTATATTATTCGTTAACAGTGTTTATCCCGGGCTTTGTAAAGCGACCCCCTCGTTAATTCGGGGCACTCACGTCGCATGAGCTGCATTGATATGTGCGCATATTATGTCCGGTTCGCAATGCTGCGCTGCGCAATTGCGTGTTCCCCCGAGTTTCGTAACCGCATATAGTTTCGCTCGTAAGCAAGCAGAATAAATCTTGCCTGGAGAATGAAACAATGTCTGAAATGTATTTCACCCTGCCGTCCGAAGCGAAGATCGAAGCGCTGGTTGCCAAAGCCGAGCGGGCCCGCCGCGAAGAGTCTCGCGCTATGATCGGCCGGGGAATGCGGAAGATCGCCAACGGATTCCGGCTTTTCGAGCGGTCGCTGATGGCGGCGCGTGAAGCCCGGTGGCTTTATGAAATGGGCGACGCAGAACTGACAAGTCGCGGAATCGATCGCCAGCAGATCCCGGCAATGCTCTTGAGCCGCCTCAATGAATCGGTGCCTGACAGTTTGCACATGGGTGCGGGCCGTGTGACGGCCAATGACGATCGTCCGAGCGCAAACAGCAATGTTGGCGCCGCCACCCCTGCGCGCCGTATCGCCTGATCGTCTTCAACGCCGGGACTAGGGCGCATCGGCAGTCGGTGTTTGGGCATCCGTCACGGGTCGGGCATCGCGCGCCCGGACGAGGCGCGGTTCGTCATTGCCGACGCCGTCGGAATCCGGGCCTGTGCTGCTTGGCCCCGAGCGGTTCGCGGCGCGCGGCGCCGGAGCGCAGGGTGAGGATGCTGGTGCGCATGGACTGCCAGTTGTCGACGCGGCCGGGGCAGGAGCGCACGGTGATGCGGCGGGTGCGCAGGGCGAAGATCCGGCGGCAGTTGAAGGCGTGGCCTCGCGAGCCGAAACCAGATTTGGCCCGGAATCCGATCGTGTGTGGGCGAGGTGGTCGGTCGCGACCGCCCCGGTTGCCAGCACGATAGCCGAGCCCATGATCCAGCGGTTGGCGGACATCCTCAATTCCTCATCGACAAATCACAGATATCGCCCGGACCAGCCAGTCCGGTGCGCATTCGACTTCAGCTGCGCGGCCGCCCGAATGGCATCCGACCGGCGGCGATGGGCTAGCGATCAAGCCCGAAGCGGGGCCGCAACCTGACACCGGCGATGGACCCCACAAAGGCGGCGAAAAACCACAACCAACCGTGCAGGCTCCCCGACGCGATTCCGGAAAACAGCGCCCCGATATTGCACCCGAAGGCAAGGCGGGCGCCGTAACCCATCAGCAAACCGCCGATGGCGGCGGCCAGCAACGATCCCAGTGGCACGGACATTTTCGGGGCGTAGCGCCCCGCGAGACCGGCGGCGATCATGGCCCCGAGGATCAGGCCGAAATTCATGACCGAGGTCGTGTCGGCGAGAACGCTTTGTGACAATGCGGCTGACGGTCCCGGCCATTGCCAGAACGGCCAGGAAGCGACGTCCATACCAACGGCCTGAAGCCCTTTGGCGCCCCAGAGCCCGAAAGCAAAGGTGATCGACCAGGGGTGGCCGGCCAGCACCAACGTCAGAATATTGAGAACCGCAAGGCCCACGGCTCCCCAGATCAACGGCCAGGGGCCATGGGTCATGCGGGCGCCGAAAGACATGCCTTCTGCGTTCGAATTGGCCATCGAGACCGCGGATCCGTGGCGACGCCGCTCGGCGATCAGTGTTGCCCAGGCTATGGCGCCCAGCAGACCGGTCTGGAGGATGATCGTCGGCAGAACGCCGATCGACGCGCCAAGCGATACGGCCGGAAACGAGGGCAATTCCAACCACCAGGGCAGGTGAAGCGATCCGAGTACCGCGCCGACGATAAAGAGCGCGAGTGTGACCAGCATCCGGACACTGCCGCCGCCGACCGTGAACAGTGTGCCGGAACCGCAGCCGCCTCCGAGTTGCATGCCCAGGCCGAAAATGAATGCGCCGACAAAGACCGAGATGCCGACCGGTGCAGTTGCCCCTGTCAGCGTTGTGCCGAGAACGCTACCCTGGGCAAGCAGCGGAATGAAGACGACCGTAGCTATCGCGATCATCAGCATCTGCGAGCGGATCGACGCGCCGCGGCGGTTCAGGATGAATGCCCGCCAGCCACCGGTGAATCCGAACGCGGCATGATACAGCGTCGCCCCAAGCAAGCCGCCGATCAGAAACAGGATCGCCTGGCGAAAGCTGAAGGCATCGGCAAGGAACGCGCCACCGACGAGAAATGCGCCGATACCCGCTGCGACCACGATCCGGTCGGTCGAGGGGGCAATGGTGGCCGGCCGGCCGGTGCGGGTGTCCGCTGCTGACATGGGTCTTCTTTTCCCTCGATTGTGCGGCCGCGGCCTGCCCGGCCATGACGGTACATGGTCCGGCCGGGTCCAGGCTGCCGTTAGCTGACGGCCGTCAGTTCAGGGTGCGATTGGCGCTGAGCTCGACCAGACGGCTGTCATCGGCCACCCATTCCGCCATCGACCCATCATACATGCTGACATTCGGGTTGCCCCCCACCTCGCTCAGCAGGAACCAGCCGACCGATGCCCAATGACCGGTATTGCAGAAGGCGATCTGCTCGCCTTCGGTCGTCAGGTCAATCTGATCGAGCAATTCGGCCAGCACGTCCCTGTCGATGACATCCTGTCCGTCGTTCAGAACGAGTTCTGAATGAGGAAGGCTGAAAGCGCCGGGCAAGGTGCCTGCAACACCGATATTGCCGGGTACTTCCTCGCCGGTGTAGTGCGCGACCGGCCGTGCATCGATGAGCGGCGGGTTGCCCTGATCGATGGCGGCGTTGACATCGGCGGTAGTGGCCAGCAGATCGGGCTGGAAATCCACGGCGAATTCGACCGTGTCGTTTTCCGGCGCGGGGCCAGTAGCAATCTCGCCGCCATTGTCGACCCAGCCGGCGTAACCGCCTTCCAGAATCGAAACCTCGTCGTGACCGAGGACCTTGAACGTCCAGTAAACGCGCGCGGCGCTGCCGAAATCGGAAGAGCTGGTGCCGGCCGGAACGACGACGATATGGTCGTCGTTGTCAATGCCGAGCGAACCGATCAGGGATGCCACATCATCGGTCGGCGGCAGCTTGCCCTGAATGCCGTCGACGGCCACGCGCCAGCCATCCCGGGTATAATTGCTATAGAGGGAGCCGGGGATGTGCCCCTCGGCGAACAGGTCAGCCGACCCGCCATCGATGGCGTTGCGGATGTCCAGAACCACCAGATCGTCATTCTGCAGATTGACGTTCAGCCATTCGGTGTCCACCAGGGGCTCGGCGGCAACTGCCGTGCCGGCTGTCAGCGCCAGAACCGCCACCGCTGACATTGCAAGGTGGGCCGAAGAGACCGAACGGTGGCGATTTTGAAAAACCGCATGGTTTTGTGTAAATAGGGAGCGCATGATACGACCTCAATTCATCGGTTAGCGGATGGGTATTGAAATAGTCCGGCGACGAACGTGTGTCAATAAATCAAAAACTACACATATATATACGTAAAATAGAAAGGGGTCGACAATGGATGAAAAGCGCGCTGCCGCCTTGATGCTCGCGGACTGCCTTCAGGCCATGAGCCGATCAGGTGAAAATGCGGTGACGGCCTTGCTCGGCGAAGCGCCGTTCGAGGAGTGGCATCATTATCCTTCCGGCGATGTCAGTGATCGTCTGACCGGGTGTCGCTTCTATTATCATGCCCATGGAGAGTCGGAGCGCGTGGCCGGGGAACACGGGCATTTTCACACTTTCGCTCCGGGAGACGACGGCCGGCTGACCCACCTTGCGGCAATTTCCGTCGACGCCTATGGCCGGCCTTTCAGGCTGTTTTCGGTCAATCGATGGGTCACGGACGACGCATGGCGGTCAGACCGGGAAACCGCCGGTCTGGTCCGCAACTTCGTCGTTGACGCTATCAGGCCGTCCTGGGTCGTGTCGCGATGGCTGACCGCGCTGGTCGCCTTTTACCGGCCGGAGATCGAACAACTGATTTGCGGCAGGGAAGGCGTCTTTCGCCGGCTGGGCTATTCCGGTGATCGGTTTTCACCCGAGGCGCTGGAAGATCGCCGCATTCAGAATCTGACGGAACGGACAGTTGATCTGGGCGCCGACCTGACGGCGGCCGATGTTCACTGAATCTTATTGAACCAGGTCTCAAAATCCTCTTCTGTGATCAAGCCCGGTGCGGGCCGCAGTTCAATGGAAATCAAAGAAGAGGACAAGGGAATGGGCGGCCTCCGGTATGGAAGGCGCAGACGCGTCTCATTGCGGCTGACGACGGCCCTTGCATCGGCCGCGCTTGTGATCTTTCCAGCAGCGCCGGGCTGGGCCGACGATGTCACGGCCACTGGCGGCGGATCTGGTGGAGCCAGCAGCGAACAGGCAGAACCTGCCTCGAAACGGCCGGTCCCGGCTGATGACCTTGTCGCCCAGGCACAGACTGGAAACGGAGCGGGCGGCGCGGCCGGAGGCGCTGGTGCCGGAGGCGGGATCGGTGCCACGGGCGTGGCAGTGGCCGGCCTGGCCGTGGTCGGCGTTGCCGGTGTGGCCGCCGCGGCAATGGGTGGCGGCAGCGACTCCGGCGAGACGGCAGCGCCGTCATCGACTCCCGCTGCCAATCCCGAAGTCTATGTCGACCCGGCGACGCCGGAGGCCATCGCGGCCTTTCGTACCGCCGAATATCTGCGCCACGGCGGCTATGATCGGGTCAATCTCGCGCATGCCTATGCGCGCGGCTACACCGGTGCCGGACAGTTGATCGCCATCCTCGACGATGGATTCCAGCTCGACCATCCCGAAATCGCTGGCCGGGTCGCCACGACATTTCCCGGCGCGAACGACATGCCGATCGAGGAACACGGTACTCATGTGGCCGGCATTGCGGCGGGGACGCGTGATGGCACCGGCATGCACGGTGCGGCCTTTGGCGCCCGTCTGGCGCTTTATGGCTTCGATTATTCGCCCCTGATGGCGATCGACCGCTTCAACAGGGCGTCGTCCGAAGGGGCTGTCGTCATCAACAACAGCTGGGGTTTCGACGATCTGACCACCGATGTCCAGGCGGCGATTGCGGACGGAGCATCGACGTCCGACGCACTGGCGAATGTCGTCGGCAACGGCACGGCGGCCGACTGGAACGGCTTCCTGAATGCCATGGTCGATGCGCAGGAGGCCGGGGCCGTAATCGTGTTCGCGGCGTCGAACTTTCCGTCTATCGGCTCTATCGACATTTCGGCCGGGATGCCGCTTGTCGATTCGCGGCTCCTCGGCCGCTGGCTGACCGTGGTTAATGTCGACTCCAACGATCAGGTGACCAGCATCGGCTGTGGTGAAGCCAGGGCGTTCTGCATCGCGGCTCCGGGCGAAAATATCGTCTCCGCGCTTCCGATCGACCGGCTCGGCGCCCTGAGCGGTACGTCGATGGCGTCGCCTTTGGTAAGTGGGGCGGTGGCGCTGGTCGTGGAAGCCTTCGGTTTGTCGCCGGAGGAGGCGGTCAACCGGTTGTTGACCACGGCTGACCGCGCATTCGCCGCCTATGATGTCGACGAGCACGGGCAGGGTATACTCGACATGGACACGGCGACGCGGCCGATCGGCCGGTTGCGGGTTCAGTCCGAAGGCAGCGTGCACAGAGCGGCGGGACCGGATCTGGCTGCGACGTCGTTGCTGACGTCCCGCGCATTCGGCGACTCCGTCTCCCGGGCCTTCGACGGCATGCCGATCGCGGCCTTCGACGACGGCGGCGCCGCATTCCTGTTCGATATGGGTTCGCTTGTATCGGATCAGGGTCCGGCGATGACGTCGCTTGACACGCTGCATGCGCTGGGCGTCCGTTCCGATCGCCGGCATGTCGCATTGCCCGGTCTCGGCAGCCTCAGCCTGACCATGCGTCCTGTCACCGGTCAGGTGCACCGATCGACCGCAGCGGACAGATACGCATCCGCATTTTCCGGCAGCGTGACCGACGGTACCGACGACCCGTTCGTCAGCCTGATGGCCGCCGAAGTCGAGGCTGAAATGCCAATCGGCCGGGTTCAGGCCGGATTTCACCGGAGCGCTGACACGCTTGTGAATCGCCTGTCCATTGGCGCGGCTACCGACACGTTCAGCTATTCCCCCGGCCTGTTCGCGGCCCCCTATCCGGGGTTTGCACAGGAAGGGTATTCGCTGGGCTTCGATTTGCCGCTGGGCGAGACGACGACGTTCAGCCTGCTATCCTTTACCGGCGAGGGTGGAGACGGCACACCGTTTGATGGCTATGGAACGCAGGCCAGCGTGTCGATGCAGCCGCTGGACCGGCTCAGCCTGACCGTCGATGGCGGCGCGTTGATCGAGAACGACACGCTCATGGGAACCGGTGCCGAGGGCGCGTTCTCTTTGGGCGGCGGTGCGCGGACGGTCTATGCCGGGGCTCGGGCCGAAGCCCATCTCGATGACAACTGGTCGCTCGTCGGAAGCTATCACCGTGGCTGGACGGCTATGGACGGCTTTGCCTCATCCTTGATCCGGTCGGTTGACGGCGTCGAGACACAGTCTTTTGCTGCAGGCATCGTCGGCCAGGATCTCGTATCAGGGAACGACCGGTTCGGGTTTGCCGTTTCCCAGCCAATCAGGGTCGAATCCGGTCGGGCATCGTTCGATATTCCGACATGGCGGGATTGGTCGGGCGCCGTCCTGTCGACTCGAACCGACGTGGATCTGGCGCCATCGGGGCGCGAACTTCGTTTCGAAGCCACCTATGGTTTCGATCTGGCCAGCGAAGGCCGTGTAACGGCACTGGCAATGCATCGCTTCGATGCCGACCATGTCGCCGGACGGCAGGATACGGCGGCGATGATCCGGTTGCAGCAGCGGTTTTAACGTTGTGGGCTTCGACCGCTGCCGGTCAGTGTTACGTCGATCGGCATATCGGGATCCTTGACCGACCAGAATCGGCTCGGTGTCGTACGTGCGCGGCTGGCCGCACCCGTTGGCGCGACCAAATGCACCACGATGGCTGTGCGATGATCGACGTTGCTGCATTCGGTGATCTCAAGGGTGAACCCGCCGGAATTGCGGGTTCCGGCATGGGCCGCGACCACCAGCCGGCCGGGTTCGATGTTCACAAGCTCCGGGGGAATTTCCTCGTGACCCGCGAAATACTGCCAGTAGGCGGCCAGTGCTTCTGGTGTGCGAATAACAGCGGTGCCGCTGTCGCGTGGTCCGCCATATTCGCGGAAATGCAGCGGTCGCGGGTCGAGGAAATC
This sequence comes from Fodinicurvata sp. EGI_FJ10296, assembly GCF_040712075.1. Classification (NCBI taxonomy): domain Bacteria; kingdom Pseudomonadati; phylum Pseudomonadota; class Alphaproteobacteria; order Rhodospirillales; family Rhodovibrionaceae; genus Fodinicurvata; species Fodinicurvata sp. EGI_FJ10296. Next base: position 94,858 of record NZ_JBFCVL010000006.1, read on the forward strand.
GCAACCGCTATTGGCACTGCCGGCCGTTTCGCCGCGAGTAGCGGACGGGCTGCTCATAGCGGATGCCTTTCCCGGAGAGTCGGCGGCCATCGAGAGAACGATGCCGGCTGCCAGCATTGCTGCCGGAATTCGCGCTGGTCGCGACCGTTGTGCTGTCTTGCGTGTGTAACCCATGATATCAACTCCTGCCGGTGCCGAGCGGCATGCCGATGAGACGGTACCCCGGTTTGGTCACCTCGCCACGACCTGTGACCATCGGGTAGAAAAAAATGCGCCGGCAACGAGGAAAATCGCGACATGACAGCGTTCGCCAAGCAGGGTAGCGACAGAATGTGCCAGGTGGAACTGTTCGATTCAGCGAATTGGTGGAGGCGGGCAGCTGTCTTCATTGGCAGCAGCATCCTGATCGTCGGTTGTTCGTCGGCGCCGATCGACCCTCCGATGGCGGCGCCGACCGGAGAAGCTCAACTATCATGCGGCGCGCAGATCGTCGACTGGGCGATCGGCGAACGCGATACGCCGACAGTTCGGGCACGCCTCATGGCCGAAAGCACGGCTCAGACCATACGCCTGTTGAACGCTGAGACCACGGGATCGATGGACCATCGCCCGACCCGGCTCAATATCCGCGTGGGGCCGAACAATACCATCCGGCGGCTATCCTGCGGATAGCTAGCGGGTCTGCAGTGCCTGCACCTGCCACGTACTTGCCGATGCTTCCTGCTCGAATTCCTGTTGAAGACGGTTCCAGAAATGTTCTTCGGTCCCGAGATAGCGTGCCAGTGATGCACCGATTCCGGCATTGAGCGGCCTGTTGCCATCCACAACATCCTGGAGCGTTTCCGCCGGGACGGCGATGGCGGTCGCAACCTTTTCCACCGATAGCCCCATGGGGTGAAGGAATCGGGCCTGGAGAACCTCGCCGGGGTGAATGGGAGGCAAACCGGCAGCGATGTCCTGGCCGGCGCTGTTCCTGCCGGGGGCAGCGGTATCCCTGTCCCCGCTGGCTGCACTTTCGGGCAAATCTGTCATGGGCGGCAGTGTAACGAACACATAGCGATGAGAGAAGTCTCTCGATGCGGGCGTGGCCATCGGCCGGTAAGTCCGGGTCCCACATCCGGCGACATTTCTGTTGTGTGGGCGGCGGTGACGGGGCAGGTTTCCGCGACCTGTCTCTCTTGGAAGATCGCCTGCCATGCGGCTCCGCCCCGTCCTTCATCTTCTGGGCTATCTCTGGTTCGGCCTGGGCCTGATGATGCTGCTGCCGATCGCCGTCGATCTCATCTATGGCGGCGGCGTCTGGGACGAATTCCTTATGGCCGCCGGCGTGGCGACATTCGTCGGGCTGGCGATGACGATCACGACGGCCGGCGAGCCGCTGCGCCTGAGGGCGCGCCAGGCGTTTCTCGTTACAGGCGCCTCGTGGGTGACCAGCGGATTCGTCGTGGCCATGCCGCTTATCTTCGCCGGTGTCGGCGACGGTCCGGTCGATGCGATCTTCGAGGCGTTTTCGGGGCTGACGACCACCGGGGCGACGGTGCTCACCAATCTGGAGTCGCTGCCGCGTGCCATATTGTTCTGGCGCGCCCTGTTGCAGTGGCTGGGCGGTATCGGCGTCATCGTTATGGCGATCGCGATCTTTCCCTTTCTGGGAATTGGCGGCATGGCGCTGTTCCGGACCGAGTCGTCCGACAAGTCGGAAAAGGTGCTGCCACGGACTCGCGAGATTGCGGTGCGTATCGCCGGCCTTTACGCGTTTTTGTCTTTTACCTGCGCCGTGGTCTACTGGCTGGGCGGTATGTCGGGCTTTGACGCCATTACCCACGCGATGACGACGGTTTCGACGGCCGGCTACTCGAATTACGACGCTTCGTTCGCAGCGTTCCCCCAACTGTCCGTTCACTGGATCGCCGTCGTCTTCATGATCCTGGGGGCGTTGCCGTTCGCATTGTATATTCAACTCATGTCGCGTGGCGATTTTCGGCTGGTTCTGACCAATCCGCAGGTCCGCAGTTTCTTCGTTTTCCTGGTCGCGATCGTGGGCATCTTGACCCTCTGGCTCATGACAAACTTGGAAATCAGCGCCATGGAAGCCGCAACGCTGGCGGCGCTGAACGTTACGTCGGTGGTGACCACCACCGGGTACGCGAATTCCGACTATTCGGCCTGGGGCGCCTTTCCGTTCGCGCTGTTCGTCCTGCTGATGTTCGTCGGCGGCTGCACCGGGTCGACGGCCGGCGGCATCAAGATCTATCGCCATCAGGTTTCAGGCATCATCCTGATGGCTCAACTACGCCGGCTGCTGTTCCCGAACGCGGTTGTCATCACTCAATATGACGGCAAGGCGATCACGCCGCAGATTGTCGCGTCGATCAACGCGTTCCTGACCGTGGCATTCGGGTCAATCCTGCTCATCACGGTGGCCCTCGGCGCATTCGGGCTTGATTTCGTGACCGCGTTCAGCGCCGCCGTCACGGCCGTCATGAATGTCGGCCCCGGCCTCGGACCTGAAGTGGGGCCGGCGTCCACTTTCGCCGGCTTGCCGGACGGCGCCAAGGGGTTGATTGCCTTTGCCATGGTGCTGGGCCGGCTGGAATTCTTTACCCTGCTGATCCTGCTCGTCCCGGCATTCTGGCGCGACTGAGCATCGGCCGGGGGCGGCGATTACGATCCCGTCCAGACGCCGCGCCGGATCATGATATCACGCAGCATCGACGGATGATCGGTCATGATGCCGTCGACGCCAAGATCGAGCAGGCGTTCCATGGCGGCAGCGTCGTTGATCGTCCAGACATGAACCGGCACGCCGACGGCATGCGCCTGATCCACGAATGCGGCATCGACCACCGGCAGCCCCCAATAGCGGCGCGGCACCTGCGCGCAATCTGCGCCCGAACGCCACTGTACCGGCAGCCGCCACGCCTTCAGCCGCAGGCGGGCGACATCGGCGGGACCCATCGAGGTGCACAGGCGGGCGCCGAAGCGGTGGCGCAGGCGCGCCAGCCGCGTGTCGGAAAACGACCCGACGCAGACCCGCTCGAAAACATCCAGCCGCTCCAGTTCCGCGCCCAGAAGATCGGCGGAGCGGTCGCTTTTCGGATCGATATTGAACCGAGCATCGGGAAAGCTTGCTACGAGATCTTCGAACAGAGGAATCGGATGTCCCTGGATCGTCGCCGTGCGAATTTCGCTCCAGTCCATGTCCGCGACCCGGCCGGTGCTATCGGTCACCCGATCGAGCGTTTCGTCGTGGAAGGCGATCAGAACCCCGTCGCGAGTCGCGTGTACGTCGGTCTCAAGATATGTGTATCCCGCGCGGACCGCGGCATCGAAGGCGGCAATGGTGTTCTCCGGCGCCTCGTCGGTGCCGCCCCGATGGGCGAAGGCAATCGGCCCGGATGCGGAGAGATAGGGATGCGTTCGGCGGCGGGGCATGGCATTTCCGTCAGAATGAGGGTGGCGTACAGGCCGAAACGATGACCGCGTCGTCGGATCCGACATTTCGGAAGCGGTGCGGGATACGGCTGTCGAAGTAATAGGCGTCGCCCGAGGTCAGGACGCGGCGGTCGTCGCCGATGGTCAGTTCGACCTGCCCCGCGATGACGATGCCGCCTTCTTCGCCGGCATGGGTTAGCGGGGCGGCGCCGGTATCTGCGCCGGGGGCATAGCGTTCGTGGAGGATCTGCATCGCGCGGCCGCTCAGGTCGCGGCCGATCTGCCGATACGATACCCGCCCGCCCGCGATTTCCACCAGGTCGTCGGCGCTGAAGAAAACACGCATCCGGCTCGGCTCGTCATCGGCGAAGAAGTCGGCTAACGAGACGGGAATGCCGTCGAGCACCTTCTTAAGACTGCCGACCGACGGGCTGGCGCGGTTTTGCTCGATCAGCGAGATGGTGGCATTCGAGACGCCGGCGCGTTTGGCCAATTCGCGCTGGCTGAGGCTGTTGCGTTCGCGCAGGCGGCGCAGCCGCCGACCGATATCGATGTCGGCGACCGGCGCCGACTCTGCCGTTTCGGTCATGGCCGCACCTCTGCTCGCCTGTGATCCAGTGTTGAATCTGTTCGAAATATCGAACGCTGTCCAGAGAGTTTCACGCAAACCGGGGCTTGCGGCGACTTTGCGACGACACTTGTCAGACTTTTCAAACACCCGTATCGTGGGACACCTTTCATTCATTCATGCGACCGGCTTCAGGGCCCTGGCCAAACGGGCCCGCATGCCAGATCAGGGAGCCTCACGCTCATGGACGACGCCGTAAACGCCTTGTCGACCCAGGCCATACCGAACGACCTGGAATCCTATTGGATGCCGTTCACTGCCAATCGGCAGTTCAAGAAGAATCCGCGCTTGCTGGTCGGTGCCGAGGGTATGTATTACCACACCCATGACGGCCGGAAGGTCATGGACGGCACGGCCGGTCTGTGGTGCGTGAACTGCGGGCACGCCGCGCCGCGCATCGTCAAGGCCATCCAGACCCAGGCGGCGACGCTGGACTACGCGCCATCGTTCCAGATGGGCCATCCGGCGGCGTTCGCGGTCGCCTCGCGGCTGGCAAGCATGATGCCCGGCGACCTCGACCATGTGTTTTTCACCAATGGCGGGTCGGAGTCGGTCGATACCGCGCTGAAGATCGCGCTCGCCTATCACAAGGTCCGGGGCGAGGGTGGCCGCACGCGCCTGATCGGGCGTGAGCGGGGCTATCACGGCGTCGGCTTCGGTGGCATCTCGGTCGGCGGCATGGGCCCGAACCGCAAGATGTTCGGGACCATGCTGGGCGGCGTGGATCATATCCGCGACACCCACGATCTGGAGCGCAATGCCTTTACGCGCGGTCAGCCGGAACACGGCGCCGAGCGGGCCGACGATCTGGAACGCCTGGTCAAGCTGCACGATGCCTCGACGATCGCGGCCGTGATCGTCGAGCCGTTCGCCGGATCTGCCGGCGTCCTGCTGCCGCCCAAGGGCTATCTGGAGCGGTTGCGCGAGATCTGCGACCAGCACGGCATTCTGCTGATCTTCGACGAAGTGATCACCGGCTATGGCCGCCTCGGCAAGAGCTTCGCGACCGAGCTGTTCGGCGTGCAACCCGACCTGGTGGCGACGGCCAAGGGGCTGACCAACGGATCGGTGCCCATGGGCGCCGTCTTCGCCCGCAAGCACATCTATGATGCGTTCATGCAGGGCCCGGAAGAGGGCATCGAGTTCTTCCACGGCTATACCTATTCGGCCCACCCGCTTGCCTGCGCCGCCGCCAATGCCGCGATCGATACCTATCTCGAAGAAGGGCTTTTCGAGCGGTGCGCGGAACTCGCGCCCTATTGGGAAGACGCACTGCATTCGCTCAAGGGCGAGCCGCATGTGATCGACATCCGCAATATGGGCCTGGTCGGCGCCGTCGAGCTGGAGCCGATCCCCGGCCGGCCGACGAAGCGTGCGTTTGCGGCGTTCCTGGACTGCTACGAGAACGGCGCCATGCTGCGGACCACGGGCGACATCATCGCCCTGACACCGCCGCTGATCATCGAGAAGTCCGAAATCGACCAGCTGGTCGAAACCATCCGCACGGCTCTTCGCCGGCTGGACTAGCAGGGCCGGGAGTTCTGCTCTCCTGATCGTCCCCGCCTTGAGAGGGGACCTGGCGCGGCGGCTCTCGGCGGGCGAAACGCGAACCCGGCGCATCCGGATCGGGGCCCCTGATCGGTGTCAGGGGCGATCAGGATGGGGCGTATACATCCTGACCTGATCGTCCCCGCCTTGAGCGGGGACTTCGCGCGGCAGCTCTGGGCGGGCGAAACGCGAACCCGGCGCATCCGGATCGGGGCCCCTGATCGGTGTCAGGGGCGATCAGGATGGGGCGCATACATCCTGACCTGATCGTCCCCGCCTTGAGCGGGGACCTCGCGCGGCGGCTCTCGGCGGGCGAAACACAAACCCGGCGCATCCGGATCGGGGCCCCTGATCGGTGTCAGGGGCGATCAGGATGGTTGAGCGTTCGCAGGGGTTCCTCGCAGCGACGCCTCACAGCATGTCGCGCAGCCGGTACCAGCCCATGGCGAGCACCAGAAGCGGTGTGCGGAACATCTCGCCGCCGTGGAATGTGTTGTGGGGTATCCGGTCGAAGACGTCGAACCGTTCGGCAGCACCGGCGATGGCTTCGGCGATGACCTGGCCGGCGATCCCCGTCAGCGCGACGCCGTGACCCGAGTACCCTTGAGCAAAATAGACCGTTTCGCTCAATCGACCGAGATGCGGCAGTCTGTTGCGCGTAATGGCGACATGGCCACCCCAGACATAGTCCACCACGGTGTCGGTGAGGTCGGGGAAATACCGGCACATGGTGCGGTGGAGCGACGCGCCCAGGTCGCGCGGTTCCAGCGTGGAATAGCTGACGCCGCCGCCGAACAGCATCCGTTTGTCGGCCGAAAGCCGGTAATAGTTCAGAACGAAGTTGCAGTCCGAGACGGCGATGTCTTTCGGGAACAGGTGCCGTGCCCGATCTTCACCCAGCGGTTCGGTTGCGATCATATAGGTGCCGGTGGGCATGAAGCGGGGGCGCATGGTTCGGGCAACGGGACCATTGAGTTTGGGCATATAGGCGTTACCCGCCAGCACGACGAACTTTGCGTCGACCCGGCCGGTCTCGGTGACGACCGAGGGAGAAGGCCCGTCGTCCAGGCCGCTAACCATCGAATTCTCGTGGAAACGCACGCCCGCCCGGCGGCAGGCTGCGGCGAGACCAAGGGCGTAGTTCAGCGGGTGGAGGTGCCCCGACGCCTGGTCGAACAGGCCGCCGTGATAGGCGGGAACATTGACGTAATCCGCCATCTCCGGACGTTCAACCAATGTCATCGAGCGATAGCCGTATTCGCCGGCCCATTCGTCGTGGCTCTGCCTAAGGTAATCCATCTGGCGCGGCTTTACCGCCGCCAGCATCGATCCCCATTTCAAGTCGCAATCGATGGCGAAGCGGTCGACGCGCTCGGCAATCAGGCGCCGGGATTCGCACTCCATTTCGTATAGTTTGCGGGCATCGTCAGGACCGGAGATTGCCGCAATCTCACCCAGCGACTTGTTGAAGCCATGGATTATCTGTCCGCCATTGCGCCCCGATGCGCCCCAGCCGATACGCCGCCCTTCGAGAACGACGACATCGAACCCACGTTCGGCCAGCGTCAGGGCGGTCGAGAGGCCTGTAAAGCCGCCGCCGACGACGGCGACATCGGCCTTTGTCGCTCCCTGAAGCGGCGGCGCGGCGGGCGCTTCATGCCGTGCCGTCGCGGCGTACCAGGAATTGGGGTGCGGTTCCCGGTCGTCGTTGTGCTTCCGGTCGGGGGCGGCCGCTTGCTGGCGTGTCATGGGGCTCCGTACATCGACGATGGATGGAAATCGAACGGCTTTTGCATGGGTAGCCTGACGGCTCGCACCACGCAAGCATCGGTAGCGCCGATCAGTCCTCCAGCAGGCGGATATAGGGGACGGCAGGGGGGCTTTTTTCCGGCGAGATCGTCTCGATCCGCGACAGCGCCCGGGTGACGGATGCCTGAAGATGAGCCGTCAGTGAGTCCACGGCGGCGTCCACGTCACCGGCGATGATGTTGTCGACGATAGTCAGATGTTCGCCGATGAACGGGTCTTCTTCGGGAACGCTGAGGTAGAGATCGAAGATATAGTGATGGCTGATCATGATCGCCCGCTGCTGAAACAGCATCTGGATGATCTTCCGGTTCCGGCAATACGACAGCACGTCCACATGGAGGTCGTATTCAAGTTCATCCAGCTTTTGGACCGAGATTCGGGGATAGCGTTCCAGAGCCGTCGCGAGATCTTCGCGCAGGCGCGGCAGCAGGCCCGGGGGAAGATTGGGAACGGCCTTGCGCAGGGCGACCGGTTCGAGAATCCAGCGCATCTCGTATAGATCAAAGACGTGATCGGCGGTCAGCTTCCGCGCCACCCACCGCATCCGGTCGTCCTTGTCGACGATGCCGACTTCCTGCAGGCGAAGAAGCACTTCGCGGGCAACGGTCCGGCTGACGCCGAAATGGTCGGCCAGCGCCTGCTCGTTTATGCGCACCGAGGCGAACACCTGTCGCGATACCAGATCGCGTTCGACGGCGGAATAGATGTTCTGCCAGGCGGGCCGCCGCCGGTCGGTTTCACCGGGTATGAAATAGGCGCCTTGCTCGGCCGGGTCCTGCAGATCCGGTCTGGCGGTGCCGATCCGCTCCACGATATCGTATCCACGGCCGCTGCGCTTTCGAATGACGCCTTTTTCCGCCAGCAGGCCGAGCGCCTTTCGTACTGGCGCGCGACTGACCCGAAACTGCTCGGCAACCTGGACTTCGAGCAGCGGTACGCCGCGCCGCAGCGCTCCGGACTCAATGGCTGCGAGCAGCATCGACTCGACCTGATGGTACAGCGTGCCTGTTTTTGTCTGCTGTCCAGTATCCACGAGGCCTCGTTGTCAACTAAGTTGCGTCAAGATTTGAGTCTATGAAGTTATAAATATGTTCTTGGGATAAATTATTACGCCTTTTGCCTTATTGTTATTTATGATATTTTTCGGCATCAATCTTTATTGAGGGGGATTCCATGTCGAATCGTTTAGCAGGCAAACGTGCGTTGATCACCGGGGCCGGCCAGGGTATCGGCCGCGCGATGGCTCTTATGTTCCACGAGGAGGGGGCGGAGGTCGTCGCGGTCTCCCGAACGACCGAAAAGATGGCTGACCTTGCCGCCCACGGCATCCATACAGAGGGCCTCGACGTCACCGACGCGGCCGCCGTGGCGGACGTGATCGAACGGTGGGGACCGCTGGATATTCTGGTGAATTGCGCCGGGTATGTTCATAGCGGTACGATCCTCGATTGCTCGATCGAAGACTGGCAACGCAGTCTCGATCAGAACCTGTCCTCGATCTACTACACCACCAAAGCGGCTCTTCCCTCGATGCGGACAAGACACTCCGGCGTCATCCTCAACGTTGCGTCCGTCGCTTCGAGCATCACCGGCGTCGCCAACCGGGCGGCGTATGGCGCGGCGAAGGCCGGTGTCATCGGGCTGACCAAGGCGGTAGCCCGCGATTTCGTCGGCGACGGCATCCGGTGCATCGCCCTTTGTCCGGGCACCACCGAAACACCGTCACTGACCTCCAGGATCGAGGCCAGCCCCGACCCCGAGGCGACCCGCAAGGCCTTTTCAGCCCGCCAGCCGATCGGCCGGCTGGGCAAGCCCGAGGAAATCGCCGCCACGGCCCTCCACCTGGTCAGTGACGAGGCGGCCTTCGTCACCGGTACCGTAATCGTCGCGGACGGCGGCCAGACGATGTAGCAGGCCGCCCGGATAACCAGTCGACTAGATGCCGGTCGCCAGATAGCCGCCGTCGACGCGGATCGTTTCGCCGGTGATGAATTTGGCGGCCGGCGAAGCCAGGAATACGGCAGCGCCGGCGATCTCGGGCAGGTCGCCGAACCGGTGCATGGCGTTGCGGGCGGTCGCCTGCGCCTTGCGTTCCTCTGACATCCGCGCCTTGTTCAGGTCTGTCAGGAAGAAACCGGGCGAGATGGCGTTGACGCGCACGCCGGATCCGCCCCATTCCGCCGCCAGGCTATTGGTCAGCGAATGAACGCCGTACTTGCTGATCGAATACGGCGTGGCGTTGGCCCAGCCGTAATGGGCGGCCAGCGAGGCAATGTTGATGACACAGCCGTCTCCCCGCTCGACCATGCGCGCCCCGAATGCCTGGCAGGTGAAGAACACGCTCTTCAGATTGGTATCGACCACCCGGTCATATTCTTCTTCGGTGAACTCCAGAGCGGGTTTGATCTCGGTCGTGCCCTGCGAATTGACCAGAATATGGACAGGGCCGACGTCGGATTCGATCTTGCCGGCGAGAGCCCGCAGCGCCGACACGTCCGTCACGTCGGCGGCGTAGCCGCGCGCCGGTTCACCGCCGAGGTCATTGACGGCGGCATCGATCTTGCCGGTGTCACGGCCGACCAGAACCACCCGGGCACCGGCTTTCTTCATGCCCAGAGCGATTTCGCGTCCAAGGCCGCTGGTGCCGCCGACGACCAGAGCCGTTCGGCCGGCGAGAGAGAAGGGTTCGGTCGTTTCCATGGTGTCAGGCTTTCGAGTTGAGGGCAAAGTTGTAAAGCTTGGGAATGTAGTCGTCGCCGGCGCCGCCTGATGTCGCGGCTTCCAGCGTGGCGCTGACGGCCGGGAGCACCGTCGCCGGCAGGCGGGCCTTTTCCGCAAGTGACTTCAGATAGCCCATGTCCTTGCGGGCATTGGCGATGCTGAACCGCATCTTCGTGTCGTCACCGTCCAGGATCCAGGGCATCACGGCCTGGAACATGGCGGAGTTGGCACCGCCGGCAGAGCAGACCTCGAACAGTTTCCGATGGTCGACGCCCAAAGACCGGGCTGCCAATGCTGCTTCGACCGTCAGCGTTGCCGCCCCGATCGACAGGAAGTTGTTGATCAGCTTCAGGGCGTGGCCGCTGCCGACGGGACCGATGTGAAAGATGTTTTCCGCGAACAGCGACAGCACGGGCCGCGCGCGTTCCAGCACGGCGTCGTCCGCCCCGGCCATGATGTTGAGCCGGCCTTCCCAGGCTTCGGTCGGAGTGCGGGCGAGGGGGGCATCCATATAGGACACCCCGGCTGCGCTGCACGCCCCGGCCACCCGGCGGGTGACGTCGGGATGGCTGGTCGTACAATCGATGACCGTCAGACCGGGATGAGCGGCACTGAGAATGCCGTCCGGCCCGGTCACGATGGCGTCGACCTGTTCGGCGGTCGCGACGCAGACGACAACGAAGTCGCTGTCGCGGGCGACGGCGGCGGGCGTGTCGGCTTCCGCGGCCCCGGCCGCCACCAGTCGGTCGACGGGCGCCCGGTTGCGGTTTGCGGTTACGGTCAGCCGGTGGCCGGCCTTGACGATGCAGGTCGCCATACCCTCGCCCATGAGGCCGAGGCCGATGAAACCGATTTTGTAGGGATCAGCCATCAACAGACTCCCGTCAGGCCATTTCAGGGCGTTCGATCAGTTCGATCTTGTAGCCCATCGGGTCCACGGCGAAGGCGATGCGGGTGCCGTTCTTCATCGTCTTCGGCTCCAGGGAGAAATCCACCCCGCGCGACTTCCATGCTTCGAAGGTCTTGTCGACGCTTTCGACATAGAAGGCGAGGTGCCCGAACGCGTCGCCGAGTTCGTAGCTGCGGCCGTCGTGATTGTAGGTCAGTTCAACCTCGAATCCGCTTTTCGGTTCGCGCACGAAAGCCAGCGTCGCGTCGGCGCCCGGCAATTCGCGGCGCTCACGCAGTTCCAGACCGATCTTGTTGGTGTAGAAATCGACCGCGGCGTCGAGGTCGTCTACGCGGATCATCGTGTGTGCATATCGCATGGTTCAGTTTCCTTTCATGGAGTCTTGCTGTCGTGTCTAGCCTTCGCGGCTGGCGGCCGGGGCGCTCTCGGGTACCGCCTGTGGAATGGCCTTGCCCCGGGTGGCCCAGACTTCACTGCCCAGCAGCAGGCCTGCCGATATTACGGCCAGCCCGTTGGCGACAGCCGAGGGGTGCAGCACCAGAATGACCGTAAGCCCGAGGATGGCCAGTTTCCACCATGACAGCATGCGTGTGAAGTACCGCTCGCTCATGGCGCTGACGCAGATGATTGCAATGATGCCGCCACCCAGGGCCACGGCGACCTGTAGGAGACTTGCATCCCACCACAGGATGAGCGATGGCCAGTAGACGAAGATGAACGGCACCAGATAGGCGGCGATGCCCAGGCGCATGGCGGTGAAGCCGGTTTTCATGATCGGCGACCCCGCAATGCCGGCGGCGACATAGGCCGCCAGCGCCACCGGCGGCGTGATGGCCGAGACGCCACCCCAATAGTAGCAGAACAGATGGGCGACCAGCGGGGCGACGCCAAGCTGAACCAGACTGGGAGCGACCAGAGTGGCCGTGATGATATAGACCGACGTTGTCGGCAGGCCAAAGCTGAGCAGCAGTGAACAGGCTGCCGCCAGCAAAAGGGCGGGCAGCAGCTCACCGCCGGACAGATTGATGATCTGTTGAGTGAACAAGAGCCCGATGCCCGAAAGGCCGACGCTGCCGACGATGAAGCCGACGGCGGCACAGGCGACGGCCGTGCTGATGGTGTTGCGGGCGCCGGCTTCCAGGGCGTCGACCATGTCACGGATGCCCATCCGCGAATGCTTGCGCATCGAACTGATGACGATGACCGACAGGATCGAGAAGAATGCGGCGAACAGGGCGGTGAAGCCGAAGATCAGCATGCCGATCAGTACGAACAGCGGCAGCACCAGGTGGCCATCGCGCATGATGACCTTGCCAACCTTGGGAAGATGCTTGCGGTCGATACCTTCCATGCCCAGTTTCCGGGCGCGCAGGTGAACCTGCAGGAACACAGCGCCGTAATACAGTGCTGCCGGAAGGATCGCGCCAGCCGCGATGTAGGAGTACGGCATCTGTAGGTATTCGGCCATGATGAAGGCCGATGCGCCCATGATCGGGGGCAGGAATTGCCCGCCGCAGGACGAAACCGCCTCGACCGCCGCTGCGAAATATCCCCGGAAGCCGAGCTTTTTCATCAGCGGGATGGTGAACAGGCCGGTCGTCGCGACGTTGGCGGCCGACGACCCCTGGATCATGCCCATCATGCCGCTGGCCAGGATCGCGACCTTGGCCGGGCCGCCGGGGCTGTGTCCGGCGGCGGCGAAAGCAATGTTTGTGAAGAACGTCGTCGTCCCGGATTTCTGCAGAAAGGCGCCGAACAGAATGAAGAGATAGACATAGGTGGCCGAGACGCCGACGGCGATGCCGTAGAGTCCTTCGGTGCTCATGTAGAGCTGGCGGATGATCCGCGTATAGCTGAATCCGCCATGCCCGAGAATGCCGGGAAGATAAGGGCCCAGAAACAGATAGCCGGTGAAAAGCACTGAAAGGACGATCAGGAACATGCCGATCGTTCGGCGACAGGCCTCCAGGATGGCGAGGCAGAGGATCGTTCCCATGATGATGTCGGTCGTCGTCGCCCAGCCACCCCGCAGCACGATCGTGAGGTAATTATGCGCGAGGTAATAGGACGAAACTGCCGCCACGATACCCAGGCCGAGATCGATCAGGGTCGGGTTTCGGCCGCGCCCCTTGTTCGTGGCCGGGAAAAGCAGAAAACAAAGAAACAGCATGAAGGCCAGATGGATCGGCCGTTGTTCCATTGCCGGAAGCGGGCGATAGCCTGCGGTGTAAAAATGGAACAGCGAGGACGCGACGGCCACGACCGTAAACAGCGTGGCCCAATAGCCGGTCAATGACCGGGTCTGGGTCTCTGTGTCGTGCTGGGAACTGATCTTGTCGACGTCCAGGGTTTCGATTGAATCGAAGTCCGGCCGCTCCCATACGGGTTCGGAGTCGGTCTTGCCGCGTCTCACCATCGCCTGGCGCCTTTGATAAACGGGATGCAAATGTCGGCGGTGACGGCCGAGCCGTCACCGCCGCATTCTCTCTGGGCTGAATTGCCGAAGACCGGGTCGCGGACCGCGGTCTCCGGATCTGAAGCGGATTCAGCAGGTTCCGATCAGAGGACGCCCTGCTCTTCGTAGAACCGTTCCGCACCGGGATGAAGCGGGAACGGCAAGCCGTCGAGCGCATCCTCGATCGTCATCAGTTCTGCCAGCGGATGGACTTCGATCAGCCGCTCGCGGTTTTCGAACATCGATTTGGTCAGTTCGTAGACCAGATCTTCCGACACGCCCTCATGCGTCGAGAAGGTGATCGGCGAGGCAAAGGTTTCTACCGGCTCGTCCCGGCCGGGCGCGTACTGTGCGGAAACCGTGTATGGATAATCGAGGCCGCTTTCGTCAAAGAATTCGATGATGTCTTCATCGATGTCGATAATGCGCGCGAAGCCGGTATCCATCATCTGCTGAATCGTTGCCGAGCCCGGTGCGTCGGGTGACACCACGGCATCGATCTGACGGTTGCGGACCTGATCGATCGCCGCATCATGGAAGGTGTATTCGGCTTCGATGTCGTCATAGGTCCAGCCGAGATGATCCATGGTCATCCGCCACCAGGCCTCGCCCTGGCCGCCGGCCATGCCGACCGCGACCCGCATGCCTTCGAGGTCACGGATCGATTCGATTTCCGGCGCCCATTCCATCGCCAGGAACCATTGCGGGTTGGGATAAACCGTCCCGATGGAGCGAAGCCCCTGGTAACGGTCGGCCGGCCGGTCTTCGAAGGTGCCGGTGTTTTCATAGGCCTGAATGCCGACGCCACCCGCCAGGTACGCGATCTCGACTTCCTGGTCGGCCAGCAGGTCGAGGTTTTCGACCGAACCGCCGGTTGCCTGCACCGACGCCTGGACGCCTTCGACCGTGTCGTTCCAGATCGAGGCCAGGCCGCTGCCAAGACGGTAATAGTTGCCGCCGGATCCGGCCGTGGCGATGCGCACGAAATCCTGCGCGTCGGCGATACTCGGGGCGACGCCGGTACCCACCGCAATCGGCGCGGCAAGCATGGTCGTCAATGCAATTCTGGAAAGCGCTCTCATGGTGTTCCTCCCGTCACGCCCGCGTTGTGCGGGCTTTTCAATTGCGACGCATCCGAAATGGCTGCGTCGCCAGCCGAACGACCGGTGTCTTCCCGATCGTCCGAATTCCATTTTTGGCTACGGTATACAAAGGACGTTTAGGGCTCAAGCCTCGAATTGTTATTCGCGTGTGTTGCGTCGGTCATCAGCATTTCGGGCATTCGTCCGCTTGTGCCGCAGCGCGGGAGTATGGTTCCATACATGGAGAATAAGAGGACCGCGAATGTGACGGACCATCCGACGGCATCCGAATGGCATTCGGGATCCGACGACCAATGAGGCAAGTCCGGGAGGCGAATCTGGCATGACCAAATCGATCTATCGCTACGAGCCGACGCGGCGCACGCTGATCAAGGTGGGCGCGACAGCAGCGGCTGCGGGCATCGTCGCCGGGCGGGCGCCGGCCATCATCGCCGCCGATCGCTCGATCCGAATCGGATCCTATGGCGGCTATTTCGAGGAAAGCTTCGTCTCTCACATTTATCCGGGCTTCACCGATGCTACCGGCATTGCGGTCGAATCCGTTCCCGAGCCGACCGGTGAGGCCTGGCTGATCCAGCTTCAGCAGGCGGCACGGGCAGGCCAGGCGCCGGCCGACGTGTCGATGATGGCGCAGGGGCCAATGCTGCGCGGCATCAATGCCGGACTCTGGCAGCCGTTCGATCCCGGTCGCCTGCCGAACGTCGATCCGATATCGGAGTCGTTCCTCAACCGGACCGAGGATGGCGAACTCGTCGGCGTTCCGGCGGTGGCGTGGTTCATCACCCTGGTGACCAACACCGACAGCTATCCCGAAGCGCCGACCAGCTGGGCCGACATGTGGGACCCGGCCAACGAAGGCCGCGTCGGGCTGCTGGCATTGCCGAGCAATTCGTTCCTGCTGGAGATTACGGCAAGCACCTTTTTCGGCGGCACCGACATTCTGTCGACTGAGGACGGATTGACGGAAGTCATGGAGAAGCTCGCCGAGATCCGGAGCAATGTGGCTCTCTGGTATCGGGACGAAGGGCAGTTCCAGAACGCGCTGCAATCCGGTGAAATCCCGATGGGGCAGTATTACCACGATGTTGCTGGTCTGGCGGCGGCGGATGGGTTCCCCGTGCGCTCGACATTCCCCGAAGAAGGCGGCGTCAGCGATCGGGGATCCTGGGCGGTCACGACGGCGTCGGAAAAGCTCGACGAGGCGCACGAGTTCATCAATTACATGTGCCAGCCGGATATCCAGGACATTCTTGCCCGCCAGGTGGGCACGGCACCGGTCATCCCCCGCGACCTGACCTCGCTGACGGACGCGGAGTTCGACGCGGTTTCCAGCGAAATCGAACCGATCATTCCCCGTTACGATCTCTATCTGGAGCAGGGCGACGAGCTGAACCAGCGCTGGACCGAAATGATCACCGGATAATCCATGCCAGATCTGACGATAGAGCACGTCTCCAAGCGGTTTGGAGGCGTGACGGCGCTTGACGATGTGTCGTTGTCGCTGCCTGAGGGCGAGCTGATCTGCTTTCTCGGCCCCTCGGGCTGCGGCAAGACCACCCTGCTGCGGATCCTGGCGGGGCTGGAGACGCCGGGTCGCGGGCGCGTCGTGCTGGGCGGCGACGACATTACCGGACTTCCGGCGCATCGCCGGGGGTTCGGCATGGTGTTCCAGTCGCTGGCGCTTTTCGATCACCTGAACGTCGGCGACAACATCGCGTATCCACTGGCCGTGCGCGGTCAGGATCGCCGCCGCCGCAGGGAACGGGTAGCAGAGTTGCTGTCGATGGTGCGGCTGGATGGCATGGAGGGCCGGCACATCGCCCAGCTTTCCGGCGGCCAGCGCCAGAGGGTGGCGATCGCGCGCGCCCTGGCGATGGCGCCGGATGTGTTTCTGCTCGATGAGCCGCTTTCCGCCCTGGACGCCAAGCTGCGTGAGGCCATGCAGATCGAATTGCGGCTGCTGCAAAGGCGGCTGGGCGTTACGACCGTACTTGTAACCCATGATCAGCGCGAAGCGATGACACTGGCCGACCGGATCGTCGTCATGAGCGATCAGCGCATTCAGCAGATCGGCGCGCCGGGCGAGATCTATCGTCGGCCCGCCAATCGATTCGTCGCGGACTTCATTGGTGCCGGAACGCTGATCGCCGGTACATGGCGGGGCGACGCCGCCGAGACCGCAATCGGTATCATCCGCGCAACGCCGCCGGAGGACCCGGTTGCGGACGGAGAGGCAATTACGGTGCTGGTGCGGCCGGAGGACGTCACTGTTGCACCGGCCACCGGCGAGACGGCGGAGACCGGTGAGGTTACGGTTTTCGACGGCCGCGTCTCCTTCGTTCGCGATCTCGGTTCGACCGTGGAGATCATGACCGAAATCGGGGATCAGACCGTTCTGTCCATGACGCCTGCCGACCGATTGCCGGACCTGGTGCCCGGCGATCGGGCCAAAGTCATCCTGCCGGCCGACCGTAGCCGGGTGCTGACGTCATGAGAGCCGGGGAGCAATCCGCAGCAAAGCCCGGCGCTGCGGGCTATGTCGCGATGCTGGTGCCGGTGGCGGCGTTGGCGGTCTTCTTTCTGGTGCCATTCGGCATCATGATCGCCGTCAGCTTCTACGAACGGATTCCCGACGGTTTTTACGAACCCGGATTCGAGCTGACGCATTATCGGCGTTTCCTGTCCGATCTCTTCCTGCGCGTGCTTGTCTTTTCGGTCGGTGTCTCGGCGGTCTCGGCGGCAATCTGCGTCATTGTCGGCGTGCCGCTGGCCTATGCGATCGCGACGTTGCGTCGCCCGATGCAAACGGCATGGCTGGTGTTCATCGTGGCGATCCTGTCACTGTCCGAAGTGATCATCGGCTTTTCCTGGTCGATGCTGCTGTCGCGCACGGCCGGCATATCCAATCTGTTCGTGTCGGCCGGGATTCTCGACGCGCCCGTTGCCTATAGCCCGGGTCTCCTCGCCCTGCTGTCGGGCATGGTGTTCCTGGCGCTGCCATATTCCGTTCTCGTGCTGTATCCGGCGGTTTCGCGTCTCGATCCGATGGCTGCGGAGGCGGCGCGTACGCTCGGCGCCACGCCCGCGCGGGCCTTTCTGACGGTCACCGTTCCGTCGTTGCGCGGTGCCATTCTGGCAACGGCCATCATGGTGTTCGTGTTCACCCTTGGCGTCTATCTGCTGCCCCAGCTTCTGGGTCAGCCCAGCCACTGGACGCTTTCGGTACTGATCACCGATCAGGCAATTTTCCAGTCCAACCTTCCGTTTGCGGCGGCGCTGGCGGTATTTCTGATGCTGGTCAGCCTGACGCTGATAGCGGTCACGCTGATGATCGGTCAGGTTCGACGGCGGGAAGCGGTGTCATGAGATCAGTCGACAAGGCCCTGCGGACCACCTTTCTGACGGTGATCGCCCTGTTCCTGATGGCGCCGATCGTTGTCGTGACGGGTGTTTCCCTGAATGCAGGACGCAGATTGCTGTTTCCGCCGGACGGGCTTTCGCTGGAATGGTATTTCGAGATCGTCGCGGATGATGGCTGGTTCGGCGCTGTGGTCAACTCGCTGACGATCGCGGCGTCGGCGGCGGCGCTGTCGGTCGTGATCGCGTTGCCGCTGGCATGGTTTCTCTGGCGCTACAAGGTCCGGTATGCCCGGGCGTTGTTTGCGCTGGGCGTCGCGCCGTTCCTGCTGCCGCCGGTGATCACGGCGCTTGGGTTCCTGATCTTCTGGAACGAGGTCGGACTGTATGGCCGGATGTCGGCCACCATAATTTCCCACGCGGTATTCTTCGTCACCCTTCCCATGGTGACGATTTCGCTGGGCTTTGAATCGATCGACCCCGAAAAAGTAGAGGTCGCACGCACATTGGGCGCTGACGAGCGCACGGTTTTTCGGACCGTCGTCCTGCCGCTTGTCAGGCCGTATATGATCTCCGGATATGCGTTCGCATTCGTCTTGAGCCTGAACGAATACATCGTCGCCTATATGGTCGCCGGCTTTACGGTCGAGACTCTGCCGATCCGCATATTCAATTCCTTGCGCTATGGCTATACGCCTGTGATGGCCTCGGTGGCTGTGGCGTTCGTGGCCGTGGCCGTCGTGATTTTCGCGCTGGTGGCCCGTTTTGGCGATCTTCCCCGACTGCTGGGCCGAACCCGCCCTATCGACGATTGACGCAGCAATCAGGCGTACCCGGTCCGTGAACCGAGGCGAGCGTTGGCTCTTTAAACCTATAGTTGTAAAAACGCCGATTGCTTCATGCAGTTCGGTGTCGGTATAAAGCGCATTCTCAGAGTA
This sequence comes from Fodinicurvata sp. EGI_FJ10296, assembly GCF_040712075.1. Taxonomy (NCBI): domain Bacteria; kingdom Pseudomonadati; phylum Pseudomonadota; class Alphaproteobacteria; order Rhodospirillales; family Rhodovibrionaceae; genus Fodinicurvata; species Fodinicurvata sp. EGI_FJ10296. The sequence goes on from NZ_JBFCVL010000006.1 coordinate 113,762, forward strand.
GGGTATTGAGAATGCAAAAAAGAGATTCGCTTTTTAGAGAAGTTGCCGATGCCATGCCGCATATCCTTTGGATGGCGACGTCGGATGGCGTGGTAGACTACATGAATAAAGCGTATTTCGACTTTGTTGGTGTCTCCGAAGCCGATCTGGATCCCAACGATTGGCCCGGAATGGTGCATTGCGACGACCGGGCTCGCGTTCTCGAACAATGGACTGCCGCGACAGAGTCGGGGCAGCCATACTCGGCTGAATTTCGGTTGTGCTATCGCGACGGATCGTTTCGCTGGGTCGTCGACAGCGCCAACCCGGTTATCGACGGCGACGGCAGCATTTCGGGCTGGTACGGCGTCATCACAGATATCAACGACCGCAAACAGGCCGAAGAAGAGCTCGGCGAGCGGGAGCAGCGATTACAGGATTTTCTCGATACTGCCGGCGATTGGCTTTGGGAAACGGACGCGGAGCATCGCTTTATTTATATGTCTCCGCACAGCCAATGGACGGACATCCAGCACACCAACAATATCGGAAGAAGGCGCTCCGATTTTGCCGAATTCCCGAGCGCGGAATCCGAACGTGCGCATCTTGCCGATCTGGCCGCCCGGCGGCCCTTTCGGGATGTCGAGTACCGCAGGCGTACCGACGACGGCCAGATCCGGTATATCCGGATTTCCGGCAAACCCGTGTTCGGGCCGGACGGAACCTTTCGCGGATATCGGGGCAGTGGCTCCGACATTACCAGAATGGTCCGGGCGCAGGCGGATGTTGCGGAACAACAGGCGTTTCTGAAGACGACGCTGAATCATATGGCGCAAGGTATTCTGGTCATCGACGCCGAGGCGCGCGTGAAACTCGCCAATCCGCAGTTCCTGGAAATGATGGATGTGCCGGACAGGATCGCAGATGAGGGCGTCGCGTTCGAGGAAGTCGTCAGGTACAACGCCAGCCGGGGCGTGTATGGGGATGGCGACGTCGAGGAACTGGTGCAGGCCCGCCTGCGCAGGATGCACCAGGACATCGCCTATAAATTCGAACAGCGGTCGCCCGGCGGCCAAACCATCGAAGTGCTCTGCGCGCCCCGGCCCGAGGGGGGGTTCGTCAACACCTATACCGATATAACGGCGCGCAAGAGGATCGAGGCATCACTGGAGACCGCCCGGCTGGAAGCAGAATCGGCCAACCAGGCCAAATCTGCCTTTCTGGCAGCCATGAGCCATGAGTTGAGGACGCCGCTCAACGCGATCATCGGCTTTGCCGATATCATCAGCGGCAAGCAGTTCGGCGCCGATCTCGACCGATATGTCGACTATGCCAGCGACATCGGCGAAAGCGGAAGGCTGTTGCTCAAGATCATCAATGATATACTGGATATCTCAAAGATTGAGGCTGGTGTTGAAATCAGCATGTCGCCTCAGCGTGTGAACGTCGTTCGTGTCACAACAGACGTATTTCGCCTTCTGAGAAATCAGGCAACGAACAAGGGAATCCACCTTTCAAATGAACTGGTAGCCGATTTCCCTGAAGCATTCTGCGACAGGCAAAAGCTGTATCAAATACTCGTCAATATTATTGGCAATTCGCTAAAATTTTCATATGAACGATCGACAGTCAGCGTATTTGGTAAATCCGATGGCCACTTCGTCGAACTTAGTTTTGCCGATCAGGGTATTGGCATGACCGAAGATGAAATGGAAAATGCCTTCGACCCCTTTTATTGCGCCGACATGACGACGAGCCGGAAACATGATGGGGCTGGGTTGGGACTCCCGATCGTGAAGCATTTCGTCGAACTGCAGAACGGGACCGTCAAGCTGGCCAGTAAACGCAACGTCGGGACGACAGTCACTATCCGCCTGCCGAAATGGGTCGAGCCGCAGATCGACCCGGCGGACTGAACAGTCGCCGTCGAGATCGGCGCCGCAAGCCCGGAGTTCGTCTTTCCCGTTGAAATTATGAGCTTCCGCTTTTCGGCCCAAGTAAGAGCCAAAGGATGAATCCGAGGAGCGGAAAAATAAGGATAAGGACGACCCACAGAACTTTCCGCCCGATCGATGCTGTGCTCTGAAATGTGCTGATAATTGCCCATATATTCAGGATTAGAAGAATAATTCCAAAAAATCCGAGTTCGAGACCCATATCATTTCCTTCGTATTCGTGTTGCGCCAGCCTGTCCGAACGCCGTTGGGGTGCAATCTCCTATCGCGGGCGTGGCGCCGTGTCGAGAGGCTTCAGATTGGTGTTGCTGATTGCGGAATAAAGGTTTGAAAACCGCTGACAGTATCGCTTTCCACCACTGTTTGCTCCAGCCGGCGACACAACGCGTCGATCGCCGGGCCGCTTCTGCCCGGTGTCCGGTGCAGTTCGATCTCCACTGTGCCGAGTGCGGGCAATCCCATGGCATCGGGTACCACATTGCAGCCGTCCGGTATGCTGCGCGGCGTCTTTACCGTCAGTGCCAGCCCGGCTTGTACTGGCAGGTTGATTCCTGTCGGCGACTGGCTCGTATAGTGGGCAATCCAGGGTATGCGCTCCTGACCCAGGGCAGCGACGGCATGCGCCCGAAAGACGCAGCCCTCCGGGTTCAAGGCGAGTGGCAGAGGTGGGGCCAGAGGTGAGTCCGGAGCCCCTGAAGCAGAAGTGGCAGGCACTGCTGCATTCGATGCCACGATGGAATCCGCGGCCACCCAGACAAGCTGCTCACGCCCGATCAGCCGCCCCGTGCTGGATGGCAGGTGGCGCACCGCCAGAACGACATCCAGGGATCCGTCCTCCAGTTGAGCCATCAAGGTCAGGCTGGTGGCGCAGATGATCTCCAGTCGGGTGTCGGGAAAATCGCTGGCGTATCGGGGCAGCAATTCCGGAAGATAGGCAGAGGCCTGCTCCTCGGATATGCCCAGCCGGATCGTCTCGCCGCGTGGCGCGGTTGCCATGGCGCGTGAGGCTTCGTCGGTCATTTTCAGGATGTTGCGCGCATAGGGCAAAAGACGTCGGCCGTGCTCGGTCAGCGCAACACTGCGACTGGTGCGCAGAAACAGTTGCACCTCCATTCGGTCTTCCAGCCGTTTGATCTGGAGGCTGACAGCTGATTGCGTTCTGTTGAGGATTTTCCCGGCCAGGCTGAAGCCGCCACTATCCGCAACCGTCACGAACGCCCGGAACAGGTCCGTGTCCATCCGCCTTCCTCCGCCGCTCTGCATAAATTAATAATCGTTATAAAAACCATATCTACTATTCATTTTCGTTATCGTCAATCGATCGGTACGCTACCTTCGGGATTTGGGAATGAATGGAACTAGTGAGGGGAGCCTGAGATGAAACCGACCGACGCCCACCCACTGGCCGGGTTGATCGACCTGGGTCGCTACCCGATTTCAGCGCTGGAAAGCGAAGACGGGCAAGCTCTGATCGATTCCTGCCGGGCGCAACTTGCCGAAGACGGATGCGTTATCCTGAAGAATTTCGTCCCGCGCGACCAGTTGGGCCGGCTGGAAGCCGACACCGAGCGGTTGGCGCCCGACGCGCACTACAACCAGACCGAGACCAACCCCTACAATGCCGAGGGCGACGACAGTCTTCCGGCGTCGCACCCGATGAACCGGTTTGACGACCGGACGAACGGATTTGTTGCCGGGGACCGCATCGGCCAGGAAACGATCATCCGGGCGCTCTACCACGACACCAGCTTCAAGCGGTTCATTGCCGCCGTTGTCGGCATGGACGAAATCCATGAATATGCCGATCCGCTGGCTGGCCTCGTGGTGAATGTACTCCGCGAAGGCTGCCAGCATCCGTGGCACTTCGACACCAATGACTTCATCGTCACGATGCTGACGAAAGAGCCGGAGGGTGGTGGCCTCTTCGAATACGCCCCCGCCCTGCGCAGCGCGAAATCGGAGAATTTCGAGGCCGTAGAGCGGGTCCTGGACGGCGACAAAACGGTCCTGAAGTCGTTGCCCCTGGGGCCGGGGGACCTTCAGATATTTTTTGGACGCCATGCGCTGCATCGCGTCACGCCCGTCGAAGGTGCCAAGGAGCGCCATACGGTCATTTTCGGCTATGCGCGTGAACCGGGCTTCATCGGGCGCCCGGAACGCGCAATGAAGATCTTCGGGCGAATGGCGCCTGTCCACGAACGTATGCTGCAGGAAGGCGTGACGCGCACCGATTCCCTCGCCGACTGACCTGGGACGGCCGATCCAGCACACCGCCGGGAGATTACATGACCGATACCAATTCAGGCACTGGCCGGGAACTCGTCACAGATCACGACCAGGCCGACGACGGCCCGCTCAGAACCATCGAATTCGACCAGCTGACGGATCGCGAGCCGTCGACAATTCCCATCGTCCCGTCGGCACCGATGGCGAATGGCGATTCCATTCCCACGGCCTTCGACCCCGTCGCTCTCAGGAGGGGCCGGCTGGAACGGCTTCGCGCGATGATGGGCGAACGCGGCTATGACGCGCTGGTGCTGCTCGACCCCTATAACCAGCGTTACGCAACGGGCTCGCGCAATATGTTCGGATATTTTCTCCGGAATTCGACCCGTTATTTCCTGGTCATGCGGGATGGTCCGGTCATCCTGTTCGAATATCCCGGCAGTGCGCATGTGTCGACATGGCTGGAAACGATCGACGAATCGCGGACATCGAAGATCGTCTGGTCTGCGGTCAATCAGCGAGATGATGTCAGCGCCGATCCGTTCGGGCAGGAGATCGCCGATCTCATGCAAACCCATTGCAGCGGCCGCTCGATCGGGCTGGACCGATGCACCTTGGGGCTTGCCAGATCTCTGGAGGCCCATGGTCTGGACGTGCGGGATTGCATGCAGGACACGTTGCATTGCCGCCGGATCAAGACGGCTGAAGAGGTCGCGTGCCTTGCCCAATCAATGGCGAGCAGTGAAGCCGCCGTGGCCCGGGTCGAGGCGATGCTGCGTCCTGGCCTGACCGAAAACGACCTGTTCGCCGAGATGTATGGGGAAGTCATCCGGCAGGGCGGCGAATTCATCGAGACGCGCCTGATATCGTCGGGCCCCCGCACCAATCCCTGGTTCAACGAAGCCAGTGATCGGGTAATCCGGCCGGGCGAACTGGTGGCATTGGACACCGATACCATCGGCTGTCACGGATACTATTCCGATTTCAGCCGCACATTCCATGTCGGTCCCGGCAAACCGACAGCGTACCAGCGAATGCTCTATCAGATGGCCTGGGATCAGGTGCACCATAATATGTCGATCCTGAAGCCGGGAATGAACTTCCGCGAAATTGCCGAGAATGCCTGGCCAATACCCGAGCGCTTCGTCGACCGTCGGTATCCCTCGATCATTCACGGTGTCGGCATGCATGGAGAGACACCGCTCGTTGCCCATGCCATGGATTTCGATCGGTTCTCCCGCGATGACATGCTGGAGCCCGGCATGGTCGTTTCCGTGGAAAGCTATATCGGCGAGGTCGGTGGCTCCGACGGCGTCAAACTGGAAGAAGAGGTGCTGATCACGGAAACCGGGATCGAGAAAATATCTCGCTACCCGTACGATGAAGCGCTGCTCGGGCGCGAGGTGTGATCGGACCAGCCCGGATCGAACGTGGCCGGATCGTGTGGCCAGTGTTCGAAGGATTGTGCAGACCGGAATGACCTGCTCGACATCCTGATGCTGGAACTCAATAGAAGAGTGTAACCGCGCAAAGATCGGTCGGCATTCGCGCGTCCGTGCAATATAGCATTGCCCTGTGCGACCTGATTGTTATTGTGTCCACTCTATAAGCATCAAGAACTGGAACGAATACGGGTGGGCGCGATGTCTCGATATGGTAGCGGAATCCTGGTAGCTGGTTTGCTCGGTTGTTCAACTGCGGTGTCAGCTGTGGCGTCGGACCGTGTAAATATCATGGTGTTCGACGCCTCCGGTTCGATGTGGGCTCAAATGGAGGACGGCCGGTCGCGGATCGAGATCGCGCGCGAGGTGATTGCGGAATTTGCCGAGACACGGGACGCATCAGTTCCAATCGGTGTTGTTGCATACGGTCATAATCGCCGTGGCGACTGTGGCGATATCCAGACGCTCTTGCCGATTGGCGAATATGGTGGCGGAGAATTCTCCGATACGCTGAATGCGCTCAACCCGCGTGGCATGACGCCCTTGACGGATTCGCTGGCCATGGCGCGCGACATGATCCCGCCAACCGCCGAAGCGGCGGACCTTGTCCTGGTTACCGACGGTCTTGAGAACTGCGATGGCGATCCCTGTGCGCTGGCGCGGGATATCGCCGCCGAAGGCATCGATATTCGGGCCCACATCGTCGGCTTCGCCCTGAGCCATGATGAGACGGCGACGCTCAATTGCGTACCGGAAGAGACGGGTGGGCAGTTGTTCACGACGAACTCCGGCTCCGAGTTGTCGGCCGCGCTGACTCAGATCAGCGAAGCTCAGCCCGCGCTGCCGGCAGAAATTCCCGTCGAACTGCGTGCTCTGGATGCCCGCGACATGAGACCGGTAGGCGGAGCAGAGTGGCGCGTGGTCGATAACGAGACGGGCGAGGAGGCTTTCTTCGGCCGTGAACGCGGTATCATCGATCTGGAACTGCCATCAGGCGCATACACCGTGACGGCCTCGACCCCGAGTTCCGAAGGTGAGGCCCGGTTCGACCTTGCGGCGGATTTCGAAGGGCCGGTCGATGTCGAATTGATCAAGGTTCTCGCCACGCTCCAGTTGCGTGCCGAAGATGCCGAAACCGGCGATACGGTCGAGGGCGTCGAATGGACGGTGATGAATCTGGCGTCGGAAGAGGCCGAGACCTTTGACACTGAAGCCCAGGTTTATCCCCTCCATACTGATCCCGGCGATTATCGCATTGAAGCCGTCTCCGGAGATCGCGAAGGCGGTGTCGTTGTCTCGGCCGATCTGGACGAGGATCTCGACGTTAACGTCCCCATCGGCGCGGACGCGATTCCCGAGGTCACCCTGTCCGCCCCGGAATCGGTGTCGATCGGTGAGAGCTTCGAGATCGAGTTGAGTGATGCTGTGTCCGGTTATCTTGTGCTGGTTTCTCCCGACCGTGCCGAGGACGATATCGTTTCCCGCTATCAGAGGATGCGCAATTCGATCAGTGACGATACCATCATATCCAGACGTGCCCCGGAGGAGGCGGGTATGGTGGAAGCGCGTCTGCATTGGGGTGATGAGGCCTTGCTTATTGCTTCGGCCCTGATCGAAGTCGTCGATGCCGATGTGACGTTGGATGCTCCTGCCGAGGCCGAGGCCGGCCAGGACCTCATCATCAATCTGGGTGGCGGCGTATCCGGCTATGTGGTGATCGTCGAAGCCGGCCGGCCGGTTGGCGATACTGTCTCGCGCTATCAGCGAATCAGCAATTCGGTCGACGGCGCGGGGGAGATAACCCGCACAGCGCCTAATGAAACGGGTGAGTACGAAATTCGGTACTACTCCAACAATGAGCATCGGCTGCTGGCGCAATCCCCCCTGCAGGTCATAGAGATCGAAAGCGAGGCGAGCCTGGACGCATCAGCCGAAGCCGAGGGAGGATAGACACTCGATCCTGCCTGGACCGGTCTGGCGCTGATCGGATTTGGGCTCGCCGCCATCGACGGGCGGGCATTCAGGAGGGCGCTGTCGTTGTCGCGTCGGCGGAGGCTGGCCAGCCGTCGATACTAGAAGCCGGCGCTGTCGCGGTGCGTCGGAAGGTCGAACCGGGCCTGAGCGATCGTATCGCGCTCGATCGTCGCCGCAACGACCTCTTCCCGGTCGCCCGCTGAGGCCAGTATATTGCCGCGTGGACCATAGACGGCGCTGCCGCCCCAGAAGTGAACATCGCCTTCAGGGCCATAGCGATTGGCAAAAGCAATCGGCGTCGAATACATCATGGCGTAGAAACCCAGCGCCACCCCCCAGTTGCGTTCGTTCGAGAATGCGGACGAAACGATAGCGGTCGCAGAGTTGGCAGGCGCCAGCACGAGATCCGGGCGCTGTGCCATCGTCTGATGGACGAGAGCCGGATTCCACAGATCCGCGCAGACCAGTGCAGCGGCGCTCCATTGCTGATCGACGTCGAAAACCATTGGTTGGGTCCCTTTGTGGAACCACTTGCCTTCTTCCAATCCACCGTATGTCGGCAGATTGATCTTGCGGTGGACCGCGACGACCCGTCCGTGGCGGAGAATGGCGGCGGCATTGTAGCAGGCACCCGGGCCCGCGTTTTCAACGAACCCGACCACCGTCGTCATGTCGCCCGACGCGGCGGCGAGCCGGACCAGAGGCGGTGCCGAGGCCGGCATGGCCGTTTCCAGTGTGCGCCTGCCCAATGCGTACCCGGTCAACGATAATTCAGGGAACACAAGCACGTCGACGCCGCGGTCCCGGCTGTCGGCGATCATTGATTCGTGGTTGCGCGCATTGGCGTCGATGGCGGCCAGAACGCTGTTCATCTGAGCAACGGCCACGGTCAGGGTATCGCGCGCCATAGCCGCTCCTGTCGGATTCCGGCCGGGCGGTCGGGATCCGGCTTCGATGCCGACCCGAACCGCCCGCCTGTTGGTTGTCAGATCAGGTCGTTCCCGGTCAGAAAGTCTTCTGCCACCTGCTCGATCGAGACGCGCTCGACGTCGACCGTGGCGTTCAGGGCGGCCATCGTGGCGTCGTCCAGTAGCGCCGATAGGGCATTGAGCTGGTCGGCAAGGTCAGGATGCGCTTCGAGGGTCTCGGCGCGGATGACGGGCGTCAGCGCGTAAGCCGGAAAATAGGACCGGTCGTCTTCCAGCACGGTAAGGTCGAACGCCGGAATTCGGCCATCGGTGGCGAACACCAGAGCCACATCGACCTGCGCGTCGCGCACAGCCGGATAGGTCAGGCCGGAATCCATGCGGCTGACATTCGGGCGACCGAATTCGAAGTCGTATGCGGCCTGCAGCGGGCGCAGGCCGTCGTCGCGTGCGTAGAATTCCGCATTCGAGGCCAATGTCAGGGTTTCTCCGCCATTGATCGCGTCGGCGAGATCACTGATCGTCGCAATGCCGCGTTCAGCAGCATCGTCGGCGCGCATCGCGAATGCATAGGTGTTGTTGGCCTCCGATGGATCGAGCCAGACGAGACCGATTTCACTGTCGAGATCGCGGACGCGCTCGTAGGTCTCTTCCGGCGTCAGCGTTTCGGTGATATCGTTATAGTTGATCAGCGATGTTCCGGTATATTCCCAGTAGAGGTCGATCTGGCCGTTTTCCTGCGCCTGACGCAGCACGGCCGATCCCATGCCCGCATTGCTGTCGACGTCATAGCCGAGATGATCCAGATACTGAGCCGTCATGGCAGTGAGAATCTGTTGTTCGGTGAAGTTCTTGCCGCCGACGACGATTTCCTCCGCCGAAGCGGTCGTTGCGGCCAATGCCAGCAACGAGCCCGCTGCCATACCGGCAATTGCGGAACCTGGCCGGGCATTTTGCATCATCATATGAAATCTCCTTTTGATTGGTGCGTAGGTCGTCATCGTCATTCGCGGGGTGCGACCCCGCGCGGGACTGCCAGAACCGCAATGGCGGCAACGAGAGCGTCGACGGCAATGGCCAGCATGGCGGTCGGGATCGCGCCGGCCAGCATCATGGGTGTGTCGTAGAGGTCGATGCCGGTGAATATCAGTTCGCCCAACCCGCCGCCGCCGATGAGGAAGGCCAGCGGAACTGTTCCGACATTGATGGCGAGCGCCGTTCGAATGCCGGCGAAGATCACCGTCAGGGCATTGGGGATTTCCACCTTGAGCAGCCGCTGAAACGGTGACAGGCCCAGGCCGTTCGCGGCTTCGAGCAGCGCCGGCGCAACGCCCTGGAGCCCCGTATAGGTGTTGCGGGTGATGGGCAGCATGGTCGCGATCGTCAGCGCGAAGACGGCCGGTACCGTGCCGATGCCAAGGAAGCTCATCGACAGCGCCAGAACCGCCAGCGTCGGGATCGTCGTTCCGATGTTCAGAAGCTGCATCGCCGGTTCGGCGAGCCGGCGCGCGGACTGGCGCGACAGGACGACGCCCAGCGGCACGGCGATGAGGATCGCCAGCCCCCCGGAAACCGCGGTCAGCTGCATATGTTGAATAGCCAGATAGCGGATATCGGGAAGGTAGAAGATCATCTCGTCGAGGAAGCCGGATGACTGGATCCAGATGCCGGCGGCGAAAAAGGCCGAGCAGGCGCCGATGAAGAGCGCGGGACGCATGCTGGCTGCCGAAACGGGTAAGGTCATCGGATCACGCAGCCCGCCTGGAGCGTTTCACGCGGCTGGCCAGGTGGTGGGTCATCGCCCGCTGCGTGATCTGTCCGCAAGCCCGTCCGCTGTCATCGACGCAGGGCAGCCACGTCACGTCATTCGCGAACATCTCCGACGCCACCTTTCGCAGATCGTCATCCAGGCCGATGACGGCCAGCAGACCCTGATAGTGATCGCGGCATTGCCCGCGCATGGTCTGCGCGATTGCCCTGGATACGAGTCCGACAGGACGACGGTCCTCGTCGACCATCAGGATGGCGTGGGAATATCCATGGGCATCCATCTTTTCCATGGCGGTCTGCAGGCTGTCACCGGGCGCCACCGTCGCCAGATCGTCGCTGACGATGTCCCGCACGCGCGTCAGGTTGAGACGCTTCAGAGCCCGGTCCTCACCAAGGAAGGATTCGACGAAGGCATTGGCGGGGGCAGACAGCAGGTCGTCCGGGGCGTCGTGCTGGACGAGCTTTCCGGTCCGGAAAATCGCCACGCTCGACCCCATTTTTATGGCCTCGTCGATATCGTGGCTCACGAACAGGATGGTCTTCTTCAATGCTCGCTGCATCTTCAGGAATTCATCCTGAATCGTTGCCCGATTAATCGGGTCGATGGCACCGAAAGGTTCGTCCATCAGCATGACCGGGGGATCGGCAGCAAGCGCCCGCGCCACGCCCACCCGCTGCTGCTGACCGCCGGAGAGTTCATATGGGTATCTCTTCAGGAAGGTTTCGGCATCGAGCGCGACGATGTCCATCAGTTCGCGTGCCCGGCGTGTATAGCGGGCCTTGTCCCAGCCCAGCAGGCGCGGAACGACCGTGATGTTTTCCGCGATCGTCATGTTCGGAAACAGCCCGATCTGCTGAATCACATAGCCGATATTGCGGCGCAGCGTTTCGGTATCGAGGCCGGTCGTGTCCTCACCGTTGATGAAGACGCTGCCCGAGGTCGGCGGCACGATCCGGTTGATCATTTTCAGCGTCGTCGTCTTGCCGCAGCCCGACGGCCCCAGAAGGACGCAAGTGTCGCCGCCCGGCACGTCCAGAGTGATATGGTCGGCCGCGGTCACGGGTCCGTTGGGTGTCTCGAAGATCTTGGTCAGATTGTCGAGCCGGATCATGGGCCGGTCCTTCCTGCTGGTCGGGACGCCGGAGCGGCGTTGAACTGTCGATCGCGTTTGCGTTGCGGTGTGATGTGATTATCGATTTCAGGGGCCGCCGGCCGTCACCTTCATGCCCATTGGCGTCAATCGCTTCTGCAGATAGTGCAGCGCATAGTCCGCGATGACCGCCAGCAGGCTGACCGCCAGAGCCCCGGCAATGAGCTGGCGCGGGTCGGACTGCGAAATCCCGCGGCTGATCAACGTGCCAAGGCCGCCCGCGCCGATATAGGCGGCAATGGCCATCACGCCGATGTTCAGGACGACGGCCGTACGGACACCTGCCATGATGACCGGGATGGCGATCGGAATTTCGACCATTCTGAGCCGCTGTGCGGCGCCCATGCCGAGGCCGCGGGCCGCTTCGCGCAGGGCGGGATCGACAGTCCGGATGGCGGTATAAGTGTTCCGGATGATCGGCAGTTGCGAGTACAACAATACGGCGATGATTGCCGGTACTTGTCCGATACCATGGCCGATGGTCGACAGTATCGGGATCATGAGGCCGAACAATGCGATCGACGGAATGGTGATCATGATGGAAGCGACGTACAGGACGGCTTTCGCCGCGCGTTCGTTCCGCGTGATGGCGATGCCGATCGGAACACCGGTCAGCGTCGCGATACCGACGGCTATTCCCACCAGAACGCTGTGTTCGACCAATCGTGCGAAGATCAGGTCAAACTGATCGACGATGAAGAGAAGGACTTCCAAGAATTATCTCCCGTACAAGACCGGTTCGGTAGTCACCGGTCGTTCCAGGGTTTCGGCACGCTCTGTCCGCAATAGGAGCTGACGTGCTCTCTTTTTCTACTAAATGGCGAGCCGCAGGGGAAGAAAAAATCAGCTATTTGGCTATAAATTTATTATTGTTATCTTATTGATAGTGGTCGGTCATAGCGCCGGAAACGATCGATAATCCGAAACTGTGGTGCGCGGCCTAACTGCGGTCGACGGTCGACCGCACCGCTTCACGAAAGCGGGTCAGAATCGCCTCCTCGCCGGGGTGCTGTCCATCCCTGATGCGCCAATGGCCACCGACCATGACATCCCTGACCGGCAGCGTCGGTGCTGCGTACAGCGCGCCGTCGATCATGTCCGTGGGGTCGGTGGGGTCGATATGGGCCGAAGCCGGCGAGAGCGTGACCAGATCAGCCCGATACCCTTCGGCGATGCGGCCGGTTTCGCGGCCGAGAGCCTGCGCACCGCCATCCAGAGCCGCCGTCAGCATGCGGGCGCCGGCGGATCCGGTCGCGGTCGCGATTGGAATGCGACGCTGTCGGGTCAGCCGCTGCCCATAATCGAGCAGCCGGAGTTCTCCGGCGGCATTGATTTCGACGTTGCTGTCTGAGCCGACGCCGAACTTCCCGCCGGCATTGACGTAGTCGGTCAACGGGAACACGCCGTCACCGAGATTGGCCTCGGTTGTCGGGCATAGTCCGGCGACGGCGTCGCTTGCGGCCAGTTGGCGGGTTTCGGAGGCGTCCATGTGCGTGGCATGGATAAGGCACCAGCGCCCATCCACCGGAGCATGGTTCAAAAGCCATTCGACCGGCCGCTGTCCGCACCATTCGAGACAGTCGTCGACTTCTTTCGTTTGCTCGGCGACGTGCATGTGAATGGGTGTCATCGTATCGTCGGCCTGAACGCCGGCAATGATGGCCGATAGTGACTCCGGCGTGACGGCGCGCAGGCTGTGCGGCGCCGCTCCGATCCGGATGTCGCGGGAATGCCGCTCAAGCCGGCGCAGGCGGTCAACCATATCCAGATATCCGTCGATCGTCTGGGTAAAGCGCTTTTGCTCGACCAGTGGCGGCTGGCCGCCGAAGCCGCCCTGCGCATAGAAGACGGGGAGGTGAGTGACCGCGATCCCGGCCGTCTGCGCGGCGGCGACGATCCTGCCCGACATCTCGGTCGGATCGTCATAGCTTCCGCCGTCGCGATCGTTGTGCAGGTAATGGAATTCGCCGACTGACGTATATCCGGCCTTCAGCATCTCCAGATAGGCTTGGGCCGCGATGGCCTGCAGGCAGTCGGGATCGACCGCGTTGGCAACCTCATACATCAGCGTTCGCCAGCTCCAGAAATCCTGCTTGCCGGCGCTGTGCCTTTCGGCACGGCCGGCCATGGCGCGTTGGAACGCGTGCGAATGAAGATTGGCCAGACCCGGAATGACCGGTGCGGATATCGATTCGACCCGGGCGTCGTCAAGCGGTGGTGTCGACTGCGAGGAGCTGCCGGACGAAACGTTGTTTATGATGCCGGAATCATCGACAGACACGGTAACATCAGCGGCCCAACCTGTCGGGAGAAAGGCGTGGTCGAAGCGATAGATTTTCATCGATGAGTCCCGCGCCAGTTGGAGATTGGCCGACAAATCGCGCTGAAACGGCCTTGTGCCACCCCTTATTGCAGTTGGGGCAACGCCAAGGCAAGGCTGCGGCGCAATGCCGGTGCTATTCGCGGAAGGTCGCTGGCATCGATAGCATCGCCCGGGTGCCGGCATTCTCGCGGCTGATGAAATCGATCGTGGCGTTCATGGCCTGGGCGAGCCGCGTTGAAATGGCGAGGCCGAGTCCGACGCCGCTGCCGGCAGCATGCTCACGGTCCGACCCCTGCAGGAAAGGTTCCCCCAGTCTGAGCAGTACCTTTTTGGGCATCCCGATCCCCTGATCGGCCACTTCGGCGATCCACTGCCGCCCGTCGTCGGAAAGCCGTGTCGTCACCTCGATCGTGGAGTCAGGCGGAGAGAACTTTACCGCATTGCCGAGCAGATTGATCAGTATCTGGCGGCAATACCGGCTGTCACCGGTCACCGGCGCCCGTTCCGGACAGTGCTGGTCGATCGAAATCGATCGTGCCTGAGCTTGCGGCGCGACCATACGCACGGCTTCGGCAATGCGGTCGCGCAAGTCGAACTGCTCTTCGACCGGTTTGATCGGCCGGGCCTCCAGGGTGCTGAGGTCGAGAATGCCCTCGATCAGGCTGAGCAGGTGATGTCCCGCCTCGTTAATGCTGTCGGCATAACCGACATAGCGGTCATCGCCCAGAGGGCCGAACATATGATCCTTCAATACGTCGCTCATACCGATGATCGCGTTGAGCGGTGTGCGCAACTCGTGGCTCATATGGGCGAGAAACAGGGTCTTGGCCCGGCTTGCTTCCTGGGCTTCATGCGATTTCGCCAGCAGCCGGTTCTCGTATGACAGGATTTCCGACATGTCCCGGACGATCATGACGTATCGCGTGAACTTGCCCGGTTCCGCCTTGCCGATCGTGGCAAGTACAGGGAATGTTTCGCCGTTGCGCCGCATCGCGTGGGTCCGGCGCCAGTCGCCGGATGTCAGCGCATGAGCGGCGGCGGCGGCATGGTTGCGGCCGCCGCTTGTGGTCGCGAAGGTGCGGTGTTGTGCATCGGGCGGGATCAGCGGCAGCAGCGAGCCGCCGATCATTTGTTCCCGATTCCAACCGAACATCGCTTCGGCCGCTGGTGTGAATCCCGTCACCAGATAGTGTTCGTCAAGCACGACGATCGCGTCGTGGGAGGCATTGATGATTGCCGTCAGCTTGACTTCCTGGTCGCGCAGTTCCTGTGCCGTCCGGATCAGCGTCAACTCGTCTGCGACGATTGCCGAAAGCGATGAAAGGAATCGGATATCGCGGGTCGTGAACGCCCGCGGCCGGGTGTCGACGGCGGCGACGGTACCGAGCCGGCGGCCCGACGGCATGATGATCGGTGCGCCGGCATAGGCGCGAATCCAGGGCGAGGACGTGACAAGCGGATTGTCCCTGAAGCGATCGTCCTCCTGCGCGTCTGTCACGACAACCGGAAAATCGCCGCGGATGGTCTGGTCGCAGAAGGCCCAGGCCCTCGGCGTTTCGGTCTCTGCGAAGCCACGCCGCGCCTTGAACCATTGCCGGTCGGCATCGATCATGGTCACCAGGGCCGTCGGGACATCCATCGTGTCGCGGATCAGATCGACGATTCGTTCGAACCTCGGGTCCGGCGGCGTATCGAGGACACCCAGAGTGCGCAGTTCTTCGACCCGGTAGCTTTCGGCGGAGTCATCCGGTTCGTGCGATCGCTTCGCTGCCATTCGGTGATGATCTCGCTGAAGGTGTCTGCCCAACGCCCATCGAGGATGCATTGGATCCCGGATACCATATCCGAGCCGCATTACTCTTGTAACAGCGAAATTGATCAGAATAAACTGTCAGTTGAATGTCGCCGCTGTTGAAATACCGTTAACGATATTTTTCCCGGAATGATGGTGCTGCGGGGGCAAATCCCGTCCTGTTTCATATGGCCGCCGATGGCAGCAGGTCCACGGCCGGCGAACTGAATGCACCGCGCTCCACCAGTTGCTGCGCCGCCTCGATGTCTGGCGCCATGGTCCGATCCTCTTCCAGACGCGGCACGCTGGCGCGGATTCGCCCGTGATGCTGCTCAAGCAACACCGACGATTTCATTGGCCGGTGGAAGTCGATGCCTTGCGCGGCTGCCAGCAATTCGATGCCGACGATGCCGGCCGTATTGTCCGCCAGGGTGAGCAAACGGCGGGCGCCATGGGTCGCCATGGAAACGTGATCTTCCTGATTGGCAGATGTCGGCAAGCTGTCGGTGACCGACGGATGGGCCGCCTGCTTGTTCTCCGACGCCAGCGCTGCTGCCGTGACATGGGCGATCATGAATCCGGAATTCAGCCCCGGATCGTCGGTCAGAAAGGCCGGGAGGCCGGACTGGGCGGTATCGGTCAGCAGCGCGATGCGCCGTTCCGACAGGGCGCCGATTTCGGCTGCCGCCAGGGCCAGATGGTCGGCGGCGAAGCCGACCGGCTCGGCGTGGAAGTTGCCGCCGGAAATGACCTCATCGGTATCGGGGAATACGATCGGATTGTCGGATACGGCGTTGGCCTCGATGGCCAGCAGGCCGGCGGCGTGCCGGATCGCGTCGAGGCAGGCGCCCATGACCTGGGGCTGACAGCGCAGCGAATAGGGGTCCTGAACGCGGCCGCAGTCGAGATGACTCTGCCGGATGGCGCTGCCCTCCAGCAAATGCCGGAGGATGGCCGCGACGTCGCGCTGGCCGGAATGGCCGCGCAAGGCATGAAGGCGATCGTCGAAGGGCGCGTCGCTGCCCTTGACGGCATCCACCGACATCGCGCCCGCGACCAGGGCGGCGGCGAAGGTGTTCTCGATCGCCACCATGCCGTGGAGCGCCAGTGCCGTGGCGGTTTGGGTACCATTGAGCAGCGCCAGCCCCTCTTTTGCCGCAAGGTCGGCCGGATGCCTGCCGACCCGTTCCAGGGCGTTGGCGGCGTCTAATTCTTCACCGTGCTGGCGGCATCGTCCGACCCCCAGCAGGACGGCGGCCATATGGGCCAGCGGCGCCAGATCGCCCGACGCGCCGACGGAACCCTGCGCCGGAACGCATGGCAGGATATCGGCGTTCAGCAGCGCGATCAGGGATTCCAGCGTTTCCGGCCGTATGCCGGAATGGCCGCGCGCCAAAGCGTTGATCTTCAACAGCAGCATCAGCCGGACGGTAGCGTCGGTCAGGTCGGGGCCGATACCGGCAGCGTGCGACAGGACAAGATTGCGCTGCAGCCGCCCGAGATCGGCCCTGTCGATCCGGGTCTGGGCCAACCGGCCAAAGCCCGTGTTGACGCCATAAACCGTCCTGCCCTCGACCGCGATGCGTTCGACGGTTGCGGCGGAGGCGGCGACAGCCCGCCATGCCGAACCGGTCAGGGTCAGCCGCACGGGTCCGGCAATGGCGCTGCGGCACTGCGCCAGCGTCAGCCGGCCGGGGTCGAGGTCGATCGGCGTAGCGTCGGTCATGAGCCGCTCTCCAGCATGGGCAGGTTGAGGCCGTTCTCGCGGGCCGAGGCGCGGGCGGTATCGTATCCGGCGTCGGCGTGGCGCATCACCCCGCTGGCGGGGTCGTTGGTCAGGACGCGCTCAAGCCGTGCCGCCGCCGCGTCGGTGCCGTCGGCCACGATGACCATGCCGGCATGCTGGGAATAGCCCATACCCACACCGCCGCCGTGATGCAGCGAAACCCAGGTTGCTCCGCTGGCGGTGTTCAGCATCGCGTTCAGCAGCGGCCAGTCCGAGACGGCGTCCGAGCCGTCGAGCATGCCTTCGGTTTCGCGATTGGGGCTGGCGACCGATCCGCTGTCGAGGTGGTCGCGGCCGATCACGACAGGGGCCTTCAGTTCACCGCTTCGCACCATTTCATTGAAGGCGAGGCCGAGACGGGCCCGCTGACCCAGGCCGACCCAGCAGATCCGGGCCGGCAAGCCCTGAAAGGCGATCCGCTCGCGCGCCATATCCAGCCAGTTGTGCAGATGCGGATCATCCGGAATCAGTTCCTTGACCCGTTCGTCGGTGCGGTGAATATCGTCCGGATCGCCCGACAACGCCGCCCAGCGGAACGGGCCGATGCCCCGGCAGAACATCGGCCTGATATAGGCCGGCACGAAGCCGGGAAAATCGAACGCGTCGGTGACGCCCATTTCCTCGGCCATGGCGCGGATGTTGTTGCCATAGTCCAGCGTCGGAACCCCCATGCCGTGGAAGGCGAGCATGGCGCGAACATGCTCGGCCATGGACTCTTTGGCCGCTTTCGCGATGCGGTCGGGGTCGCTGCTGCGCGCGGCTTCGGCTTCGTCCCAGGTCCAGCCGGCGGGAAGATAGCCGTTCACCGGGTCGTGGGCGCTGGTCTGGTCGGTGACGATATCGGGCCTGACGCCCCGGCGGACGAGTTCCGGGAACACCTCGGCCGCGTTGCCAAGCAGGCCAACCGACACCGGTTTGCCGGTGTCTCGTGCCTCGTCCATCCAGGCCAGCGCCTGATCCAGGTCGTCGGTCCGGCGGTCGAGATAGCGCGTGGCGATGCGGCGGTCGATCCTCGACGCCCGGCATTCCACCGCGATCATCGAGACCCCTGCCATGGTCGCCGCCAGCGGCTGCGCGCCGCCCATGCCGCCCAGTCCGCCGGTCAGGATCCATTTGCCCGCCAACTGGCCGCCGAAATGCTGGCGGCCGATCTCGGCGAATGTCTCGTAGGTGCCCTGAACGATGCCCTGGCTGCCGATATAGATCCAGCTTCCGGCGGTCATCTGGCCGTACATCATCAGGCCTTTGGCGTCCAGGTCCCGAAAATGCTCCCAGGTCGCCCATTTCGGCACCAGGTTCGAATTGGCGATCAGGACGCGCGGGGCATCAGCATGGGTCCGGAATATGCCGACCGGTTTGCCCGACTGAACCAGCAGCGTCTCGTCGTCCTCAAGCGAGCGCAGGCTGTCGACGATTCGGTCGAAGCACGCCCAGTTGCGCGCGGCCCGGCCGATGCCGCCATAGACGACCAGCTCGTCGGGATTTTCCGCGACATCCGGGTCAAGGTTGTTCATCAGCATGCGCAGTGCGGCTTCGGTCTGCCAGCTTTTCGCGCTGAGGTCCGGGCCATGGGGCGCACGCACGACGCGCCGATTCGGGCTCGCGGGACCTGCGTTTGCCTCATCCCCCATAACCAACCCTCCTATTTGTATAGACAGATTTTGCCAGTATGGCTTGTGGGTATCCTGAGTCAATCGTGGACGCGTTTGTCGCCGCGCCGTTCGAGAGCCTTGGCCGCGTGGTGTAAACTTGTGGGCCATCATTGCGATATCGGGCACCCGCGATGGTATTGATCTCGCTTGCCCGGTACTGATCGACTATGTTAAACAAAAGTAGGACTTTTGAAGGATGGGAAATGATGGACAACACCGATCAGGCGACCCCCGCAAAGCGGAAGCCACGGGCGGTTTCAACTGGCCGTTCCTCGAAAGCAGAGCAATCCATTGGCGCGGGTTCAGCTACGGATAAGCGGGTTGTCGGAAAGTCACGCGTCAAGAAGTCGGGCGGTTCCTTGATAACCACAATCCCGATCGCTGCCCGTAACCTCGCTCATGTCGAGGATGGGCAGGAATGGGCGTTTTCCGTCGAAGGCCGGAGAATCATCATGGAGCCGGTCGAAAAGGAAAAGCCGGTGCGCGTGCGCCGGCCGCGCTATACGCTCGATGAATTGCTGGACGGATCAAACCCGGATGTGCCGATGACCGATGAAGAAAAGGCATGGGATGATGCTCCGGCCATGGGGCGTGAGGCTTGGTAAGGCCGAATATTCCTGCTCCCGGCGAAATCTGGTGGCTTGATATGTCGCCGTCAGCGGGCAAGGAACAGAAGGGAAAACACCCCGCATTGTGCCTGTCGGCCTTCCAGTTCAACAAACGTACAGGTTTTACCTTTTTCGCGCCGATAACCACGGTCGGAAACGCCTCGCGCGGGAACGGATTTGCTGTCACCCTGCAAGGGACGGGTACGCAAACAACTGGCGTAATCCAGATTGACCAGGTAAAGGCGATGGATTGGCGCATTCGCAACGGCGCACGTTCCACACCGGGCGAGAGAATTCCAGCCAATCTGCTCGAAGACGTGCTTGAGCGCTTCGGCCCAATTTTCGGCCTGGGACTGCTTGAAGCCGACGAAACGGGATGACACGAGGAATTTGGGAGAACGTAGTTTCCGGTCAGGAATCGCGGTCTGTGGCAAAATCGAAGCACCGCTGTTAAGCGTTTCGGTCTGCATGAAGAAGACGTTTCCGCCGGGACTGAATCGCGGAATGCCCGGGGAGGCGCGCTCATGTCACGATTCCTGCCGATCATCTATGTCCGGGGCTATGCCGGTACGCAGGATTTCGTCGAAAGCACGGTCGACCTGCCGTATTACGGTTTCAATCTGGGCAGCACGAAGGTCCGGACCGGGCCGGACGGCCATCCCGATTTCGCGATTTTCGAAAGCCCGCTGGTCCGGCTGATGAAGGATCACGGCTACAGCGACGTCTTCGCCCGGATCGATGATGATGGTGAGGTGGAAGTCCTCAGCAACCGTGCGGCCTCCACCGACGGTCAGACCTTTCCCGAACGCACGCTGTGGATATACCGCTACTACGACAGGACATCGCGCATCATCGGAAGCGGCACCCGCGACCGCGTCGAAACGATCGCCGAGGGACTGGCCACGCTGGTGGCGTTCGTGCTGGCCAGCACCGGGGCGCCACGGGTTCATCTGATCGCGCATTCGATGGGTGGATTGGTCTGCCGCTCGCTGATCCAGCGAATCTACAAGGCTGAGGCACCGAAACGGGTCGACCGCCTGTTCACCTATGCCACGCCCCATCGGGGCATCCATTTCCGCTCGGGGCTGGGTGCGCTGACGGAGATCCGCGATCTGCTGGGCATCAACGAATCCGATACGTTCGGGCCGCGGCGCCTGAAGGAACTGCTCGGGTTTCCTGACGACTGGGCAGAGGATCGGCTGCACGAGATCGGCCCGCATTTTTCTCCGACAGACGTCTTTTCGCTGATCGGGACCAATCACAACGATTACGGGCTGGCGCGCTATGCCGTCGGGCCCGGCAGCGACGGTCTGGTGCAGATCGACCATGCCTATGTGAAAGGGAGTAGCCGGGCCTTCATCTATCGCAGTCACAGCGGTCCGCTGGGAATCGTGAACTCCGAGGAGGGCTATCAGAACCTGCAACGGTTCCTGTTCGGCGATACCAGCGTCGAAATCCGGCTGGAAAACCTGCGGCTGGCCGACCGGTTCCGGGACGACGAGACCCTGCGCTATCTGATGATCGAAACCACGGTCGTGATCCGCGGCGAAACGACGGTCATGACCGACCAGCGCGAGGAACACGGCTCGCCGCTGACCGTCGGCGCCCACGACCTGGAAACCGGCGGCGAGACGCTGTTCCGCACGTTTCTGATGCGCTCGAAACGGCCCCCGGGCGATCGCCGCTATTCCAACTTCCAGATCCGGGTAAAAATACTGCCGCATTTCGTCAAGGACAGGATGGTTCTGCGCGACCGGCACTATTTCGGCGAACGCGTGTTCGACCGGGTCCTGACGGTCGGCATCGGCGACCCCGACGAACGCGGCGGGTGGCTTATCAAATCGCGATGGACGTCGCTGGATGAGGAAATGCCCGACCGCGCCACCCGGTACCCCGACCCCGACGATATCCGGTTTCCTCTGTCGGCGGCCGGTTTGGCCAACGGCGATCTGGTGCTGAAGATTCGCATGGAGGAAACGTAGCTCGCAGCAAGTTATCGAAGCCGATGCCGTCGCGAGCGTCACATAACTTTAATATGATATGAAAAAAAGCGTCATGTCCGTGTGCTAATCCTTTCGCCACCTTAAAGGTTAATTTGTGTGAAAGGATTTAGCTGATATGAAAAGCATCATGTTCGCGACTTGTGGTATTTCCATTCTTGGAGCGCTTCTTGCTTCCGCGCCCGCGGCGGCGCAGGATGCTGCGGAGCTTTGCCCCGATACTCTGCGCATGGCCGATACCGGCATCGAAGGAATGGGAAGCCTTGAAGAAGCCTTCGCGCCCTTCGCCGAAACCTTCGAAGAGGTGACGAATATCGAGCTTGAGCTCTATTCGCTCTCGAACCGCACGGCGGCCGGCACGGCTCTGCAATTCGACGAGGTCGATCTGGTCTTTGCGGGCCCGTCGGAATTTGTCCTTTTTCAGCAACTGGCCGAGATGGACATCCTGTTCTCGATCGTCCGTCCGCACTATGGCTCCAGTTTCGTCGTCCCCGCCGACAGCCCGATCGAGACCATGGCGGATCTGTCCGGGCATCGTGTCGCTCTGAAGGACGCCGGGTCGACGTCGGGTCACATCTTCCCGATGATGATGATGGCCGAGGCCGGTCTGGACGTCGATTCCGATGTCGAGATCATCATGGCCGGCGATGCGCGAATCCAGGTTCTGATCAACGGCGATGTCGACGCCATGGGCGGCGGCAACAAGGATTGGGACGCCGTGCGGGAACAGGATCCCGATACCGAATACCGGCTGCTGGGTCAGACCGACCAGCTTCCCGGCGATCCGGTCGTGATGCGGGCCTCTCTGCCGGACGACTGCCGGGTTGCCCTGCGGTCGACGCTTGCGGACCATTCGGACCTGTTGTGGTCCGCACTGACCGACACCGAGCGCAATGCCGACAAGTTCATCGAGCGTGACGCCTATATGTCGTTCGAGACGGATCCGGCAATCTACGACATCGTCCGCGAGGCCTATGAAGTCGCCGGCATTCCGCTGGACGACTGAGCTCGCTTCGGCCGCCATTGCGCCAGTGCCATGCACGCCCGTTCCGGAACGGGCGTGCATCGGCAATTCCGGGCCTGCTATGGAGCAATCTTGCAGTTGGAAAGTTCAATCAACCACGCGGCTCTGGACGAGCCCGCCATTTCGGCGGCGAACGTCCATTGCGGCTATGGCGATCTTCATGTTCTGAGAGGGATCGACCTGACCGTCGGCCGGGCCGAGGGAGTTGTCCTGCTCGGCGCCAATGGCTGCGGAAAATCCACTTTCATGCGGTGTATCGCCGGTCTGGAGAGAGTGACGGCGGGCACGATTAGGGTCGACGGCACCGACATCGTCGGCAGCCGCCCGTCGACGGTGCGATCGGCCCGAAGACGGATCGGCTATGTGTTCCAGCACTTCAACCTCGTCGCCCAGCTCAGCGCCTTTCAGAACGTCCTGTTCGGCGTCATGGGGCAGCGGCCGATGGGTATCGTGAACTGTTTCAACCTGACGGCAAGCCGCGCTGATCGGGAGCGCGCCATGAACTGCCTCGATCGCGTTGGAATGGCCGGCAAGGCCAACTCTCGGCCGACAGAACTCTCCGGGGGGCAGCAACAACGCGTGGCGATCGCGCGCATGCTCATGCAGGCGCCACGGGTCGTCATCGCCGATGAACCGATTGCCAGCCTGGACCCCAGAGCCGGCCGCGAAGTGCTGGATCTGCTCTGGTGTGTTGCCGACGAAGAGAAAATCGGGCTTCTGTGCACGCTTCACCAGTTGGAACTGGCGCGGGAGTACGGCAAGCGGGTCGTGGGCATGAAGGCGGGCCGCATCGTCCTGGATCGCCATGTCGACACGCTGCACGAGGATGAGCTGACGGACCTGTACCGAGGTGTCGCCCGCGTCGATGAGAGCCCGGCCGCCGTCCCGGCGCAACCGGCGGACCAACCGCCCAATCTTGTCGGGACGATGGAAGGGGCCGCAAGATGACCTCCGCTACCCCCGACATGCCCGACCGCTTCCGCCTGCCGTCGATCCTGGGTTGGGTCGTTATTGTCACATTCGCCGCGTTCTTCATTCAGGGGGTCTACAGCGCCGAGCTGTCGATCGACCGAATCCTGCGCGGGGCCGTCAATTTCAGCCGGTTCATCGCCATGGCTTTCCCGCCGGATTTCGAGCGCTGGCCCATGATCGCCAGCGCAATGTGGGAGACGTTGAATATCGCCATTGTCGGCGTCACGCTGGGCTGTATCCTTTCGGCGCCGCTGGCCCTTCTGGCCGCCCGCAATACGGCGCCGAATGCAGTCGTGCGAACGGTTGCCCGGCTGTTCATCTCGACCGCCCGCACAATCCCGGATCTGATCTGGGCGCTGATTTTCGTCGTCGCCGTCGGCCTTGGCCCCCTTGCCGGAATCCTCGCCATCATCATGGACACGATCGGGTTTGCCGCGCGATTCTATTCGGAACGGTTCGAGGAGGTGCGAAGCGGCCCGTCCGACGCCCTCACAGCGACCGGCGCAGGGCGCCTTTCGGTCATTTTCGGTGCGATCATTCCGGAAAGCCTGGCCTCGATGACCGGGACGTCTCTGTTCAGTGTTGAAAAATCCATTCGATCGGCCGTGACGCTCGGCCTCGTCGGCGCGGGCGGAATAGGCGTCGAATTGTCGACCGCAATGCGGCTTTTCCAGTACGATCGCGCCTGCGCCATCATCCTGGTCATCCTGGTGTCGGTGATCCTGTTCGAGCAGCTATCGTCGAGCCTGCGCAAGCGCATGCTGTGATGCGCGCATCCGTGCGCCGCAGGCCGAAATCAGCGACCCGGTTCCGATAGCCCACGGACAGCGGCGCCCGCCCGGGAAAACGAGCCCGGGAAAACGAGCCCGGGAAAACGAGCCCGGGAAAACGAGGAAGCGCGCAACCCGCAATCTTCGACCCGACCTCAGCGCAGTCTTAACGAAGTTCAACAAATGTTAATATTTTATCCGGCAGTTCTCAGCATAGGTCGAGACTGGTAAGTAGTTTATCGTTAAAATTCGATCCGCCGTTGAAAAATCTCATCAGATGAAGACATAGAAGGTGTTCTGGGTATCCGAGTAGGCGTTCCTGCTCAATCCTGTGGTGGAGATCGCGTGGTTTCTCTATAAGAAGAGAAACTTTAACGTGAGAATTTTTCATCTCTAATTCATAGGTGAGCGTTATGCGCTCGCGTATCCGGTACGCATTCGGAAACTGTCCCGCAGGGGGGAGCATGTCGACGAAATCGGATTGGATCATCGAAAAGGTTTTTTCAAACTGGCATACATCAGATCGCAAGATACAGGTCGCTGTCGCCGGCATAATCGGGTCTATGCTTCTGTGCAGCGCGATCCTTGTTTATGTGACGGGCGGCACCCAGTACAGTTACATCCATATCGTCTACGTTCCGATTCTTGTTGGTGCATTTTTCTTTGGCGCCATCGGCGGCATTTCGGCGGGGCTGCTTTCGGGTCTGGTCATGGGGCCGGTCATGCCGCTGGATGCAACGCTCGGGACGCCGCAGGATCCCTTGAGCTACTTCAGCCGAGCGGCGGCATTCGCCACGATCGGGGCGATTGCGGGGATCATGTTCCTCGCCCTCGGACGTTACCTCAAGATCATGCGCAGTCAGGCATTCGAAGACCCGATCACGGCCCTGCCCAACCGAACGCAATTGCTGGATGATATTTCGCGTGCGAAGGGGCGTCCGGCGGTGCTCGAACTTGACGGTGCCGGTCGTCGGCCGCTGAGGATCGTGATCGTCAGCATCGAGCCTTACAGCAGAGTGCTCGCTACCCTGGGCCACGACTACGCTGATGCAATGATGCGGGCGGCCGTTGCCCGCTTGAAATCCGACGCTACGCGCGATGCGAAATTCTATGATCTGAGAGAGGGCATTCTCGCCGTCCTGGTTCGAAGCCAATCGACCAACGAAACGGTGGATTATGCCCATCGCCTTGCGGAGTGTCTCGGCGAGCCGTTGATCGCAAAAGGCATTCCCATCCTGGCAGAGTGCCGTTTCGGCGTCGCCGGGCTTGTGGCCGGTGCCGGCAATCCGGTAACGGCCATCCGGGCCGCGCTGGCCGCTTTGGAAGATGCGCGCGAACAGCGGTCGCTCGTCGCGGTCTACGATGCCGACCGGGACGACCGCCGACGCCAGACGGTGAGCCTGCTGGCCGATTTTCAGGATGCGCTGACATCGGACAACCAGCTTCGGCTTCTTCTTCAGCCGAAAATCGATCTGGAGAAGCAGAAATGCAGCGGTTTCGAAGCTTTGCTGCGCTGGCACCACCCCGACCGAGGCAATGTTCCGCCCGACGTTTTCATCCCCGTCGTCGAAAGAACAGGCTTGATGCGACAACTGACCCAATGGGTCGTCAGGGCGGCGCTGGAACAGTCGGTCCGATTGAGGCGCGAGGGGACCGACCTGCCGATTGCCGTCAACATCTCTGTCCACGATCTCGAACGGTCGGATTTTGCCGAGTGGCTGGAAAGTCAGCTTCTGAAATTTGGCGTCACCCCGGATGGGCTTGAAGTCGAAGTGACGGAAAGCGCGGTGATGTGGAATCCGGACGGGGCGCTACGCACTCTGGCCGACTTGCGTTGCATGGGTATCAAGATGGCGCTTGACGATTTCGGAACCGGGCAGAGCTCACTGGCCTACCTGAAGGATATGGCCGTTGACGTCGTCAAACTGGATCGTTCGCTGATCAGACATCTCAATGGTGACAGCCGGTCGTATGCGCTGGTTAAGGCCGTGATGGATCTGTCCGGCAGTTTCGGCTTTGCCACTGTGGCCGAGGGCATCGAGGACGCTGTTACATCACAGCGCCTCGCGGAAGTGGGCTGCCGCACCGGCCAGGGGTATTACTTTGCCCGGCCGATGCCTGCGGATGCCGTCGCGGCGTGGCTTTGTTCCGACACGCCGACAGCGTGATCGCTTCAGGCTGCAGCGCCGGCGGAGGATTTCAGGCGCTGTACGACGGAGTCGACGGTCTGGGAAAGTGTCGACGCTTCGGTTTCCAATGTGTTGGCCAGGGTCGAAAGCTCGCCGGCGACGCCGTTCATTGTCTCCGATTGTTCCGCGACGCTGCGGGTGGCGGTCGAGCCCCGATCCGCGCTCGTGTTGGCCTCGTCCATGCTGCGGCCGATTTCGCCGGTGGCGCTGCCCTGCTGGGTGACGGCGGCGGAAACGGCCGATGCGATCGTGTCGATGCGACGGATCACTTCCGCGATCTCGCCGACATCGGAAACCGTGCGGCCGGTGGCCGACCGAATGGCCTCGATCTCGCCTGAAATCTCTTCGGTTGCCTTGGCGGTCTGGGACGCGAGATTCTTGACCTCTGCGGCGACGATGGCGAAGCCCTTGCCGGCGTCGCCCGCGCGGGCCGCCTCGATCGTGGCATTGAGGGCGAGGAGATTGGTCTGTTCGGCGATGTCCTGAATCAGGCCGACGACGTTGCCAATCCGCTCGGAAGCTTCCTGAAGGCCGCGCACCCGGCCGACAGCTTCATCGGCCTGCTTGACTGCATCTTGCGCTATAGTGACGGACTCACCCATCTGACCGCCGATATCGCGGATCGAGGCTTCCAACTCGGTTACGGCGCCGGAGACCGTCGCGATGGCCGATGACGCCGCATCCGACGCCTGAACGGCCGTCTGGGCTTCGCCGGCAACGGCCTGGCTGAGGCTGCCGAGGGACGAGGCCGAGCCCGACAGATGCCTGGAGGCGTCGTTCACATGAGTGATGGCGCCGCGCACCGACGCGTCGATGTCGTCGGCCAGCCGCTCGATGGTCTCTGACTGGACGCGTTTGGCATCTTCGCGCGCCTGCTCTTCGCGTTGGGTCAGGGCCAGCCGGTCTTCGGCGTGGGATTTGAAGACGCCGACGGCGCGGGCCATGGATCCGATCTCGTCCTTGCGGCCGATCTCGGGCACCGTCACGGACAGATCGCCGTCGGCCAGGGCGGTCATGGTCGAGGTCAGCCGGCTGATCGGCTTGCCGATCGTCCAGCCGAGGAACCAGAACAGCCCCAGCCCGATCAGGATCAGGATGATGGCCAGCCCGATCAGGGTATTGCGGATATCCAGCGCCGAGCCGACGACCGTGGCGTGCGGGACCATGACGGCGGCGACCCAGCGCGCTTCCACGCCGTCGAAATCCACCGGCTGTGCCGCCACCAGCATGTCGCTGCCGCTGAACTGCCGATGTCCGGTCCAGCCGCCGCTTTCCAGCGCCTGATCGATGATCGTCCGGATGATGGGGTCTTCACTCAATGTGCCGATCATGCCGGGGTCGGGGTGCGAAACCCATTCGTACGTATCACTCGCCAGGATCGAATAGCCGGTGCCCATGGGACGGGTAGCGCTGATTTGCTCGTGAAGCGTCTCCAGCGCAATATCCACCGCGACGATGCCGATCGCATCGCCTCCGGTATCCCGGATGGGCGTGGCGATCGTGGTCATCAGGACGTCTTCCCCGTCGACCGAATAGGTAAACGGAGTGGTCAACACGGTACGGTTCTCGTTCACCGGATTGTCGAACCACGCTTCGGCCCCCGATTCCGGACCGAAATCGAGCAGCGCGGTCGACAGGGTGCCGTCGGATCCGCGATAGACATAGGTCGACAACCGGCCGGAGGCATCGGCGAAGGGGCCCTCGGCGATCAGTTCGGCCGGGGCGCCGCTCTCCTCGTCGATGAATGCAAGTCCCGAGCCCAGAAACTGCGGCCGTCCGTCCATGAAATCCTGCACCATTGCGGTCAGGATAGCGTGATCCGTCTCACCGGCGGCAAGGGTCGAAGACAGGCTTTGCCCAAGGGTTTCGGCCATGCCGATGGCGCGATCGAGATCGGCCCGGATGTTGGCGACCTCTGTTCGAGCCGCCGCCTGGAGCCGATCGTCAGCCTGTGTCTCGGCCAACTGTGTTTGACGGATCGTGGCGACGGCAACCAATACTGTCAGGGCCACGAGGAAAATGGCGAAGGCCGACAGGACAATCCGTCCGCGAAGGGATTGGATAATATTAGTGAGCGTAGCGGCAAGGTGCATCGCGGGATCGGCCTCGGCAAAGGGGATTCGAATGACGACATTGATTTCGGTCGTACCTGCTCGACCTTAACATCGGATGAATCCTCCTTTGCGACCGAGGTGCGCCGATTCGGCCCGATTCTGCGGGGTTCAATGCTTGCCGGCGGTGATCCGGTAGGAGTTGAGCCGGGCCTGATGATCGTAGATCTGGCCGGTGACCATCAACTCGTCGGCGCCCGTTTGCTTGACAAATGCCGCCATCCCGGCGTGCACGGTTTCCGGTCCGCCGACGAATGAATACTTCAAGGCGTGAGCGGTGCCGGCCAGTTCGTCCGGCGAGCAGAAATCCTCGATCCGGTCGATCGGCGGCTGCAGCTTGCCGCGGTCGCCCCGCCGCAGTCTGACGAATGCCTGCTGCAGCGTGGTGAACTGCCGCCGCGCCTCTTCGTCGGTGTCGGCGGCGATGACGTTGACGCCGAGCATGACATGGGGCCGATCCAGTTGTGCCGACGGCCGGAAGCGGGCGCGATAGGTTTCGATGGCGGGCATCAGGGCGTCCGGGGCGAAATGCGACGCAAAGGCATAGGGCAGGCCCAGCATCGCCGCCAGTTGGGCACCGAACAGGCTCGACCCCAGGATCCACAGCGGGACGTTGGTGCCGGCGCCGGGTACCGCAAGAATCCGTTGGCCGGGTTCCGGGTCGGCCAGATAACCCTGAAGTTCGACCACATCCTGGGGGAACTGATCGGCGCTGCTTTCAAGATCGCGGCGCAGCGCACGCGCCGTTGCCCGGTCGCCGCCGGGTGCCCGGCCGAGGCCGAGATCGATGCGGCCGGGAAACAGCGATGCCAGCGTTCCGAATTGTTCGGCAATGACCAGCGGGGAGTGATTGGGCAGCATGACGCCGCCGGCCCCGACGCGGATGCGCGATGTGCCGGCTGCGACATGGCCGATCACCACTGATGTCGCGGCGCTGGCGATCCCGACCATGTTGTGGTGTTCGGCCAGCCAATAGCGGCCATAGCCCCAGTCTTCGGCGTGACGGGCCAGGTCCAGCGTGTTGGCCAACGCCTCGCGCGGGGTCGCGCCTTCGGGAACGGGGCAAAGATCCAGTACGGAGAGGGGTATCATGAGGTATCCCGGGGTGTCGTTAAAAAGTGACAGGCTTCAACACATGTGAGGCGCGCCGGTTGTCGGCGCAATGGACGCAATGCAGGGGTCGCTAGATGCCGTGGATCGGCCCCTGGCCGGACCGCAGAACGTGCCGGGATCCGGGGTGAAGCATCCGCGTTCTCGTGGCGCATGTGCCGCCTGACCAGGTCGTGCGCAGAAGTGCGAGGCACGGCTCGCCCTTTGACATCTTCAGCAGACGCCGCTCAGCCGTGGTCGGCACGACCGCCTGGATCACATGGTCGAAGGCGGTCACCGGACAGGAACGCATCAGGTATTCCGTCGGTGTGATCCGCGTAAAATCCTGTTCCATATAGCCCGGCGCCGCGACGGGGTTCACGAAGCGGTCTTCGAGTTGGACCGGGCGGCCGTCGGCAGAGTGCACGATGACCGAGTGATAGACGGGCGAAGCCGTCGACAGTCCGAGATCTGCGGCGATATCTGCGCCTGCCTCTGCCGTCTCCAGGGTGACGACGCGAGCGGAATGCGACTGTCCGGCGGCGGCGATGTCGTCCCTGATGTCGCGGATTTCCAGAACGGTGGATTCGGGGCGTTCCGGCGCCACATAGGTGCCGGCGCCCTGAACCCTTGTCAGAACGCCCTCGGCGGTCAGCTCTCGCAGAGCGCGGTTGACCGTCATGCGTGAGACACCCCATTCGGCCACGAATTCGTGTTCCGACGGCAGCCGGTCGTTGGCCTTCAATTCGCCACTGTGTATGCGCTGGAGAATCGACTGTTTTATCCGCTGATAATGGGGCAGAACCGCCACAGCGTTATCCGTGACGCTGGCATTCGACACGCTGGCATTCGTCATGATGGCCTTCCCGTTGCCGTCGGTGCGCCGATCCTGAAAACGAACCCGGCCCCCGCTGGCGATGCCGTGCTAGGATACGCGAAGAAGGTAGCGGGCTGCCGAAAGCCTGTCGCCACGAAATTCGTTCCGCTTTGCGCGCTGCTGTGTTGCCCGCGTCCGTGCTAGTCCCTAAGGTCCCGTTATGATTCGAAACGAGCTTGCGGCTTCGGCCAATTCCCTCTGGCACGCAACAGCCAATGCGTCGCTGGAATTCCTGCGCCTGGAAGAACGTGCCCGTGCCGATGTCGCGATCATCGGCGGCGGCTTTACCGGGTTGTCGGCGGCGCTTCATCTGGTCGAGCGCGGCGTCAAGGTTGCACTGGTCGAGGCGGAACACCCCGGCTGGGGCGCATCGGGGCGGAATGGCGGGCAGGTGATACCCGGCCTGAAGGACGATCCCGAAACGATCGTCAAGCGCTGGGGCCCCGAACTCGGCCCGCGTCTGGTCCGCTTCGTTGGCGGGGCGCCCGATGTTGTCTTCGATCTGGTCCACCGATACGCAATCGACTGCGATGCCAGCCGCGCCGGCTGGATTCAGCCGGCTCATTCGGCCAGTGGCCTGGAAACAGCCAAGCGCCGGGCCGAGGAATGGCGGCAGTGGGATGCCGACGTCGATGTGCTGTCAGCGGCGGATGTGGCGTCCCTGGTCGGCACCGACGCTTATGTCGGCGGCCTGATCGACCGGCGCGGCGGCGGAATTCATCCGCTCAACTTTGCGCTGGGTATGGCGGCAGCGGCCCGGCGGGCCGGAGTGTCGATCTATGGCCGCAGCAAAGCCACCTCGATCGAAAAGTCGTCGGAGGGCATGATCGTCAGAACGCCGGGCGGCCAGATCGCCGCCGGCCATGTGCTCGTCTGCACCAACGCCTATACAGATGGTTTGGCGGGACCGCTGGCGCGCAGTGTCGTACCGGTGCGCTCGGTGCAGGTTGCGACCAGACCGCTTTCAGAGAATGTCCGGGCTTCAATCCTGCCCGAGGGACATGTCGCGTCGGACACGCGCCGGCTTCTGATGTATTTCCGCCTCGACCGCGACGGCCGGCTGTTGATGGGCGGGCGCGGCGCCTATTCCGAGAATGGGACGCGCAAGCAACAGGAAAACCTTCGCCGGGCGACGAAAGCGATGTTCCCGCAGATCGGCGATGTGGAATGGGATTATTTCTGGGGCGGTTTCGTCGCCATGACACGCGATCACCTGCCGCATCTGCACGAAATCAGGCCCGGCGTGACGGCGGCACTCGGCTATAACGGACGGGGTGTTGCCATGGCGACAGCGATGGGGCGCGTACTGGCCGACCGGGCATTGGGCGTCGAGGACCGCGACCTCGATTTTCCGGTGACAGGTGTCTCGCCGATCCCGTTCTACGGCTTTCGCAAGCCGCTGGTCAGCGCCCTGGCCGCCTGGTACCGCCTGCGCGACGGTATGGGGCGATAGCCGACAAGGGCAGCGTTTGGCTTGCGCGAAACCTGATGCAGGTACAGCCGAAACTTATTCGATGGTACCATCCCGGTCTTGCGCTCTCCAGTTGCGCCCACCATAGAATACCCGGAGAATCGTGACGCGGTCGGCATCCACGGAGAACGCGATCGTCACCCGGCGCTCGAACCCCACAACACGAAGGCCCGGCCTCACGTCGTCGCGGCGACTACCTCGCTCGGCAGCATGTGCAAAGCCTTGGCAGAAAGTTTCAATCCGCTCAATGTAAGACAGGGCAGTCGAGGGCGTCGCGGCGGTGGCGATCCATTCGTAGAGCGAGAAGATGTCGTCCCTGGCTTCGGGCGCAAAGGTGACCTGGCGCGATTTCAAGAGCGCTGAGAACGCGATCCGGTGTGATGCGCGCGGAGTTCGTCAAAGACCCGTGACGCCGGAATCCCGCGATCAGGATCCTCGTACATTGCATCGTAGGTGGGGGCGACTTCCTCTCGCAGCCAGCGATCCACGGCCGCCTCGCGCTCCTGAAGCGCACGCAGACCTGCCCGCACAACCTCGCTTGCCGAAGCGAATGCACCCGAGGCGACCATGCGGTCTATATAGGCGGCGTAATCGTCGGGTAGACTGACAGTGCGTTTCGATATTCCGGGCATTCGGCACCTTTCGTAAAGTATGACATTATCATACTGAGACCTCGGCCCGGGGTCAAACATCCTGCCCGCCGTCTGTCCGCCCTTGACTTCACGCTCGCAAGTGCTCGGCCAGGCGGTCGACGGCCAATTGCAGAAGATTGCGTGCCGCATCGGCGGTGTTGAACCCGGCATGGGCGGTGAGCGTCACGTTGGGCAGTGCCGTCAGCGGGTGCCCGGCGGGAAGGGGTTCGGTCTCGAACACATCGAGCGCGGCATGGCCGGGACGTCCCTGCTGCAGGGCAGCGATCAGGGCCTGCTCGTCGATCAGTCCGCCGCGGGCAGTGTTGACCAGAATTGACCCCGCCTTCATCCGCGAGAATTCCGCCGCGCCCAACATGTGACGCGTCTGCGCTGTCAGCGCCAGATGCAGCGACAGCACGTCGGCGCTACCGATGGCCTCGTCCAGCGACACGGCGCGGCAGGGAAGCGAGCCGGGAACCGCGCTTCGCGACCAGGCCCGGACATCCATGCCCAGCGCGGCCCCCAGTGTGATTGCCTCGCGTCCGATCGCACCGGCGCCGAGCACGCCGAGGACCCGCCCGGACAGCGCCATGCCGCGCATCGGCTGCCAGCGGCCCGCGCGAATTCCGGCATCCATTTCGGTGATCCGGCGCGCGCCCGCGAATGCCAGCGCAATGGCGTGTTCAGCGACGCTGCGGCTGCCATAGTCGCGGATGGTGTCGACATCGATGCCCAAACGCTCGGCCGCGGCCATGTCGATATA
The DNA here is from genome assembly GCF_040712075.1 of Fodinicurvata sp. EGI_FJ10296. Taxonomy (NCBI): domain Bacteria; kingdom Pseudomonadati; phylum Pseudomonadota; class Alphaproteobacteria; order Rhodospirillales; family Rhodovibrionaceae; genus Fodinicurvata; species Fodinicurvata sp. EGI_FJ10296. The sequence continues at coordinate 147,244 of NZ_JBFCVL010000006.1, forward strand.
GCTGGACGCGCCGGTGCCGAGAAAGATGATCCGGCGCAGATCGGCGCATCGTTCCAGGACGCCGGCCGGCATCGGCGTATGCCCGTTCAGGGCGACGGCTACACCGTCGAGCAGCCGGGGCAGGTCGTCGGTCTTCGGGTCGCCGTCGTGGATTTCCAGGTTCGGAACCGCAGAAGCCGCGCCATCATCGATCAGCGCCCGCATATCCGGTGAACAGTCGATGAACAGGCTGCGCTGTGTTTCTGGCATTGGGCGAACTACCACCCGACCGCGCCGGAGGGGCGGCGATGATCCGCGGCGGCATGCAGACCGCCATCCGCCGTCGGGACAATCGCGCAGATCGCCCCGGCCAGATGCGTGTGATCGGGCCATGCCTTGACGTCGTGGCCGCGCGCGGCAAGGGCATCGCGCACCGCGACGTCGATGCGGCCTTCGACGCAAAGACGGCCGGGGAAGCTGTTGTGCGGTTCGAACGTGCCGGGGAAACTGTAGCTGGCGATGCGCGGTGCTTCGGCGGCCTCCTGCGGCGCCATACCGAACACCTTCAAATTCAGCAGGAACTGCGCCATCGCCTGCACCTGGACATCGCCGCCGGGTGTGCCGAACGGCATGGCACGTCCGGCGTCGTCGACGAATATCGCGGGATTGGGGGTCAGTCGCGGCCGTTTCCCCGGCCATACGCCGGAGGGATGCTGCGGGTCCGCCCAGCTTGCCGATCCGCGGGCCGAGGGGCACAGTCCCGTACCCGGAATGACCGGACTGTTATAGGACACGTCGCTGGGCGTGGCGGAAAAGGCGTTGCCCCAGGCATCAACCGCGCAGCAATAGGATGTGTCGCCGTGATGGCTCCACCTTTCCGCCCCCGCCGACGGATCGGTTGTGGATGTGCGCCGGGTGCCGAACCCATCGTCGCCAAAATCGCCGGGCGCGGGCATGTCCGGGGCGGCGCGATCACCGATCTGGCGGCGGCGTTCGGCGGCATAGTCCACGCTGAGTAATCGGTCGAGCGGCACGTCAACGAAATCCGGGTCGCCGAAATAGCGATCGCGATCGGCGAAGGCGAGCTTGATCGCCTCGGCAACGATATGCAGGTGCTCAACGCCGTTGTGGCGCGTTCCTTGTAGGGCGGCGGTGTCGATCAGCGCCATGGTCTGGGCCAGGCTGGGTCCCTGACACCAGGCGCCGCAGACCGACAGCGTGCCGCCAGCAAAGGCGGTCTGGACGCCGGTCTCGACGGCAACGCTGTGTTCCGCGAGATCGGCGGCTGTCAGCAGCCCACCGTTCTCGGCGTGATAGCGGACGATGGCAGCGGCAATGTCGCCCTGGTAGAACGCGCGCCACGCTGCGGAAAGTCCGGCATCGCGCCCCTTGTTCGCGGCGGATCGCTCTTCGTCGGCCATATACTGCAGCGTGCGGGCCAGATCGCTCTGGACGAAGCGCGACCCGACCGGGGGCGGTGCGCCGTCGGGAAGATAGATGGACCGATTGGCCTCCCAACGGGCGTACTCGTCCTGGTGTTCGGTGATGATGCGGTGCATGAACGGATGCATGGCGAAGCCGTCGCGGGCGTGGCGGATTGCCGCCGCCGCGACGTCGGCGAAGGTCATCGTGCCGAACCGGATCAGCGCCTCGATCCAGGCGGCGGGGGCGGCGGGAATGACAGTCCGCAATATGCCGCTGGGCACATGGCCGCCGTGTTCGCGCATGAACAGTTGCGGGTCCAGCCCGCGCGGCCAGCGGCCGACACCGTCGATCGTCGTGATCTTGCCCGTTGCCGCCTCTCGAAACATGATCGGCGCCACGCCGGCGATATTGACGTAGTCGCTTTGGACGACGCCCAGCACCAGACCGGCGGCGACCCCGGCATCTGCGGCATTGCCCCCGCCGGCCAGGACATCGTGTGCGGCGGTCGATGCCAGATAGTGACCCGCAACGGCCATATGGCTGTACCCGACTACGGGCGGCTTCATGGTTTCCACGGCACGATACCCCTTAATGCAATTGCTCGCTTGGCCGCCCCAGGCCCGGACCCGCGCGTTCATTGCGGGTGCGCAGGACCTGAAGGACCAGCACGCCGGCGAATATCGCGACCGCCGCTATGGTCGTCCAGTTCGAGGGCGCCAGCAGCCCGACGGTGACGGGCACCAGCAGAATGCGTTCCGGGATCGACAGGCGGGTCAGCATATAGCCCTCGACCGCCATGTTGATCGCGACCAGACCCAGCAGCACCAGAACGGTCGTCAGGATCTGCGTTACCAGCGTGGCGTCGATGCCCAGGATTTCCGGGCGCAGCACGAACATGAACGGCAGCACGAAGCCCGGAACCGCCAGCCGCATGGCGATGAACGCCGTCCGGAAGAACGGCGCCTGCGCGATATTCGCCGCGATCAGGCAGCCGACCGCAACCGGCGGCGTGATCGCCGACATGTTGGCGAGATAGAAGACGAAGAGATGCGCCGCCAGCAGCGGTACGCCCAGTTCGACCAGCGCCGGAGCGCCCAGCAGCGCGACCAGGATATAAGCCGCCGATGTCGGCATGCCGACGCCGAACACCAGACAGGACAGACCGGCGATCAGCATCAGCGGAACCAGATTGCCGCCGGCGATCTCAAGCATCATGTACGACAGCTTCTGGGCGAAGCCGGTGGCCACCAGCATTTCCACCATGATCGAGATGACCGCAACGACCACTGCCACTTGCGCGCCGCTTCGTGCCCCTGATGCAAGGCCGTTCAGAATGTTCGCTGCGAAAGTGCCGAGGCCGGCGACAGGATTGCTCAGGTTCAGGACCAGCCGCTTGATCAGTTCCAGTGCAATGACGGCCAGCACGGCATACAGCGCGGCGGAACTGGCCGGCAGGCCCGCCATCAGAAGCCAGATCAGCAGCACCAGTCCGACGACGGGGTGCGCATAGAGGAGAAAGGCCCGGCCGAGTGAAATATCCGCGAGCGGCAGGTCGGCCGACATATCGTCGACCGCGTTGCCGGCGGCGTTGATGTTGCTGCGCACGGCCTGGATATGGACCGCCGCCATCAGATAGGCGAAATAGATGATGGCCGGGAAGACCGCCGCCGCCATGACCTCGACATAGGGAATGCCGGTAATGCCGACGATCAGGAAGGCCGCCAGCCCCATTTTCGGCGGCGTGATCTGGCCGCCGGCCGATGCGACGGCCTCGACTGCGCCGGCAAAAGTCGATTTGAAGCCGAACCGCTTCATCAGCGGGATCGTGAAGGCCCCGGTCGACGCGACATTGGCCATGGTACTGCCGGACAGCATGCCCATGAAGCCGCTGCCAATGACGGAAGCCTGCGCCGGTCCGGCGCGCGATCGTCCGGCCAGAGTGAAGGCGACCTTCATGAGCAGGTCCAGCCCGCCGGTGCCTTTCAGCAGGCCGGCGAATATCATGAAAATGAAGATCGTATTCGCGGAGACGCTGGTCAGCGACCCCAGCAACCCGCGGAAATAGGGGATGGAGGTATAGCCGATCAGCCGTTCGAGGCTGATGCCGTTGTGGTAGAACAGGTAGCCGGGGAAGATGTTTCCGAAATAGCCGTAGAGCAATCCGAGCACGGCGATTGCCGGGATGATCCAGCCCCATTCCCGGATCGAAACGAAGATCGCCAGTGCCATCATCAGCACGGCGACGATCATATCCGGCGTATTGGGCAGAAATGTCCGCTCGTTGACCAGGCTGGGATAGGCGAAATGGATGTAGAACAGCGGGACGAGCGCGAGAAGCGACAGGCCCGATAGCAGGCGCCGGTCGCGTTTTCTCTCGGGCGGGATACTCTCAAGCAGGCCCAGCAGGCAGATCAGGATCGCCAGATTCAAGTGGAGACTGGTGAACTGCCCGCCCGCCACGATCCGGGCGTCCAGCTGGATCATGTGGAAGATCGCGGTGGCCGCGGCGACGACGCCGAGGATCAGCGTTACAACAGGAGACGCGTGCGCCGGTGGATGAAAGATGCCGGCGAGGCGGCTGATCGTGGAATCGCCCGGAGGTGACATGATGGTCTGCTGTCCCGCAATGGCTATGCCGCTTGACTGGCGGCGGGCGCGGCCGGCGATGGTGCCGGCCGCGCTCCGATATCGATCGTGGTTCGAGTCCGGGGCTTATCAGCCCTCGGCGATGGTCAGTTCGTCGCGCCAGACGCCCTGTTCCTTGAAGTATTGCGCCGATCCGGGATGCACCGGCATGCTGTCCATGAGATAGCGGACGGCGAAGTCCAGATCGATATTCTCCAGCTCCATGGAGATGTTGCGCACCTCTTCAGCGTTGTCGAACACCGCCTTGGTGATCTCGTAGCCCTGTTCGGCGGTCACGCGCGGATGGGCCGCCAGCAGGCCGACCGACGCCGTGCAGGCGGTCGGTTCGGACACGCCTGTCCAGCGCTCGGGCACGACTTCATAGGCCATGATGCCGGCATTGACTTCGTTCGCGTGGGTGATGGCATCCTGTGGCCAGCCGAGACCGCGGACATCGACCGATGCCTGCAGTTCCTGCATCAGCGGCGACGGACTGCCACCGGCCAGCAGACCCGGACAGCAGTCGATGGCGCCTGACAGGAACGCGTCATAGGTTTCGCGCCACGAGCCGTAGGTCCAGTCGATGTCGTCTTTGACGCCGAGGAATTCGGTCATCATTTCCCAGGTGCGCCGGGTAGAACCGCCGGCGGTGCTGGGGCTGACGCGATAACCGGCCAGATCGCGGGCCGTCTGGATGTCGCTGTCGGCGCGGACGATCGGGATCGTTGCCCACAGGGTATAGGCGAACATCTGGCTCATTTCGATCGGGCTGCCGAACCGGCCTTCACCGGCGGTCGCCGCCGGCCAGTCGGTCGAGGCGCTCTGGCCCATATCGATCATGCCTTCGCCGATAAGCTGAAGGTTCTCCGCGCCACCCGACGTCGACATCGACGACGTGCGCATGTCAGTATGCCGGTTTACGACGGCCGAAATTGATTCGACAATAACGTAGCCGGTTGAACCGAGGCTGGCCGAGCCGAACACCAGATTTCCCTGCTGGGCGGCGGCCAGGCCGGAGAAGCCACCCATTAAGACCGGCGCTGCCGCCAGTCCGGCGGTCGATTTCAGTACCTGACGGCGCGATAGATCGGGCGTCCAGAATTTGCGGTTTGCCATTGATTGTATCTCCCTGTGCAGCGGATAGGTCGAGCCGCGAGCATGCGGCAAAGCCCGGATCGAACTTTCACCTGCATGAATTTATCGATGAATTTTTTAACGGTATGAAGGTATGGTCTCTACGTCAAGCGATCATGAATGCCATGATCTGATTTGAAAGATTCGATTGGGGTGGAGCGCCGGATGAGCGTTTTTCGGGAAAATGAGATCGATCCGCGTGACTGGACGTTGGGGCAGAAGCTGCGCGCACGGCGCAAGGCGCAGGCGATGTCGCTGCAGCAGGTTTCCGAAGCGTCGAAAATTTCCGTCGGCGGACTGAGCCAGATCGAGCGGGGGCTGTCATCGCCCTCGATCCGCGATCTTCGGGCGATTTGCGCCGCGCTGAGCATTCCGATTTCCACATTGTTCGATGGCGATGGCCCGGCGGATCCCGACGAGACCGGGCTGATCGTGCGCCGCCGGGACCGGAGATTTTTCGATTTCGGCACAAAGGGCATGAGCAAGACGATGCTGGTGCCCGATCTCGATCGGAAGCTCCAGTTTCTGGAAGTCGTCATGCGGCCCGGCGGCGGATCGGGCGAGCAGCTCTACAATCACGACGGCGAAGAATGCGGCCTGATTCTCGAAGGCACGATGGAACTGACCGTGGACGATAAATGCTATTACCTTGAACCGGGTGACAGCTTCGCCTTCGAAAGCATGCGGCCTCACGGTTTTCGCAATCCCGGGCAGGAAACCGTGCGCGTGTTGTGGATTACGACACCGCCAATCTACTGATCCGGCGGGGGAATTTCCCAAAGGGGTTTCCATGGCGCAGTTTCGAGATCGAGATGATGCGGGCCGGCAGCTGGCAGAGGCGCTTGCCCGGTATTCCGGACAGGATGCGGTGATCCTTGCGCTGCCGAGAGGCGGCGTTCCCGTAGCCGCGAGAGTGGCCGAGGCGCTGGCAGCGCCACTGGATCTGGTTCTCGTCCGCAAGATCGGCTTGCCGGCACAGCCGGAACTTGCCATCGGCGCGGTCGTCGACGGCGATGATCCGCAGACGGTACGTAACGAGTCGCTGATCAGGGCGACCGGCACGACCGAGGCGGTGTTTGCCCAGGTCCGGGACCGTGAATGCCGCGAGAACGAAAGCCGGCGGCACCGGTATATCGGCGATCGGCCGCGCGCGCCGGTGGCGGGCCGCATAGCCATCGTTGTCGATGACGGGGTGGCAACCGGCGCGACCGTCCGGGCTGCTTTGCGGGCGATCCGGAAGCAGGGGCCGAGGGAGCTCGTGCTCGCGGTGCCGGTGGGTGCCCCGGATGTCATCGAAGATCTGCGCAACGAGACAGATACGATCGTATGTCTGGCGACGCCGCCGGATCTTGGCGCGATTGGCTATTATTATGACAGCTTTGATCAGGTGACCGATAATGCGGTCATTGCTATCCTGGCCCGGCACCCGGCAAATGATGGGGGCCAGTGACGGGGGCCAGTGACGGGGGCCAGTGACGGGGGCCGGTCACGGGGCCGCGCCGATGCATTTGCTTAGCAGACATCGTTGTCGCTAAACTGCGCGGCTGTATGGTATTGCGGCGCAAGAAGGCGCTCGGGCTCCGCCTGGGCCGGCCGTCCCGTTAAGAAGAAAACCAAGGAGTTCGATGGTGGAGATCCGGCAACCTTATCTGATGTTTCTCGGCGATGCGCCGGACCAACTCGCCGCCAAGACGGCCAAGGGCGTCGCATATTGGCGCCCTGATGCGTGCATCGGGCAACTCCGCCTCGAAGGCTGCAAGGCGGATCTCGGCCTGCCGGATATGAGCGTCGAGGAAGCGGCCGAGAAGGGGGTGAAGACCCTCGTCATCGGCGTGGCCAACCGGGGCGGCCGCATCGCGCCGACCTGGGAACAGACCATGCTCAAGGCGCTCGATCTCGGCATGGATATCGCCAGCGGCCTCCACAAGAAGGTCGCCGATATCCCGTCTGTCCGGGAAAAGGCGGCGAAGCTGGGACGCTCGCTGTTCGATGTCCGTCACCCGACCAATGATTTCGAACTTGGAACCGGCGCCCCGCGCACCGGGCGCCGGGTCCTGACCGTCGGCACCGATTGTTCTGTCGGCAAGATGTTTGCCTCGCTGGCGCTTGAGGACGAACTGAAGAAAAGGGGCGCGAACGCTGATTTCCGCGCTACCGGCCAGACGGGTATTTTCATCGCCGGATCGGGTGTTTCCGTCGACGCCGTGATCTCGGACTTCATTTCCGGCGCGGTCGAGGCCATCGCGCCGGAAAACGACCCCAATCACTGGGATCTGATCGAGGGGCAGGGGTCACTCTTCCACGCATCGTTTGCCGGCGTTTCGATGGGGCTTATCCACGGGGCCCAGGCCGACTATCTGGTCATGTGCCATGAACCCGGCCGCCCGCACATGCGCGGACTTCCGCATTACGGCCTGCCCGACATCGCCGAGGCCATCGCGCTGAACGAACGCTGCGCCCGGCTGACCAATCCAAGGGCGAAAGTCGTCGGCATCGCCTGCAATACGTCGGCAATGTCCGAGAGTGAGGCAGAGAGCACGCTGGCGGCGCTGGCAAAGGAATTCGGCATGCCGGCGGTCGATCCCGTGCGCACCGGCGTGGCATCGATTGTTGATGCGATGCTCGCCGATGCAGGAGAAACCGCATGACGGCCTCGGCGGACAACCGACGCAGCATGGATTGCCGACAGGTATCGTGGCCGATTCGGGGCTCGTTTGCGATCTCCCGCGGGAGCCGGACGACGGCCGAAGTCATCGAGGTGAGCATCTCGGAGGCCGGTACCGTCGGGCGCGGCGAATGCGTGCCCTATGGACGGTATGGCGAAACTCTGGACTCTGTCGCCGAACAGATCGGCTCTGTTGCCGATGCGGTGGGCGGTGGTATGGACCGTGCCGCGCTGCTGTCGGCCCTGCCGGCCGGTGCGGCGCGCAACGCTGTCGATTGCGCGCTCTGGGATCTGGAATGCAAGCTCTCGGGCCGCCGGGCGTACGAACTCGCCGGGTTGTCGACGCCAGCACCGGTCATCACAGCCTATACGCTTAGCCTTGGTACCGTCGAATCCATGGGCGAAGCGGCCAGGGCGGCGGCGCACCGGCCGCTGCTCAAGCTGAAGTTGACGGGCGATGGCGATATCGATCGTGTGGCGGCGGTGCGGGACAATGCGCCCGACAGCCGCATTATCGTCGATGCGAACGAGGCCTGGACGCCGCGCCACCTCGCGGACTATCTGGCGCCGATGAAGGCGCTGGGCGTGGAGATGATCGAGCAGCCGCTGCCGGCCGGCAAGGATGAGGCGCTTGCGGACATCGATCCGGTCGTCCCGCTTTGCGCCGATGAAAGCTGCCATGACAGCGCATCGCTGGACGCCCTGGTCGGCAAGTACCAGATGATCAACATCAAGCTCGACAAGACCGGCGGTCTGACCGAGGCGCTGGCGCTCAAGCAGGCGGCCCGCGATCGGGGCTTCCGCATCATGGTGGGCTGCATGCTGGGGTCGTCGCTGGCCATGGCGCCGGCGGTTCTGGTCGGGCAGGGCGTTGACGTCGTCGATCTGGACGGACCGCTGCTGTTGGCTCAGGATCGCGATCCGGCACTTACCTATGATGAGTCCGGGGTTCATCCGCCATCGGCCATACTCTGGGGATGACAGGAGCCTTTCCTGGTCCGGCAGGCTGGCGCAGGCTGTCGGGTGCGGCCATAGGGGCGCTGGCAATAGGGATGGTTGGATGCGAGTCCGGCGGCAGCGATGCGCCCGGTGATGTTGCCTTGTCCGAAAATGGCCAGGCCCTCCGGCACGTTCCGACGTTCGAACCGGCGGATTGCCGGTTCGCGATCGCCGCCGACCTGGATATTCGATGCGGGCTGGTCAGCGTGCCGGCCCGACGGGACGTTGCCGATCCGGCCTTTATCGATCTGGCGGTAACAATCTTTCCTGCCGTGGACGGGACTGGCGCCCGGCCGCCGGTTATCTTTCTGGACGGTGGCCCGGGTGAGATCGCCTTCTTCGAGGCGGTGGACGGCTATGACCCGTTGGACGACTGGCTGCATATCGCCGACGCGGTCGGGACGGACCGTGATTTCGTGCTGCTCGAACAGCGCGGCGTCGGCTTCAGCGGTCCCGACCTCGATTGCCCGGAACTGGAGGCGGTGGCCGAAGGCGGCGTGATCGATACCGGTGCCATCATAGAGGCCGAAGTGGCGGCGGTCGCTGAGTGCCGGGTCCGGCTGGCAGAAACCCTGGATGAGGTGGCGATAACGACACAGGAATCGGCGGCCGATGTGCTGGCCGTTGCCGATGCGCTGGATGCCGGCCGTTTCGCGCTGATGGGCGTGTCCTATGGTTCGCGGCTGGCGTTGGAAGTGATGCGGCAGGCGCCGGATCGGGTCGAGGCGGCGGTGCTCGATTCCGTTTATCCGCCCAGCGTGAACTGGTTCGAGCAGGGCGCCGATCTCTATCGTGCCGCATTCGATGCCGTATTCGACGCCTGCGCGGCGGATCGAACCTGTGATGATGTGTTTCCCGATATCGCTGACCGGTTCCATGCAATGCTGGAGGCCGTTCGTCGTGATCCGGTTTCCGTCACCATCGTGGATGAAGAGGGCGGCGAAGAGCGCGCGGCGGTCCTGCTTGACGACGTCGGCACGGTCGAGGGGCTGTTCCTCCTATTGTATGACAGCGATGTGATCGCGGGTTTGCCGTCGTTGCTCGACGGGGTCGCGCCAGCAGACGCAAATGCCGTTGACGAAAATGCGGGCGAACCGGCGATCCTGGCAGAATACATTGACTATCCCCATCTCGGCTCCCGCTCGTCGGCCGAAGGTCAGTATCTGGCGATCGAATGTGCTGAATCGGTCCTGGCGGCGGACGAAGAACGGGTCAATGCGGCTCTTGCCGGCGACGGTCCCTACGAACGGGCGGCCCGGGCGCATTGGGAGCAGATGCGTGCGGTCTGCGGGGCGTGGAATGCCGCGCCTGCGCCCCGCCCTGCGCCCGTTTCCGTGGATGTTCCCACGCTGCTTCTGACCGGCCGCTTCGACCCGGTGACGCCGGTACGCTGGGCGCGGGATCTCGCGCGCGGCCTGCCGCAGTCGATGTTGCTGGAATTTCCCGATGCCAGTCATTCGGTCATGACCAGCAATCCCTGTGCACTCAGAACCGCCGCGGCCTTTCTGGAACGCGGGACGACCGACGAAGCTTGCCTGGCGGAACGCCGGCCCGTTACCTTCGTTACCGACAGGCAATTCAGACCCTGACCGGCGGAGCGCGCAGGAGACCGACGTTATGGACAAAGAGTCGCTGAAACGGGTCGTGCGGGTCGCTCGCGGCTACGAACCGGCCGATCTGGTAATCCGCAACACCCGGTTTCTTGACGTCATATCCGGCGATCTGGTCGAGGGTGATATTGCAGTCGTCGAAGATCGAATCGTCGGCACCTGCGACCAGTACAAGGGACGGCGCGAACTGGACGGTCGCGACCTGATCGCCGTTCCCGGCTTCATCGATACCCACGTCCATTGCGAAAGCTCGCTGGTCACGCCGATGGAGTTCGACCGCTGCATCCTGCAACGGGGCACGACGACGGCGATCTGCGATCCGCACGAGATCGCCAACGTGCTGGGAATCGAGGGCATCGATTATTTCCTGGAAGCCGCCCGTCACACACTGATGGATCTTCGGGTTCAACTGTCGTCCTGCGTTCCGGCGACCGCCTTCGAAACCGCCGGCGCCGAACTGGATGCTGCCGCACTGGTGTCGCGTCGGGGACACGACAAGGCCCTCGGCCTGGCGGAGTTCATGAACTTCCCCGGCCTGCTGAACGGCGACGACGGGGTGATGGAGAAGCTGGCGGCGTTTCAGGACGGCCATATCGACGGTCACAGTCCGCTTCTTCGCGGAAAGGACCTGAACGCCTATCTGGCGTGCGGTGTGCGCACCTGTCACGAAACCACCGGTATCGACGAGGCGCGGGAGAAACTGCGCAAGGGCATGCATGTCCTGATCCGCGACGGCAGCGTTTCCAAGGACGTCCACGCGCTGGCGCCGCTGATTTCCGCCGACACGTCGCCACTTCTGGGTTTTTGCACCGACGATCGCAACCCGCTCGACATTGCCGAAGAAGGCCATATCGATCATCTGATCCGTACCGCCATCGAACTGGGCGCGCCGGTGCGCGATGCCTATCGCACGGCGTCGTGGTCGGCGGCCCAGGCATTCGGCCTGCGCGATCGCGGTCTGATTGCGCCGGGCAAACGCGCGGACATCGTCCTGGTGTCGGATCTGGAAACATGCAGCGTCCGGCACGTCATCGCCGCCGGCCAGCCGGTAATGCCGGAAAGCTTTCAGCGCGACGCGGGACCGGCGCCGGTCGGCATGCAGTCCGTGCGTCTGGACAAGGTCGATGCCCCGGCCATGTCCACGCCGGCCGACGGCCCGACGGGATCGGTCATCGGCATCGTTCCCGGCCGCATCATCACCGAGCATCTGACCGCAACACTGCCTTTCCGCGATGGATGCCGGCATGCCGATACCGGTCAGGACCTGCTGAAGATCTGCGTGTTCGAGCGCCATGGCCGCAACGGGAATGTCGGTCGTGGCTTCGTGCGCGGGTTCGGATTGTCGGGCGGGGCGTTGGCGTCGTCGGTCGGGCATGACAGCCACAATATTTGCGTCGTGGGCGCCGACGACGGCGACATGGCGGTTGCCGTCAATCGACTGATCGATCTGGGCGGCGGCTTTGCGGCCGTCCGGGACGGGCAGGTGGTGGCCGACCTGCCATTGCCGATCGCCGGCCTGATGTCGGACCGGCCGTTCGAGGAAGTCGAGGCTGCGCTTCGACGGCTGCGTGATGCCGTCCGCGACATGGGCTGCGCGTTGTCGGAACCGTTCCTGCAACTGGCGTTCCTGCCACTGCCGGTTATCCCGCATCTGAAGATCACCGACATGGGCCTGTTCGACGTCGACCGGTTCGAACTGATCTGATTTCACTCCTGATCCACCTTGATAATACGATTGCAGGCGAACATAATGGAAATTGGATACATCTATCCAATCTTACCGAAAATGGCATTCTCAGGAGGCGGATTCGATGAAACTTGGATTGGCAATCGGTGTCGGCGTCGCGGCATTCGCCGTCACCGGCACGGCGGTCGCGACGGAGACACTGCGGTTCGGCCATGTCTACACGACCGATCGCCGCGATCATCAATGTGCGGAGACATTCGCCTCCCGTATTTTCGATCGAACCGAAGAGCGCTACCAGATCGACGTCTATCCCAGCAGCCAGTTGGGCGGCGAAGGCGAGCTTCACGAGGGCCTGGCGCTGGGGTCCGTTGATCTGGCGATTGTGTCGGCGCCGTTCATGGCGGCGGCTTACGCCCCGATCTCGCTGGAATCCGCCGCCTTTGCGTTCGAGGATTACGACCACTGGATGCGCTACGCCGAAAGCGATCTGCGCGAAGAACTGGCTGACGGCTATTTCGAAGCCGTCGGCAACAAGATCGCCTCGGTCCATTATCAGGGTGCGTGGCACGTACTGAGTGAAGAGCCGATCGAGACACCTGACGATATGGCCGGATTGCGCATGCGCGTTCCCGATGCCGAGCCGTGGCTGGTCTTCCCTCGCGCCGTCGGCGCGGAGGCAGCGCCCATCGCCTATGCCGAAGCCTATCTGGCCTTGCAGCAGGGTGTTGTCGATATCATCGACCAAGGGCTGGCCGGTGCGATGACCATGCAGTTCCACGAAGTCCGGCCGGTGATCAATATGACCGGGCATTTGGCGATCGCCGCGCATACAGTGATCGGCGCACCCTTGTGGAATCGACTCAGCGAAGAAGACCAGGAAATCTTCATCGAAGCAGCACAGGAAACCGCGGCCGAGTGCAGCAATCTTGTCTACGAGGACGAGGCCGCACTGCTTGAGGAATTCGAAGCCCTCGGCGTCACGCTGGTGGAAGTTCAGCGTGAATTGTTCGTCGAAGCCGTCGAAGAGTATTTCGCCGAGAATGATGTCGGTTGGACCGAAGATCAGTACGCGCGCCTTCAGGAACTCCGCTAACCTGAACCCCCACCAAGGCCAGTCGGAATGCCCCGTGCATCCGGCTGGCCCTGTCAATTGCGCGGCGGCTCATCATCCGCATTTTCCGGATCGATGACATGCCCGATAACGACGACGGGTGCCAGATGCAAAACGATGCGGGCGGCGACAGGCTTCTGCGCCGGTATACGATCGAAGACTGGGTCGCCTTCTGCGTCTTCTGGGCGCTGACCCTCGTCGTCTTCATGCAGTTCAGTTCACGCTATCTGGGACTTGGGTCCGCGTCGTGGACGGAGGAGGGCGCGCGCTATCTTCTGATCATGCTTGCGTTTTCCGGGGGCGCCCTGGCGGTCCGGCGGCGGAGCCATGTGGCCATGACGCTCATGCATTCATGGCTGCCGCCCGGCGTCAGAGCCAAGGTGGAAATCCTGATCGGACTCGCCAACGTCGCGTTCTATGGTCTGGCTGCCTGGCTGGCCTGGCAGGTCGGCGTAACACAGGGCGTGCAGCGGATGGCGTCTCTCGATTTCCCCTTGAGATATGTTTACTGGACCATTGCCCTGTTTCTGGCATTGCTCACTGCCCGGGCCGCGATTCAGGTCGCTTCGGATTTCAGAAAAACAACCGTGCGGTCGGGGAGCTAGATATGGCCATCATCCTGTTCGCCGCGCTGTTCGGCCTGATCCTGGTTGGCGTTCCCGTCGCCATTTCGCTCGGCCTGTCGTCGTTCCTGGTCTTTTCCCTGAATCCGATACCGGCGCCGGTGGCCATGCACCGGTTCGTGAATGGCCTCAACAGTTTCCCGCTGGTGGCAATTCCGCTTTTTGTCTTTGTCGGCTATCTCATGAATGCCGCCAGGATCACCGACCGGATCTTTGCATTCGCCCGCGCTTCTGTCGGATGGATGCGGGGCGGACTTGGCCATGTGAATGTCGGCGTTTCCGTCATTTTCTCCGGCATGTCGGGCACGGCGGTTGCCGATGTCGGGGGTCTCGGGGCGATCGAAATCAAGGCGATGCGCGACGCCGGCTATGACCGGGATTTCGCGGCGGCGATAACCGGCGCTTCGTCCGTGATCGGCCCCATCATTCCGCCCAGCCTGACGCTGGTCGTCTTCGGGGTGCTGGCCTCGACCTCGATCGGCCAGCTGTTTCTGGCCGGCGTCGTTCCGGGCCTGCTGATGGCGGTATCGCTGATGGTCATGGTCTGGTGGTTCGCCAGACGGCGCGGGTATCCGCGCGATCAGGCCTTCTCGGTCTCCGTTCTGTGGTCGTCGTTCCGGCGGGCCTTCCTGTCCCTGTTGACGCCCGTGATCATCATCGGCGGCATCATGTTCGGCGTCTTTACACCGACGGAAGCCGCGACCGCCGCCGTGGCGTATGCGCTGTTCCTGTCGATCGTGGTCTATCGAACCGTCGGCGCCCGCGATCTGGTCGAAATCACGATGGACACGGTGGAGACCACGGCGGTCATATTGCTTATCGTCGGCGCGGCGTCTGTCTTCGGCTGGATACTGACGACCGAGCGGATTGCCGTCCATGTCACGGAATGGGTGACGGGCATTACCGAGAACAGGATACTGATACTGATCGGCATCAATCTGATCCTGCTGGTGCTGGGGCTGTTCATGGAGCCGATCGCGGCGATGACGATCATCGTTCCGATCCTGTTACCGATCGTTGCCGCCATCGGCCTCGATCCCGTTCAGTTCGGCATTATCGTGGTTCTGAACCTGATGCTGGGCCTGTTGACGCCGCCGGTCGGCCTTATCCTTCACGTGCTGTCCAAAGTCGGAGACATGCCGTTCGAACACTGCGTGAGGGCGGTTCTTCCATTCTTCATTCCGTTGGGCATCGTACTGATACTGGTCACATTCATTCCGGCCGTCAGCCTTTGGCTGCCGACGCTGGTATATCGGTGATGCAGGAGCCGACAATGAACACCATTGCCGTAACCGGTGCTGCGGGCGTCGTCGGATCGGTCCTCGTGGAACACCTGTCGCGGGCCGGTCACCGCGTGGCGGCGATCGATCACCGCGCGCCGCCCCAAGCTCTGGCGTCGTGGTGGCAGGAGGTCCAGTCCGAAGGTGGCGCATTGGTGACGCCGATCGAGGCAGACATACGCGACGCGAGCGCCCTGACGCAGATCTTTGGCGACACGAAAGTCGGCGGCGTCATCCATATGGCTGCTGTCACGGCCGGGCCCGAACGCGAGAGCCACGACCCGGAAAGCATCGTCGATATCAATGTCGGTGGTACGCTTGCCGTCGCGCGGGCCATGCGCGCCAACGGCATCCAACGGCTGGTTCACGTTTCCTCCAATGCCGTCTATGGCCCGGTCGTCTACGAGACCGATCTGATAGACGAGGACAAGACCGTACCGCGGCCGGCGGCCCTTTATGGAGTGACGAAGCTCGCCGGTGAGGGGCTTATCCGCCGGCTTGGCGACCTGTGGAGCATGAATGTCACGATCGCGCGGCTCAGCTCCGTGTTCGGCCCATGGGAGCATGCCACCGGTGTCCGCGACACCCTGAACCCGATCTTTCAGGCGACCGTTGCCGCGCTTTCGGACCGGCCCGCCCGCTTTACCCGGCCCTGCCGCCGGGACTGGATTTACAACCGCGATGTCGCCGATGCGCTTGTACGCCTGTTGTCGGCTGAAACCCTGAAGCACCCGATCTATCACGTGGGCCCGGGTCCGGATGCCGTATGGTCGGTCGAGGACTGGTGCGTTCTGCTGGCCGGGCGGTATCCGAGTTTCGTGCATGGTCTGGTCGACGAACCGGGTGCTGCGACCATAAATCTGCACGAGCTGGCAGACCGCGCGCCGATGTCGACGACGCGCCTTGTCGCGGACACTGGATTTCAGCCGTCGTACACACCAGAGCTGGCCTTCGCCGACATGATGGCCTGGGTGGAGAAGTTTCCGGCGTTTCTGCATGTGCCGACTGAGAAGTAGAAAGCCGGGCTCCGGAGGTACTGAATCGTGATTCAGGTCGCCAGCGGTCAGCGTGACGCGTCATTCATTCCGGCAGCGTCACCATTTCCGCTTCGGAGTCCGTGCCATGAAACCATCCCTTTCGCCTGCCCTTGTCGTTCTGGGCCTTTTTGGTGCCTCGTTTCCGGCTGCTGCCGCTGTCGGGTTTACTGAAATTGCGGTTGCCGATCCGCATGGCGATCGGCCGCTTGAAGTCGCTGTCTGGTATCCGGCAGAAGCGGGCCCGGAACCGATACAGCTGGGTGAGAACCCGGCATTCTTCGGGGTCTCTGTACTTCCCGACGCGCCTGTACGTCCGGGCGCGCGGGATCGTCCGTGGCCGTTGGCGGTGCTCTCGCACGGCTATGGCGGTAACTGGACCAATCAGGTCTGGCTGGCCGACCTGCTGGTCGAACGGGGATTCGTCGTGGCGGCGCCGAACCATCCCGGCACCACCACCCGCGATCGGGACTCCAGCCAGGCTGCCCGCCTTTGGGCGCGCGCAACCGACATCAGCCGAACCATCGACGCCGTTTCGACCTTCGACGGATTTGACGGGCGTGTTTCCGACGACCGGGTCGCCGTGATCGGGCATTCGCTGGGCGGGTTGACGGCGATGCAGGTGGCCGGGGCTCGTTTCGATGTCGATCGTTTCGAAACCGATTGCGTTGACCGGCCGGAACTGGAAGCCTGCGACCTGTTCGATGCCATCGGCGCCGGGCGATTACATGCCGATCGCGCGGCTTTGGCCGAAAGCCGGCATGACGACCGCGTCGGGGCTGCTGCCGTGCTGGATATCGGCATGGCGCGGGGGCTGACGCCAGACAGTCTGGCCGTGGTCGATGTGCCGGTTCTGGTCGTCAGTGCGGCGGCGGACACGCCCGCCATACCGGCCGAACTGGAATCGGAATATCTGACCCGTCATCTTCGAATGGGCCTGTATCATCGTGCCGAGGGGGCTGCGCATTTTTCCTTTCGGCGCCGTTGCAAGCCCGGTGCGATCGACATGCTGGAAGCCGAGGCGCCGGGCGATGGCGTCGTTTGCCGCGATGCGCCGGATGCCGACACCGATCGCGCGGAAATTCATCGCATGGTCGGCGGATTGCTGGCGGACTTTCTTTCCGATGCGCCAGGCTTGGAATAGGGCAGCCCGGGCTGTGTTTCCGGCGCCGCCTTGCTGCGGAATTCGGTTGGGCTTTGGCCGAATGTTCGTCGGAATTCACGGTTGAAGTTCGATTTCGTCTGGAACCCGCAATCGAACATGATCTCTGTAACCGACATGTCGGTTTCACGGAGCTGCCGCGCCGCCCGGTCAATCCGGAAGCCGTTGACCAGTTGGGAAACATTCCGGTTGCCGCGGCGATTGACGGCGCCCGAGATCCGACGCGCAGGTATCTTCAGGCGCCGCGCGATCCGGTCGAGCGTCAGATCGGGGTCGCGGTACAGTTGAAGATCGGTCATCAGCGTATCGAACGCCAGGATTACCGCGTCGTCTTCCCCGGCATCCCCGGATTGTGGGCGGTCGTCCGGGGTCTCCGCCGGCCGCGGCGCGGGTTCTTCCATTAGTGCGGCCGCGACGGCCAGACACCCCAGCACAACAAAATGTGCATATCCGACAATGAGGCGGGCATGCCGGCCTTCTGCCACGGCGAAATCAATGGCGATGGCGATGTCGACGACCCCCGATCCAGCCATGGCGAGGCCGGCGATCAGGAACGACAGCCGCGAAGTGGCCGTCGCTTCGAGCCGTGAACAAACGAGGGTGTCGGCCCCGGGCGCGACGAGCCGCACCAGTTGAACCCCGTAGCCGAGAAAGATGATGCCGATGGCGGCATCGATTGGCAGCGGCCAGATGGGATGGATGACCAGCATGGCCGCAACGGTAAGTGGGGGCAGGCTATGCAGCCATGGCCTTGCGACTGCGCGTGTTCCGGGCTCGGTCAAGCGGGTGAAGACCCGCCAGACCAGGGGCGGCATCGAGGCGGCCAGCAAGGTCTGCGCGATGCCGAGCAGCGCCCCGTCATACCGCCAGCGCAACCCGCCGATGACGATCAGGATTGCCGAGACCGCCAACATGATCGTAATCGGCGTGAAAAGCCCGAACCAGCGTTTGCCCCGTCCTCGTCTGGCGATAATCACGGCGGTCAACAGCAGGACCGCGATGAAAGCCGGTAGCGCGAAGGGGGGCTGACTGGGCATCAGATGGCGGGTCCGCGGGGCAATGGTGGCTGGCACCGGACACGTGACGGCTTCAGGCCTGTTCGTCGATCATGGTGCGCCACTCTTCTTCCGACAGCACGGTAACGCCCAGTTCTCGCGCCTTGGCCTCTTTTGACCCGGCATCGGCGCCGACGACGACGAAGTCGGTTTTTTTCGAGACCGAGCCGGCGACCTTCGCGCCCAGCATTTCCGCGCGGGCCTTGGCCTCCGGGCGACTCATGGTTTCCATGCTACCGGTAAAGACGATGGTTTTGCCGCGGATCGGCGTGTCGCCAGCGCCGGAATCCGGTGCTTCGAACGGTTCCACCGTGACGATGCCGGCAGTCGGCTCACCGTCACCGGCCGCACCGGCAAGCGTGTCGAGAAGCTCGCGGTTATGGGGTTCGTGGAAGAAGGCCACGATTTCCTCGGCCATGACCCGGCCGATCTGGTCGATATCCGTCAATTCGCGAAAGGCGGCGCCGTCGGGATCGGCGGCGGCTTCCATCGCGGCGCGGAACGCGGGCCAGGTGCCATAGACGCGCGCCAGAAGCCGGGCGGTCGCCTGTCCGACATGGCGTATCCCCAGCGCATAGATGAACCGGTCCAGTGGAATGCGGCGACGTTCGTCTATGGCCGCGAACAGTTTCTTCACCGATTTCGGACCCCAGCCCTGCCAGTTGCCCAGCGGCGGATGATCCTTGAAGCCCCGCTCGTTGCGGTCCTGCAGCGTGAAGATATCGACCGGCGTTGTGACGATGCCGCGATTGTGGAACTGCTCCATGGTCCGCCCGCCAAGCCCTTCGATATCGAAGGCATCGCGGCTGACGAAGTGTTTCAGGCGTTCCTTGGCCTGGGCGGGGCAGATCAGACCACCGGTGCATCGGCGGACGACCTCGCCCACGGGCCGAACCGCTTCCGATCCGCAATCGGGGCAATGGTCGGGCATTTCGAACCGTTCGGCGCCGACGGGGCGGCGCTCCAGAACGACGCCGACGATCTGCGGAATCACGTCGCCGGCACGCTGGACGATGACGGTATCGCCCTTGCGCACGTCCTTGCGGGCCATTTCGTCTTCGTTGTGCAGGGTCGCCCTGCTGACCACCACGCCGCCGACCGTGACCGGTTCCAGTTCGGCGACCGGCGTCAGCGCTCCGGTGCGGCCGACCTGAATGGAAATGTTGTTCAGGATGGTGTGGGCCTGCTCGGCGGGGAATTTATGCGCGATCGCCCAGCGCGGCGCGCGCGAGACATAGCCCAGCCGCTCCTGCCAGTCGAGCCGGTCTACCTTGTAGACGACGCCGTCGATTTCATAGGCATAGGTTGCCCGTTCCTCCGCGATGCGGTGATAGTGGGCCAGAAGTTCCTCAGCCGAATGGCAGAGCGCGGCGGGCTCGTTCAGCGCGAAACCCCAGTCGGCAAATCGCGCGCGCACACCCGACTGCGTTTCGCCCAGCGGCGCGCTGATCTCTCCCCAGGTATAGGCAAAGAACCGCAACGGCCGGTCGCGCGTGATCGCGACGTCGAGCTGACGCACCGATCCGGCGGCGGCGTTGCGGGGGTTGGCGAACACGGTCCGGCCGGCGGCCGCCTGACGCTCGTTCAATTCCCTGAAGTCGTTTCGCGTCATGTAGATCTCGCCGCGGATTTCGACGACGGCGGGGGCGTCCTTCAACGTCTTGGGCAGATTGTGGTCGTCGATGGTCTGGACATTGCGGGTGATGTCCTCGCCCTCCTGGCCGTCGCCGCGCGTTGCGGCCCGTACCAGAACGCCGTCTTCATAGCGCAGCGAGCACGAAAGCCCGTCCACTTTGGGTTCGGCGATCATGGCCAGCCCGGCGTCATCCGCCAGCGAAAGAAAGCGCCGGATGCGGGCGATGAAATCGACGACGTCACTCTCTTCGAACGCATTGCCGAGCGACAGCATGGCCACGCGGTGGCGCACCTTGGCGAACCCGGCCGCCGGGGCGGCGCCGACCCGCTGGGTCGGGCTGTCGGCCGTTCGAAGCTCGGGAAACCACGCCTCCACCGCCTCGATCCGGCGGCGAAGGGCGTCGTACTCGGCGTCGTCGATTTCCGGCGCGTCCTGCTGATAGTAGGCCCGGTCATGATGGGCGATCGCTGCCGCCAAAACGGCATGCTCCGCCGCTGCCTCGTCGGCGGTCAGATCGCTGACATCCTTGTCGGCATAGGTATCGGGGAGTGTGCCGGTCATGCCGATTTTCCGGTGGTGCCGCGCCCGCCTTTTCTCTTGCCGGGCGGGGCGGGGTGATGGGCCATGAGGCTGTCGGCGGCGGCGCGGGCGGCATCGGTCACGGCTGCGCCGGACAGCATACGGGCAATTTCCTCCCGCCGCTCGACCAGGTCAAGCGGGCGCACCACCGTCGCCAGACTTTCCTGTGAATCCTCGGCCACACCGCCCGTGGTTGGCGCCGTCTTCTCGACCTTGGCATGGCTTTCGGCCCGCGCGGCAACCTGTGGACTATGGGTGACGACCAGTATCTGCGATCCGGTGGCCAACCGGCCGAGACGCTCGCCCACCGCGTCGGCGACGGCGCCGCCGATGCCGGTATCGACCTCGTCGAACACCAGTGTGGGCGCGGCGCCGGCCTGTCGCTGGCCCTCGGCCAGAACGACCTTGAGCGCCAGCATGAACCGCGCCAGTTCGCCGCCGGAGGCGATCCGGTTAATCGGCCCGGGTGTCGTTCCGGGATTGGTTGCAACCAGAAAGGTGACCCGATCGGTGCCGGATGGCCCCCATTCACGTTCGGACACCGCTTCGACGGAGGTCTCGAAGCGGGCCTTGTCGAGCTTCAGCGGCGGCAATTCAGCCGCCATCGCCCGGTCCAGACGTTCGGCAGCCTGGCGGCGGTATTCCGCCACGACGGCGGCGGCATCTTCGTAAGTCTTTCTGGTTTCGGCTTCGGTGGCGGCGAGGCCGCCAAGCCGGTCGTCCTGGGAATCGATCAGGGCCAGCCGATCAGCGACGGCCTTGTGCAACGCGGCGAGTTCGGTAACCGGAACGCGGTGCTTGCGGCCCAGATCCCGTAATGCGTGAAGCCGGTCATCGATGCGTTCGAGTTCGCGGCTGTCCAGATCCATGTCCGCGCCGACCGATTCCAGTTCCGTGCGCACCTCTTCCAGCTCTGCCAGTGCGCGGTCGATCCCCTCGATGACGGCATCGAACCGGTTGCCGGCCTGTCCGCCGACCCGATCAAGCGCCTTCTGGGCGGTGACGACACCCGATACGGCACCCTTGTGGCCGCTGATGCCTTCGAGCGCCGCGTTGATGGCGGTTGCGATCTTCTCGCGATTCATCAGGAAGGTGCGCTGTTCGACCAGCCGATCCTCTTCGCCTTCCTCCGGCGTCAGGGCGTCGAATTCTTCCAGCGTCAGGCGTAGATATTCTTCTTCCCGTCGGGCTTCTTCGGCTTGGCGTTCGGCGTCGGCCCTGGCCTTTGCTGCCGAACGCCACGCGGTCCAGGCGCCGGCCGTGGTCTGCAGCGCGGCATCCAGTCCGGCAAAAGCATCGAGCACATCGATATGGGTGCGCGCATCCAACAGGCCGTGGGTTTCGAACTGCCCATGCACTTCGACCAGCAGATCGCCGACGGTTCGAAGCATGCCGATACTGACGGGCTGGTCGTTTATATGGGCCCGGCTGCGGCCGTCCTGTCCGACGGTGCGCCGCAGGACAAGGCGATCGCCGTCATCGGTCCGCAGACCCTGGTCGGCCAGAACGTCGTGAACGCGATGGGTGTTGTGAATATCGAATTCGGCCGTCACCGATGCCCGCTCGGCGCCCTGACGAACCAGTCCGCTATCGGCCCGGCCGCCAAGCGCCAGACCCAGGGCATCCAGCAGGATCGATTTTCCGGCACCCGTTTCTCCGGTCAAGGCGGTCAGTCCGGTGGAAAAGGAAACCGTCAACCGTTCGATCAGAACGATGTTCTGGATCGTCAGGGCGGTGAGCATCGGCCGGTCCCGGTTGTAATCAGCGGATCATTGGAGACGGATCATCAGAATATCGCGTCCAGCGTCCGCTCAACGAATCCGCGTTCGTCCGGTGGGCGCACGCCTTCATCGACCAGAAGTGCATAGCTGTCGATATACCAGTCGCTGCCGGGATAGTTGTAGCCCAGCACAGAGGCGGAGACACGCGCCTGCTCGCGCAGCCCCAGAGCCAGGAAGGCCTCTACCAGTCGGTGAAGCGCTTCGGGCACGTGGGTCGTGGTATCGTAATCCTCGATCACGGTGCGGAATCGGCCTATGGCGCCGTTATAATGCCCTTGCTCAAGATAATATCGGCCGACGGTCATTTCCTTGCCGGCGAGTTGATCAAGCGTCAGATCGTATTTGAGCTCCGCGTCCCGCGCGTATTCGGATTCCGGGAACCTGTTGATCAGGTCTTCCAGGGCATCCATCGCCCGTTGCGTCATGGCCTGATCGCGGTCCACGTCAACGATTTGCTCATAGTAGCTCAGGGCCTTGAGATAATAGGCATAATCGACATTGGGATGACCGGGATGAAGCTGAATGAAGCGGTCGAGCGTCTCGATCGCCTCGTCGTAATCGCGATTCTCGTATCGCGCGAAGCCGGCCATGATCTGCGAGCGCGTCGACCATTCGGAATAGGGATGCTGGCGCTCGACCTCGTCGAAGAGCTGAGCGGCCGTGCGATACGAGCCCGATTCCAGCGTATCCTGGGCCTCGGCATAGATGTTTTCCGGCGGCCTTTCGACATAGGCTGCTTCTTCGTCGGATGACGCGCAGGCCGCCAGGCCGACGCTTAGGGCGATCGCGATCGCTAAGCGTGCCGTGGCTGATGTCGAGCGCCTTGAAACCGGTCTATTCATCGTCGAAACCCTGCATACTCGAAGGTGAGTCCCGCCGGACACGGCGCCTGTATAGCACGGAGTAGGCATCCCCGCACAAGCCCCGTTCGTCTCGCCGTCCGGAGTGTGGACCGATCATCGGGCCGCAGATGTGGTGAGGGAAGGGGACCGGTCCGGAACGCGCAGCCGCTCATGCGATAGCGGCCAGGCTCCTGTATTCGTGTGTCACCGGTGCCTCGAACGGCACGTCCGCCGTGTCGTAGCACCAGGCGGAGTCGTCCGCGAACAGCGTCCGAAGCAGCAGATTGTTCAGCGCGTGACCCGACCGGACGCCGTGGAAATGTCCGACAATTGGCGCGCCAGCCAGATAAAGATCGCCGATGCTGTCGAGGATCTTGTGGCGGACGAATTCGTCGGCGAACCGCAGGCCGCCAGGGTTCATGATACCCGCGTCATCATCGACGACGATCGCGTTCTCCAGACTGCCGCCCTTGGCGAGACCACTGGCCTGCAGCGCTGCGACATCGCGGAGGAAACCGAATGTCCGGGCCGGTGCGATGGACTCGGCAAAAAGGTCCGTCGTCAGATGGATGCTGCCGCGTTGGCGCCCGACCGAAATCGCCTGGAAGTCGATTTCCATCGTGAACTGGCAGGTTGCTGAAGGCGATATGGCTACCGAGCGATTGCCGTCAGCCACGGACACCGTTTTCAGGACGCGGATGACATTGCGGCTTGCCGGCAGCGTGCGCCTTCCGACGGCGTCGAACAGCCGGACGAATGGGGCGGCCGATCCGTCCATGACCGGCACTTCCGGGCCTTCGATCTCGATCAGGGCGTTGTCGATACCGCAGCCGCGCAGCGCCGCCATCAGATGCTCGACGGTGGCGATCGACGCGCCGTACTCATTTGAAATCACGGTGCAGAGCCGGGTGTCCGTCACGGCATCCCAGCGGGCGTGAATAATCCGTTCGTCGATTCCCGTCCGGCTGGTGCCGGCGGCAAGATCGGTACGCACGAAAACAATGCCGGTATGACCGTCGGCGGGTTTGACGACCATGCGGATCGGCAGACCCGAATGGAGACCGATGCCCGACACCGGGACCGGCGAGCGTAGCGTTTTCTGGCCGGTCATGCCGGGAAGGGGTCCGTCGAATGCCAAGTTACGATCCTGCTTGTCGTCGCGATGTCGGTAACAAATAATTCGGTGCCGGTGAATATCCGCATCACCACGTGAACGGCGTTATGGCTAGCAAAGCCGGCGCAAAAGGCCAAATCACTCTTTGTTACGCATTGTTACCGCGTCCATTCGCAGGAGCGGTCGGTGCCGATGGGAGGTACGGGACGGACCTCAAAGTCAAACTGACCTGGCACTACATTGACCTCGAACGAAATCGCCCACCCCCAGGGAGATGAGGGTGGGCGTTCGAGCGCGATAGTGAAAAGGATCAAGGACTCGGTCGACCCTCATCTATAAGTAGTATTTACTTGGCGAAAATGCAACGAATTTTTTTGAACCCCGCCGCCGAGTCGGTGGGAAGGACCTTGCCGATACCGTGGGCCGGTCAGTCGGGACCCGCAGCATGACCGCAAATAACCACGTCCCGAAGATGAATATCCGGGCCGGTTGGATCAAGTATCCGGGCGCCAGCCCTATATCACGGGTGTGACAGGACGTCAGCAATTTTATATGAATTCCGCCTTTCCGGGCTGATCCCCAGCGACGTCTGTCAACCTCTTTCGGGTCGTTCCGTCGCTGGGAATGCGACGAAAAACAGACCTCCGGGTCGGGTCGCAACGGATAGGCCCGACCCTGGGCCGCAATGCCGTGGGATGCATTGCGGCCGGGTCGGTCGAGAGGGCGAAAGACCGAAAGTCAGATCGACGGATCAGTTGGCCTGACGCCGCAGAAAGGCCGGTATGTCGAGCTGTTCGTCCTCCGCCGACGGCAACGGTCCGCGTCCCGCGCTTTCGAAACCGGATTGGCGCTGTCCGGCGGATCCCGACGCCCTCGGTGCCGGAGCACCCTGATCGCCATGCTCGGCGGTCGTCCGGCCCGATGGGCTGGAAGTGTGACCGCCCTGTTGGCTGTCCGGCTGACGATGGTCGTGCCGTTCGTCACGACCTGGCGCAGCACGTCCGGACGGACCTGCGGTTTCGTATCCGGTCTCGCCTTGCGATGGCCCGGCACCGTGGCTGCGACCGGGCTGCGGCGCCCTGGGGGCCCTTGGTGCCGGACGCGGCTCACCGCCATAAGCGTGGTCTTCGTCCTCGCGTCGCAACAGGCCGGTCATCTTCTGAAAGATGTTCTTGCGTCCCGCTACCGAACCGGCGGCCGTCGATCCGGCTCCGGTCGTCGCACCGGCTGGTGTTCCCGTTGGGCGCGGCGTGGGCTGAGGGCGGCGCGGGGAGGGCGCGTGCTGTTCGTCGTGATCCCCGCCGGTAACCGGTCCCGCCTGACGCGGGGGCGCCTTCATCGGCTGAGGGGCGATGAACTGATCGTCATACCGCTCGCTCTGGGGAGCGTCTTCGATCTGACGCCGGCCGGCATTGGCATTCAATGCACCGGCTGTCGGGTCGTCAGCCGGAACGTCGTGGCCATGGCCGAAGCTTTCGTCGTTGTGATCGTAGTCCATCTGGACGGCGGTCGCGGTATTGCCCATTGCGCCAGAGCCGGCAGGCATGGACGGCTGTGCATTGCGGCCCACCGACCGGTCATAGGCGCCGCGCGGCTGGTTGCCGCCCATGGCTGTGGGGGCGGCCGCCGGCTGACTGGCCGGACGCTGGGGTACATGCGGCGCGCCATAGGCACCGGCAGGCGCGTTGCCATAGCCGCCGCGCTGCTGTCCGCCCCCGGCCCGCTGGGGTTCGCCGCGTGGTGCGTCTGCGTATCCCGACTGCTGGGCCGAACGGTCGCTCACCAGACTCAGGCTGCTGACCGCCGGCCGATCGGGCTGGACGTTCTGGATCGCGTCGATGCCGGTGGACACAACGGAAACCCTGATCCGTCCCTCCAGGCTCTCGTCGAAGGTCGAACCGAAGATGATGTTGGCTTCCGGGTCGACCTCGTCGCGGATGCGGTTCGTTGCCTCGTCGACTTCGTAAAGGGTCATGTCATGACCACCGGTGATGTTCACCAGTACGCCGCGCGCGCCCTTCATCGAGACATCGTCCAGCAGCGGGTTGGAAATCGCCGCTTCGGCAGCCTGTACCGAACGACGGTCGCCTTCGGCCTCGCCAGTGCCCATCATGGCCTTGCCCATCTCGCTCATCACCGTGCGGATGTCGGCAAAGTCGAGATTGATCAGGCCCGGCATGACCATGAGGTCGGTGACGCCGCGCACACCGCTGTGCAGCACTTCGTCGGCCATTTTGAAGGCGTCGGCAAAGGTCGTCTTCTCGTTGGCGATCCGGAACAGGTTCTGGTTCGGGATGACGATCAGCGTGTCGACATACTGCTGCAGTTCGTTGAGACCGGCTTCGGCGGTCTTCATCCGGTGAGCGCCTTCGAAATGGAACGGCTTGGTTACGACGCCGACCGTCAGGATGCCCTGATCGCGGGCGGCGCGGGCGATGATCGGTGCCGCGCCGGTGCCGGTGCCGCCGCCCATGCCGGCGGTGATGAACACCATGTGGCTGCCTTCGAGATAGCTGACGATCTCGTCCAGCACTTCTTCGGCGGCGGCGCGTCCGATGTCCGGGCGCGACCCGGCGCCGAGACCCTGCGTCACCCCGATGCCGAGCTGCAGCTTTTTCTCGGCCAGATTCTGGGCGATCGCCTGGGCGTCGGTATTCGCCACGACGAATTCGACGCCTTCCAGGTTGGACTGGATCATGTTGTTGACGGCGTTGCCGCCTGCGCCGCCGACACCGACGACAGTGATCCGCGGATGTAGCTGTTCCGTGGATTGCGGAATGCTGAGATTAATCATTGTTCCTTCTCCCTCTCGCTCGCGCTCGAAAATGTTTCGTTCGTCAGTTCCCGTCGCCCGATGCACTCGCGCATCGTCTCCCACAGACGAAGACGGCAGGATCTCACCCTCACAAGTTCTCCTTGAACCATCCCCCGATGCGCGACATCAGACCTGCCGGCTTTTCCTCGGGTTCCGGGTCCATTTCCGCACTGGTGAGCATCAACTCTCCCTGATGCCGCAATGCGTAGGTCAACAGCCCGGCCGCCGTGGCGAATGCCGGACCGTTGGACTGTTCCGTCAGGCCGAAAAGTCCCTGGGGACGCCCCAGCCGCACCTGCTTGTCGAGAACCTGCTGGGCAAGATCCCGAACGCCGGTCAACTGACTGCCGCCGCCGGTCAGAACGACACGGCGACCGGCGATCTTGTCGAAGCCGGAGGCTTCCAGCCGCGATCGGACGAGTTCGAATATCTCCTCCACCCGGGGCTGAATGATTCCGGTCAGAATTGACCGGGTAACCTGGATCATGTGGCCGGGGTCGTCCTCGCCGACCTGCGGCACGTCTATCGTCTCGCGGTCGTCGCCGATCCCGGCCATGGCCGTCCCGTGCAACGTCTTGACCCGTTCGGCCTCCTGGATCGGTGTCGTCAGGCCGCGGGCGATGTCCTTGGTGATGTGATGGCCGCCAACCGGGATGCAGTCGGCGAAGACCAGCCGGCCTTCGAAGAACACCCCGATCGAGGTCGATCCGCCGCCAAGATCGATCACAGCCGACCCCAGTTCGCGTTCGTCCTCGACCATGCAGGCGAGGCCGGCGGCATAGGGGCTGACCACGAACGCGTCGATGTCCAGATGCCCGCGATTGATGCAGGTCGCCAGATTTCGCACGGCCGTTGCCTTGGCGGTGACCAGGTGAATGTCCATGCCCAGATGCTCGCCGTACATGCCGCGCGGGTCGCGGATGCCGTTGCTGCCGTCGATGGTGTAGCTGACCGGGATCGCGTGAATGGTCTGGAAATCCGCCGGGATAACGGCGCTGTTGTGCGCCTTGAGCGCGCGACGCAGATCGGCGTCGGTGATTTCCCCACCCACGACCGGCACCTCGGAATAGACGATCTGACTGGCCGGCGCACCCCCGGCCAGGTTGACGGTGACTTCCCGAATGCTCTCTCCCGACATTTCCTCGGCAGAGGCGACGGCATGCCGTATGGCTGTTTCCGCAGCCTCCATATCGACGATGGCGCCGGCCCGAACGCCCAGGCTGATCTGATGGCCGATGCCGACCACAGAGGCCGTGCCCTGGCCGTCGATCCTGGCGATCAGGCACACGACCTTCGACGACCCGACATCGAGCGTCGTCACGATGTCGCCCTTGGGCTTTGTTTTCAGCTTCCGCACGCCGGTGAAGCCCATCGCGTTCAAGCCTTCCCCTGTACGTGGCCGGCGACCCGTTCGCCGGGCCGGCGGTGATCGATCGTGTTCGCTGCATTGACGGGGCTCATTCACGTATTCTCCTCGGGCAAGCCGCGGCGTTCCGTCGCCATCGGCGACGTCTGGACGATCAGCCGATCCTCCAGTCTCAGATCGATCGCCACCACGTCCCGGTCGAAAAGGTCGACCTCGTGCATCATGCGGCTCAACTCGTTCAGCGCCGGAGTCAGACCGGTTTCGGGCAGCCGGACCTCGACCCCGCTGGTGAGGCGCAGGTCCCACCGGCGTTCGCCGACCCTGATCGCGGCCTCGACCTCGTCCGCGATCTCCGGGTACTGGCCGAGGACATCCAGGAACGAGCGGGCGTTGCGGTGGGCTTCCCGGCCGACGACCATGGGCAGATGGGTAAAATTCTGCAGGTCATGGTCCGCCAGCACGTTTCCCTCGCGGTCGATCAGCTTGTGCTGACGTTCGTGCTGCCAAAGCGCCATCGGAACGCGTTCCTCGATCCGGACGAGGATCGTGCCAGGCAGCCGCCGTTCGATCGAAGCCGAGCGTATCCAGGGCAGACCCATCACCCGCTCATGGGCCAGATGGGGATCGAACCCCAGGATCGGATCGCCCCGCGTCACCCCGAGCGCGGTGAGGATCGCCTCGCGGTCGGTCTGATCGCGGCCGGCCACCAGCACTTCCTCGATGCGGAACCCGGCATCGCCGGTCGCGTCGAGCGTCGCCGCCCGCACTTCGTCGACGCTTCTCGGCCCCCATCCCGATGCAAGGGACCAGACGATCCCCAGGAAAATCACCGAAGTGGCGAGTGCCGGCAGCGCGACCTTGAGGCCGCCAAGCCGGCCGCCGGTCCAACGGCGAAGCCGGCCTCGTCCTGCCCCGGCTCGCCGGGTTGCGGCCCGGCCTTTCGCTGCCTGCCGCTGGGCGGCGGCGCTCGTCGAATGCCGGGTCATTGCGCAACCTCCACGAGCCATTCGCAGAGATCGGCGAAATCGATGCCGCGATAAGCCGCCTGTTCCGGAACCAGCGACAACGGCGTCATGCCGGGCTGGGTATTGACCTCGAGCATGAACAGGCCTTCCGCACCCGGACGCTCGTCGTCGAACCGGAAGTCGGCGCGGCTCACGCCCCGGCATCCCAGGGCGGCATGGGCGCGGGCTGCGAAATCGAGGCAGGCATCGGTGACCGCATCGGGAACACGGGCCGGAACGATGTGATCGGCATAGCCAGCTGTATATTTGGCGCGATAGTCGTAGAACCCTTCGCGAGGGGCGATTTCGGTCACGGCCAGTGCTTTCGGGCCTTCCGATCCGTCCATGACGGCAACCGTCAGATCACGCCCCCGGATATAGGGCTCGACCAGAAACTGCGCACCGTCGGGGCAGTCGTCCCAGATGGCCGTGCGGTTGTCGCCGGGCTGGACGATATGGACGCCGACGCTCGACCCCTCGTCGTTGGGTTTGACGACACAGGGCGGCGTCATGGACAGCCCGGCGCGCAGGTCTGCAACGGGCACGATTTCTCCTGCCGGCACCGGAATCCCGGCAGCGCCGAGGACCTTCTTCGCCATTTGTTTGTCCATCGCCAAGGCCGAAGCCAGGACGCCGGAATGGGTGTAGCGAACGCCGAGGACGTCCAGCACGCCCTGAATCGTCCCGTCCTCGCCGCCCTTGCCGTGGAGGGCGTTGAAGACGATTTCCGGGGCGGCTTCGGTCAGGGCCGCGATCAGCGCCGGCAGGTCGCGCGTGGCATCGGTCAGCACGACGTCATGACCGCGGCTGGACAGCGCCTCGGCACAGGCCTTGCCGGATACAAGGCTGACTTCGCGTTCCGCCGACCAGCCGCCGTAAAGCACGGTGATGCGCTTGCTGCGCCCGCTCGGGTTGATTTCCTGGTTCATGCCGGGCCTCCGTCTTCCGACCCGTCGCCTTTGAGGGCGCGGATCTGATCGGGCAGGGCGTTGGCCCATTGAGTGATGTTGCCGGCGCCAAGACAGACGACCATGTCGCCGGGTCGTGCCATCTCGTTCACGATGTCGGCCAGGTGTTCCGGCCCCGGCAGCGGCATGACAAGGCGGTGGCCGTGTGTCCGCAGACCTTCGACGAGCGCGTCGCGATTGGCGCCCCGGCGCGGTTCCTCGCCCGCCGCATAGACATGGGCGACGATCACGCCGTCGGCATCGTTGAAGCAGGTGCAGAAGTCTTCGAACAGCGCGGCAAGTCGGGAATAGCGGTGCGGCTGAACCACGGCGATCACGCGGCCGCCGGTGTTCTGCGCGGCGGCCCGGGCGGCGCCCAGGACTGCGGCGATTTCGACCGGGTGGTGTCCATAGTCGTCGACGACGGTGATCTCGTTTGCCACCCCGGTGATGGTGAACCGCCGCTTGACGCCGGTGAAGGCGGCCAGATGCTCGCGCAGGGCCTCGTCGGTGACGCCCATTTCCAGGCCGATGCCGATGGCGGCCAGAGCGTTCTGCACATTGTGCCGGCCGAGCATCGGCAGGAACACCTGCCGGATGGACCGGGTCGAACTGGTCGCCCTGTCCGCGACGACGATGTCGAACTGACTGCCACCGGGGACGGTCCGGGTATTGACCGCCCGGATATCCGCCTGCGGGCTGAAGCCATAGGTGACCATCCGGCGATCAAGGACGCGCGGGATCATGGCCTGAACTTCGGGATGGTCGATGCACATCACCGCGAAGCCGTAGAAAGGGATCGACGTGACGAACTGCTCGAACGCGGCCCGGATCTCGTCGAACGAGCCGTAGAAGTCCAGGTGCTCGGCGTCGATATTGGTGACCACCGCCACCGTCGCCGGCAGCTTGGTAAAGGTGCCGTCGCTTTCGTCTGCTTCGACGACCATCCAGTCGCCGTCACCCAGGCGGGCATTGGTGCCATAGGCGTTGATGATGCCGCCATTGATGACCGTCGGGTCGAAACCCGCGGCGTCGACCATGGTCGCCACCAATGACGTCGTGGTTGTCTTGCCGTGGGTGCCGCCGACCGCGATCGACCATTTCAGGCGCATCAGTTCCGCCAGCATCTCGGCGCGCCGAACGACCGGGATCATATGGCTGCGCGCGGCGATGAGTTCCGCATTGTCGGGCTGAATGGCCGAAGAAACGACGATGACGGCCACTTCGTGGACGTTCTCGGCCGCGTGACCGACGATGACCGGAATGCCCAGGTCCCGGAGGCGCTGGACATTGGCGCTGTCGGCGATGTCGCTGCCCTGCACCGTATAGCCGATATTGTGCAGCACCTCGGCGATACCGCTCATGCCGATGCCGCCGATCCCGACGAAATGAATGATGCCGATGTCGAGGGGCATGTGTCTCATGCCGAAGCCTCCCGGCCGAGTACGGCCGTTTCCTGAGTAAGGGTCTCGACCAGATCGGCCAGGCGGGCAGCCGCGTCGCGTCGACCAAGCCCGCGTGCCGCCGTTGCGGCGCGGGTCAGATCGTCGCCGTCGGAAATCAGCGCGTCGATCCTGATAGCCAGGGCGTCGGCCGTAAACGTCGGCTGCGGCATCATCCAACCCGCGCCCTGACGATCCAGCGCGGTGGCGTTTGCCGTCTGATGGTCGTCCATGGCGTGTGGATAGGGCACGAGGATTGCCGGCCGGCCGGCCGCCGTGATCTCGGCGACCGTCGATGCACCCGATCGGCAGACGACAAGATGCGCCCGCGCCAACCGGTCGGGAACATCGGTGAAGAAGGTCGAAAGCTCGACATCGATTTCCGATCCGGCATAGGCCGCGCGGGCGGCGTCCATATCTTCCGGGCGGCATTGCTGGCTGACCTGCAGGCGACGCCGCAGCGGCTCCGCAAGCCGGGTGAGGGCGTCGGGGATGACAGAACTGAAGACACGCGCGCCCTGACTGCCGCCGAGAACGAGCAGATGGATCGGCCCGTTTGCCATTGGCGCCGCATACCCCCGGTCGGCGAGATCGGCGATCGCGGTGCGGACCGGGTTGCCGGTTACTGTCGTGCGCGACGACAGATGAGCCGGTACATCGCCGACCAGCGGGATGCCGGTCGCCAGATGCGATGCCCAGCGCGCCAGCAGCCGGTTGGCACGGCCGAGAATCGCGTTCTGCTCGTGCAGCATCACCGGAATGCCCTGTCGGCCGGCTGCCGCGACCGGCGGCGCCGACGGATAGCCGCCGAATCCGACCACGGCGGCCGGACGGCGGGCCTTGAACAGCCGCGCGGATTGAAAATAGCCAGCGACCAGATCGACCGCGGTACGGAGCTTGCCGACCAGTCCCGGCTTCAGTGTCGATGATCGGATGCGGTGAGCCTCGACGCCACCGGCCGCGTCGGCGAAAATCTCGCCGCGTCGGTCGGTCAGCACCATGACCGGATGGCCGCGCGAGACCAGTTCGCGGGCCAGGGCCTCGGCCGGGAACATGTGGCCACCGGTGCCGCCGGCAGCCAGTGCGATCAGCGAACGGGGCAGTGCTGAGGTCATGGCATGCCTCCCGTCCAGCCGCTGTCCTGCCCCGGCCGTCGCCGGGTCAGGCCCAGCACCATGCCGAGACCGAAGGTGACGGCGACCATCGACGATCCGCCGTAGGAAATCAGGGGCAAGGTCATGCCTTTGGTCGGAATGAGGTGCAGCGACGAACCCATGTTGATCAGGCTTTGCAGTCCGAATTGAACCAGAAGCCCACTGGTCGCCAGAATGATGAACAGGCTGTTTTCTGATGCCAGCCTGACGAATCCCCGGACGACGAGCACGGCGAACAGGGACAGCAGGATAAGGCACCAGATCAGGCCGAATTCCTCGCCGGCAACGGCGAAGATGAAATCGGCATGGGCATCGGGGAGCGTCGTCTTGACCCGGCCTTCACCCGGTCCGGCGCCAAAGATGCCGCCATTGGTGAACGCCTCAAGCGAGCGGCCGATCTGATAGCTGTCGCCGGAAGACGGGTCAAGGAACCGATCGACGCGGCTGGCGACATGCGGCAACAGATAATAGGCGCTGATCATCCCGCCTGCTGCGATGGCTCCCAGCACCAGGACGGCCGGCATTGGCAGCCCCGCCAGAAAGAACTGAATGCCCCACACGGCGGTAACGACGACGGCCATCCCCATATCGGGCTGAAGGACCAGCAGGCCCAGAATGGTCAGGAACAGGGCCGTCGACGCGGCAGCGCCCGGAAACCGGGGATGGACCTTGCCCAGCGTGAACAGCCAGGCGGCGATGACGATGAACGCCGGCTTGACGAATTCCGAAGGCTGGAACGATATGCCCGGCAACTGGATCCACCGGCGCGCGCCCTTTATTTCGGCACCGACAATCGGCGTCAGTACCAGCATGATCAGGCCGACGATCAGAACGCTGAGCGCCAGCCGCCGGATTCCCGTCGGGCCCAGCAATGACGTTCCGACCAGCACGCCAGACGCCAGTATGGTGTAGACGAGATGGCGCTGCACGAAATGGAATTCGTCCAGATTGATCCGCGCCGCGACGGGCGGGCTGGCGGCAGCCACCAGGATCGCGCCAATGCCGATCAGCGCCACCACCAGCGTCAGCGCCCAGCGGTCGACGGTCCACCACCATTGGCCGAAAAGCGACGTATCGGTACGGGCGATCGTCGGCATCACCGCGGCCCCCCGTCTTGCTGGTCGGCCAGATGCCGCACCGTGTCGATGAAGCGGTCGCCGCGCTCCTCGAAGTTGCGGAATTGGTCGAAGGATGCACAGGCGGGTGAAAGCAGGACGACTGCATCGTCGATGGTTCCGCTGGCGACGGCGGCGCGGGCGGCTTCGTGTGCCTGTCGCACGGCTTCGTCCATGGTCGTGCAGACCGTCACGGGAATTCGGCGGGATTCTGTGATGGCGCGGATATCGTCGGCGGCCGTCCCGAACACGAACGCGGCGCGCACCGCGCCGAGATGGGCAGCCAGCTGGCCGAATCCGCCCGGTTTCGGCAGGCCGCCCGCCAGCCAGAAGATCGCCGGATAGCTCGACAGGGCTTTGGCCGCGGCTTCGGGATTGGTGGCCTTGCTGTCGTTGACGAAGGTAACGCCGGCCCGGTGCGCGACCAGTTGCTGCCGGTGGGGAAGGCCGCGAAAGCGGGGCATTGCCGCCGCGATCGTCGCCGCCGGCACGCCGGCCGCCCGGCACGCAGCATAGGCCGCGGCGGCATTCTGGTGATTGTGGCGTCCGGGCAGGGTCTGGCAGGCGCCGACATCGACGACCGCGCGGCGCGTGCCGTCGGTGCGGTCGTGCAGCCAGCCATGATCGGCACGGATGTCCGCCGGTCCGTCGGCTTCTTCCGGCCCCTGACCGGAGATCGTGACGACCGAGAGATCCGATCGCTGCCGGAGGCCGGCCGCAATCTGGCGCGATGCGTCGTCATCGACGCCGACCACGGCTGTGGCTCCCGGAAGCATCGTTGCGAAAAGTCGTTCCTTGGCGGCCCGGTAGGCGCCGATATCGGCGTAGCGGTCCAGATGGTCGGCGGTCAGGTTCAGGAACACGCCGATCGACCAGGGCACCGTATCGATTGTTTCGAGTTGATAGGACGACAGTTCCAGCACATACCAGCCCCCATCGGGCAGCGTGTCCAGCCCCAGGGCCGGCGGACCGAGATTGCCGCCGACAGCGACCGGCAGTCCGGCTTCGTGGAGCAGGTGGCCGATCAGGGCGGTCGTGGTCGACTTGCCGTTGGTGCCGGTGATGCCAAGGTACCGGGCATTGGGCACCGCGCGGGCCAGAAGGTCGATGTCCGAAAGAATGGGGCAACCCGCTGCCATGGCAGCTGCGACGCCCGGATGCGGCGCCGGGTGCGACCGGGGGATACCCGGCGACAGGACGAGGCCGTCGACCGCCGCCAGCGTGCCTGCCGTCGGTTCTCCGATCAGGATCCCCCCGGACTCCGCGGCCGACCGACGATCGGCGCTGTCGTCCCAGGCCATGGCGGCAACACCCGACGCGGTCAGGGCACGCGCCGTCGCCAGACCGGAAGCACCCAGCCCCAGGATCATCAATGTCTGTCCGCGCAGAAAGCCGAGGTCGATCATGCCGTCACCTCAGCTTCAGGGTCGAAAGGCCGACCAGCGCCAGAATGGCGGCGATGATCCAGAAGCGAATGACGACGGTCGGCTCGGCCCACCCCTTTTTCTCGAAATGGTGATGCAGCGGCGCCATCCGGAACACGCGGCGCCCCGTCAGCTTGAACGAGACGACCTGAACGACGACCGATACCGTTTCGAGCACGAACAGCCCGCCGATGATGGCAAGCACCAGTTCATGCTTGGTCACGATGCTGACGGCGCCCAGCGCGCCGCCCATGGACAGCGAGCCGGTGTCACCCATGAACACCATGGCTGGCGGCGCGTTGAACCAGAGGAAACCGAGCCCGGCGCCGATCAGTGCGCCGCAGAAGACGGCGAGTTCGCCGGTTCCGGGCGTGTGGTGGATCTGCAGGTAATCGGCGAAAATGATGTTGCCGGCGACGTAAGAGATGAACCCGAAGCAGGCGGCGGCGATCATCACCGGCACGATGGCCAGCCCGTCCAGCCCGTCGGTCAGATTGACGGCATTGGACGACCCCACCATCACGAACACGGCAAAGGGTATGAAGAACACGCCCAGATTGATCAGGACGTCCTTGACGAACGGAATGGCCAGCCCGGTGGCAAGCTGGCCCGGCGTGATCGTGACGAACCAGATTGCCGCGATGGCCGCGATGGTTATCTGGCAGATCAGCTTGAACTTGCCTGGAAGGCCCTTGGGATTGTGTTTTGTCAGCTTCAGATAGTCGTCGCCGAACCCGATCAGCCCGAACCCGGTCGTCACCAGCACGACCAGCCAGACATACTGGTTATTCAGGTTTGCCCATAACAGTGTCGATACGCTGACACCGATCAGGATCATCAGCCCGCCCATGGTGGGGGTGCCGCGCTTGGTGAAATGGGACTCCGGGCCGTCCTCGCGGATCGGCTGTCCGGTGCCCTGGCGCGCGCGCAGCCAGTCGATCAGCCATGGCCCCAGGATGAACGCGATCAGCAGCGCCGTGACGATCGCGCCCCCGGTCCGGAACGTGATGTACTGGAACAGGTTGAACGCCGTGAATTCGTCGCGCAGCGGGAACAGCAGGTGATACAGCATCCGTCAGCGTCCCCCCGAGTGTGAGCGGAGGCCGCTGCCGGTGTTCGCGTCCGTTCCCAGTGCCCGAAGCGCCTGAACGATCGTTGCCATGCGCGCGCCCAGCGAACCCTTGACCATGACGATGTCGCCGGGGCGAATGGCCGCCGCCACGATCGGCGCCAGGCTGGCGCTGTCCTTCGCATGCCCGCCGCGCATCGGCTCGGGCAGGGCTTCGGAAATGTGGGCCGCCATGGGACCGGCGGTGAAGACGAGATCGACGGCGGCGTCGATGGCCGCCGGCGCCAGATCCCGGTGCAGGTCGGCCGACGACGGCCCCAGTTCGAGCATATCGCCCAGGATCGCGATGCGCCGCGCACCGGGCTTTGGCGTCTGTGCGCCCAGAACCTTGAGGGCCGCGGCGACGGCCACGGGGCTGGCATTGTAGCTTTCGTCGATCAGGTCGAAGGTATCCGCACCGCCGCCCGGTGTGTCCGCGGCGAGCGCGAGGGTCTCGCGGCGTCCGCGCCCGGCCGGTACGGACAGGCTTTTCAGGCTCTCGACCGCCCGCTCCAACGAAGCGCCCATCACCTGTGCCGCCAGCAGCACGCCCAGCGTATTCACGACCCAGTGATATCCGGGTACCGGCAATGTGTACCGAACCGGGTTGCCGAGAATCTCGGCTTCGACGTCCGATCCGTCGGCGCCGAGTGTGTAGGAAATCAGACGCGCATCACTGGCCGGATCGGCGCCGAAGCTGAGGACGCGGGTCAGGCCCTGGGTTCGTGCGTGCGCAAGCAGCCGAGGGAAATGAGGGTTGTCACGAGGCAGCACGGCCGCGCCCGACGGTCCCATGCCGGTAAAGATTTCGGCCTTGGCGTCGGCGATGCCCTCGACCGAAGCGAAATGCTCCAGATGGACGGCGTCGACCGACGAGATCAGGGCGAGATGGGGCTTGATCTGGGCCGAAAGCGGAGCGATCTCGCCAGCATGGTTCATCCCGACCTCGAACACGCCGAACCGGCTCGCCGAAGGCAGCCGCGCCAGACTGAGCGGAACGCCGAAGTGGTTGTTCAGGTTCCCGATCGTCGCGGTGGTCGGCGCCTGATCGGCCAGAACCTGACGCAGCGCTTCCTTGGTGCCGGTCTTGCCCACCGATCCGGTGATCGCGGCGATGCGTGCGGTCGACCTCAACCGGGCGAAACTGCCCAGTGCGACCAGTGCTTCCGTCGTGTCGGCAACGCTCAGCAACGGTGCGTCCGGCCCGGCGCCCGGAATGGGGCGGGAAACGACAGCCGCGGCCGCGCCGGCCTTCAATGCCGCATCGACGAACCGGTGGCCGTCAGTCTGCTCGCCTGCCAGGGCGACGAAAAGGTCGCCCGGCTTTACCGCGCGGCTGTCGATGCTCACGCCATGCGCTGTCCAGCGGGCGCCGCTGCCGACCGGCAAGGCACCGTCGGTGGCGGCGGCTGCTTCTTCGGAGGTCCAGAGCGGCAGATCGGATCGCGTCATTGCCCTGCCTCCGCAGTCAGTCGTGAAATGACGCCTGCGGCGACCTGAACGTCGTCAAAGGGGCGAATTTCGTTGCCCACGATCTGGCCGGTCTCGTGCCCCTTGCCGGCGATGACCAGAACGTCGCCCCGTTCCAGCGAAATGATCGCCCGTTCGATAGCGGCACGCCGGTCGCCGATCTCCACCGCGCCCGGGGCCGCTGCAAGAATGGCAGCGCGGATGGTGGCCGGATCTTCACTGCGCGGATTGTCGTCGGTGACGTACACGATATCGGCCAGCTCAGTGGCGAGTTTGCCCATCAGCGGCCGCTTCGTGCGGTCGCGGTCGCCACCGCAGCCGAAAACGACGACCAACCGTCCGGCCGATCCGGCACCGACATGCGGACGCACGGCCGTCAGTACCGTTTCCAGCGCATCCGGCGTATGCGCGAAGTCGACCACTACCGGGGCGCCGCCGGGATGGCATCCAACCCGTTCCATACGCCCGTGAACACCTGTCAGGCGCGAGACAGCCGCAAGGACGTCATCGGGGTCGTTCCCGCCGGCGATCGCCAGACCGGCGGCGCACAGCGCGTTTTCGGCCTGAAACGCGCCCATCAGAGGCAACTCGATGGCGACGGCGGGTCGGCCGTCATAGGTCACCGAAAGGCTGAGGCCATCGCCCCTGGGCGTCAGATCGGCGAGCCGCAGCGCCGCGGCGGCGCGGCCATAGTCGATGACCCGGCGACCGGCGCGTGCGCAGGCGTCGGCAAGAATACCGAATTCCGGAACATCGGCGTTCAGGACCGCCGTTCCCTCGGGCAGCAGGACGTCGGTGAACAACCGCATCTTGGCCGCGAGATACGCCTCCATTGTCCCGTGATAGTCGAGATGATCGTGGCTGAGGTTGGTGAAGGCCGCCGCAGTCACCCGCAGACCGTCGAGCCTGTACTGATCAAGGCCGTGGCTGGAGGCTTCCAGCGCCAGATGCGTGATGCCGTCGTCGGCCAGTTCAGCCAGATCGGCATGAAGCGCGACCGGATCCGGCGTCGTCATGGCGCCGGCGACGGTCCGGCCGTCGCGGACCAGCCCGAGCGTTCCCAGCGACGCGCTGCGGTGGCCAAGCGTTTCCCATATCTGCCGCGTGAAGCTGGCGACCGACGTCTTGCCGTTGGTGCCGGTCACGGCGGCGATGGTGGCCGGCTGGCGATTGTAGAACGCAGCGGCCATGAGCGCGAATCGGCGGCGCGGCGCCGGATCCTCGATCGTCGTGACAGTGGCGAGTCTTGCCTCGATATCCGGGGCAAGGGTGCTGCCTTCGGGCAGAAGAATAGCGCTGGCGCCGTTTGTCAGCGCATCGCCGATAAAGGCGCGGCCATCCGCCCGGCTCCCGGGCAGGGCGGCGAACAGGAAACCGGGACGCACGAGACGGCTGTCGGCGGTCAACCCCGAAAGGCCCGCCGGCAGTCCGCCGTCCGCTTCCCTGTTTGCTGTCATAGCCGTATCTCCTGCCATCCGGATCGCATCCCGCATCAGTTGGTGAAAGCCGCCAGTTGACCCTCGGCCTGCTCTTCGAGGTTCGGTGCGTTGTCCAGTTCCAGCGCGTTCAGTATCGCCGGGTCCTCGGGGTCTTCCGGCCGCAGGCCCACCATGGGCCCCATTTGGGCGACAATGCGGCCGACCAGCGGAGCCGCCGTCCAGCCGCCGGTCGCATAGCCATAGGTGCGCTCCAGTCCCTGCGGCTCGTCGAGCATGGCAAAGACGACGTAGCGCGGGTCGTGCATCGGAAAGGCCGAGACGAACGACGACAGCCGTGCGTTCGCCGAGTATCCGCCGCCGCCTGTCTTCTGTGCGGTGCCGGTCTTGCCGCCGACGAAATAGCCGGGGACATCGGCATTGCCGCCGGTGCCATCGGCGACCACCAGCCGCAGCAGACGGCGCATCTGTTCCGATGTCCGCTGCGACAGAACACGTTCGCCCTCCGGGTAGTCCTCGGGGTCGCGTCGGATCAGCGTCGGCTCGACCATGATGCCGTCATTGACGACTGCGGCGACGGCCGTGGCCAGTTGCAGCGGGCTGACGGAAATGCCGTGCCCGAACGAGATGGTCATCATGTTGACGTCGCGCCAGCGGCTCGGCGCAATCGGTGAGCCGACTTCCGGCAGATCGAAGCGTGGCGTCGTCGTCAGGCCGAGCCGGTGCAGGAACTCCTGCTGATAGGCGCTGCCGACATCCATGGCCATGCGGGCCGAGCCGATATTCGAGGAAAAGGTGAAAACCTCCGGCGTGGTCAGCCAGCGATCCTCACCATGAAAATCGTTGATCGTGAAACGGCCGATGCGGATCGGATCGGACGCATCGTAGCCGCTGGTCATGGTCGCGACGCCGGATTCCAGTGCCATGGCGGTGTTAAAGATCTTGAACGTCGACCCCATCTCGTAGACGCCCAGAGTATTGCGGTTGAAAATCTGTTCGTCGGTCGCGTTGCCCCGGTCGTGGGGGTCGAAATCGGGCAGCGACACCATCGACACGATTTCGCCGGACCGGATGTCCATGACCATTGCCGCACCCCCGATGGCGCGGAAATCCTCGATGCTGGCGTGCAATTCGTCGCGCACCATGGATTGAATGCGCAGATCGAGGCTGAGCTCCAGTGGCGCGACGCCGGAAGCCAGCAGGTCGTCGAAATGCTGCTCGACACCGGCGATGCCGACATTGTCCAGATTGGTATAGCCAAGAACATGGCTGACGACGTTGCCCACCGGATAGAGGCGGCGTTCTTCGCGGTCGAAGGCGACGCCGGGAATGCCCAGCCGGTTAATGGCCTCGTGCTGGGCCGGCGTCAGGCCCCGTTTGATCCAGATAAAGCGCCGATCGCTTGAAAGTTGTTCGACCAGCCGGTCGCGATTCAGTTCCGGGAGCACGCTTGCGAGCCGTTCGGCGGCTTCGACGGGGTCGATGACCATCAGTGGATCGGCAAAGACGGAGGCGATCGGCAGGCTCGTCGCCAGAACGTTGCCGTTGCGGTCGAGAATATCGGAGCGGCCGCCAAGGGACCCGGCCACACCCGCCAGATTTGCCACGCGCGCGGGACTGTCCGCGCGCAGGACCGTCACGTCGACGAGCCGCAGGCCGATGGCCAGAAAGCCGAGTGTGAATACCAGAGCGGTGACGACCAGACGCATGCGCGCGACATCGATTGCCGCCGACAGGCTCGTGCTGTCGGCCTGCGGCATGGATCGGCGTCGTCGGATCGGAAGATCGTCGGTTGCGTGAACGGCTGTCATGGCGCGCGCTCGTCTTCTTCCGAGCGTGCCAGCAAAAGGCCGATCGGATCGTCGGGACCTGCCTGGGCAATCGGGGGCGCCGGGGAATTCGGCCGGTCCGGTTTCGCCGCGGGCACCGGCAGGGTGTCGAAGACCTCCGGCCCCTTAAGCGGTTCGGGAATCTCCGCGAACGATGCGATCATCTGGTCGCCTTCGGACGGTCTCAGCGCGCTGTAGTTTTCCGCCAGCGCCCGCAGTCTGCCTGGCCGGTTGAGATAGGCCCATTCCGCGCGCAGGACCCGGATCGCTTCCTGCTCGCGGGCGATCTGCTGGTTCAGCCCGTTCAGCCGGCTTTCCAGAGTCGACACCTCGTGGCTCGTTTTGAACACCATGCCGGCGGCCATCGCGACGGCAACCGTTATGACGACATTGGATGCGCGGATCATGCGGCTTCTCCCGAATGACTGTCCGACCATGCCGGCGCCGACGTTCTGAGAGCGGCGCGCATCCGGGCCGAACGCGCGCGCGGGTTGGATTTCTGCTCGGCTTCCGAGGGGATGAGCGCCTTTCGAGTGATCAGTTCGAAGGTGGGGGCTTTCGTTTCAAAAGCATCGCTGGCGGCCGGCATATGGCGTGAGCCGCCCGCCCGACGCCCGGACCGGTCGGCCAGGAAATGTTTGACCCGGCGGTCTTCCAGGCTGTGAAAGGAAACGACGGCCAGACGTCCGCCCGGCCGCAACAGTTTCTCCGCCGCGACCAGGCCGCGGTCGAGTTCGCCCAGCTCGTCGTTCACCTGAAGGCGCAAGGCCTGAAAGGTTCGTGTGGCCGGATCGATGCCGTCGCGGGCGCGCCGGACCACCGATCGGATGACGTTGCCAAGATCGGCGGTCGTGCTGAACGGCGTTTCGCGGCGGCGCTCGACGATGGTTCGCGCGACGCGCCGCGCGTGCCGCTCCTCACCCAGATCGCGGATGATCGCCGCCAGATCGGCTTCGTCGAGCGTGTTCACCAGGTCGGCCGCCGTCGGACCAGTCGTACCCATACGCATGTCGAGCGGACCGTCGTAGCGGAACGAAAAACCGCGCCGGGCGTCGTCGAGCTGCGGGGACGAAACCCCCAGATCCATGGCGATGGCATCCACCGGCCCCCCGACGACGCTGTCGATGACGCTCGCCAGGTCGCCGAAGCAGGCCTGGATCGGCGTCAGGCGGCCGGCAAGGGACTCGGCCGCCGTCCGGGCGTGGGCGATGGCCTCGGGATCGCGATCGACCGCGATCACCCGGCAATCGGCGGCCTGCAGAAATCGGGTAGTGTAACCGCCGCGCCCATAGGTCGCGTCGACCACGACCGTGCCGGGCTGAAGGTCAAGCGCCGCCAATACCTGATCGATCATGACCGGAGTATGAGGCGGGCGGGCGTTTTCCAGTTGGCTGGTGTCGGTCATTCCGCGACCTCCAGGCGTCTTGAATCGCCCGATCCGGAGCGCGGTGCCTTGGGAAGGGTGCGCCGCGCCCGGCGCTCGGTCCGTTCGGCCCGGCGCGCGCCGTGGCGGCCCGGCTCCCAGATCTCGAAATGACTGCCCTTGCCGACGAACACGACTTCGGCATCGATTTCGGCAAGTTCTTTAAGGTCGGCTGGAATTACTATTCTGCCCTCGGTGTCGAAGCGAACGGCGATGCTTTCGGCGAAATACTCTTCTTCAAGGTCGTCACGCTCTTCCGAGCCGATATCGAGTTCGTCGATCCGGCGTTCGACTTCAGCCATGAAAGCCTCGGTCAGGCAATCGATGCAGCCTTCGACTTCGTTTGGCTTCAGGTAGATGATCGGCGCCCCGGACGTCTCCACGATCGAACGAAAGGAGGCGGGCACGCTGGTCCGTCCTTTCTTGTCGATCTTGTTGAGGTGACGTGCCGTGAAGCGCCGCATCGAATTCCTATCGCGTTAGCTCCAGATGCTTTGATTACTAAGCAACTACTGCGAGCATAAATATCCCCATCCCCGATCCTGTGTAGAAGGCGGCCGCTCCTGAAGCCGGCCAGAACGAACCGGCCCCAGCGATCACGCTTGGGACAATATGGGATATCATGGGCGTTCGTGGGGCGTCAATTGGAATGGCCAATAAAGGTTTACAGATGTTAAGAAATTTACTTTCTTTAACATAAATCGGCCGTACCACCTTAGTGCCTGTAAACCTGCGCTTTTTCCGCTTCACTGTCCAGAGAGCGACTGAACGAACTTTGACTTTGTTCGTTTAATGTTCTCATCTCGGAAAATCCCATGGCTTGGGAAATTATGGGTAGGGCGGTAGTACCGGCGGGTGGGATTTGGGATATCATGGGATCGCCGAACCGGCGGCAGGCTCCGCCGTCCACGGTTCGGGAGACGAAAACGCGGCGTTGGGCCGGACAACGCTGTCGCTGTTCGAGTCGCCTGCCGCGATCATTGTGCTGCGCGTTCCACGCGCACGGCGATTCGCCGGCAGGCTAGTCGACGACCCGGATCGCGTCCTGCATCCAGGACAGATGGCCCGGCCCCGGCGATGGCGGGGAGGTTCGGGTATCGGCGGGGCTCAGGATCTTCACTTCCGGTCCATTGCCCTCGGACCCCAGCCGGGTGATATAGCGGGTCTTCCCGCCCAGGAACACGGCTGTCTCCAGTACCGCCGGAGCGGCCACCATGCCGTCGACAGGACCCTCGGCGCTGAAGGTGGCGCTTTCCTGACGCAACGCGATGTGCCGCCGTCCGGTGCGGCCGTCCGGCGGCGCGTCGATGGCGACCTCCAGTGTCGGCGTGATGCGTGCGGTCCAGCCTTCAGGCGATTGCTGGATCTCCGCTTCGATCAGGTTGGCGGCGCCGATGAAATCGGCGGCAAAAGCGCTGCCGGGGGCGGCGTAAAGATCGCGTGGCGCGCCACTCTGCTCTATTCTTCCGGCCTGCATCAGAACGACCAGATCCGACAGCGACAATGCCTCTTCCTGATCGTGGGTCACGAAGATGGTGGTGAAGCCCAGGGTCTTGTGCAGCTGGATCAGTTCGATCTGCATGTCTTCGCGCAGCCGGGCATCGAGATTCGACAGCGGTTCATCCAGCAACAGGACCCGGGGCCGGGCGACGATCGCCCGCGCCAGCGCCACCCGCTGCTGCTGGCCACCGGAGAGCTGACGGGGCCGCCGGTCGGCCAGATGGTCCAGCTTGACCATTTCCAGAGCCTCGCGGGCGCGCTCGTACTGGGCCGCCTTGGCATCATTGCCGCGCATGCGCAGTGGAAAGCGGACATTCTCAAGTACCGACATGTGAGGTAGCAGAGCATAGGACTGGAACATCATCGCCAGATCGCGATGTTCCGGCGCCAGCCCGGTGACCGGCGTGCCGTCGATGATCACGTCA
This sequence comes from Fodinicurvata sp. EGI_FJ10296, assembly GCF_040712075.1. Lineage (NCBI taxonomy): Bacteria > Pseudomonadati > Pseudomonadota > Alphaproteobacteria > Rhodospirillales > Rhodovibrionaceae > Fodinicurvata > Fodinicurvata sp. EGI_FJ10296. Next base: position 192,043 of record NZ_JBFCVL010000006.1, read on the forward strand.
CCGCTGGTGGCGGTCTCCAGCCCGGCGATGATGCGAAGCAGGGTGGTCTTGCCGCAACCGCTCGGCCCCAGCAACGACACGAACGCCCCGTCGGGTATGTCCAGCGTCACCTGATTCAGGGCCTGGAACGTGCCGAAACTCTTGTCGATCGAATTGATCTGTACGCTTGCCATTAAGTCGGGCCTATCCGGTTACGCGGCCGAGTCCGAGCAGCCGGTCGATGATCACGATCAGGACCACCGTCATGGCGATCATGACCGTGGAAACGGCGGCGACGGACGGATCCGGGCTGAATTCGAGTTCGGCATAGATCTTCAGCGGCAGGGTCTGAAGCTCCGGCGTGCGCAGAAAGAGCGCGATCACGGCCTCGTCGAAGGAAATGTTGAAGGCGAAAAAGGCGCCGGCGGCCATGCCGCCATAGCATTGGGGCAGAATGCCGTGCCAATAGCGCTGCCACCAGTTGGCGCCCATGGTGCGGACCGCTTCCTCGACCGCCGGGTCGCTGTCTTCGAGCACGGCAATGACCGTGCGGATGACATAGGGCAGTGTGATCACCGTATGGCCAAGCCATAGCGCCGTCAGTGACGGACCGTCGGCATACAGGGAAAAGAAGATCAGGATGCCAATGCCGAAGATGATCGTCGGCAGGATCAGCGGCGACAGGAACAGCCCTGCAACGATCTGGGATCCAGGCAGGCGGTGCCGGGTCAGGGCGATGGCCACCGGCGTGCCGATCACGGTGGCCGCCACCATGACCAGTACCGCCAGTTGCAGCGATGTCCAGGCGGCACTCAGATAGGCCGGCGACGACAGTACGGCCTGATACCAGCGCAGCGACAACCCTTGCGGCGGGAACGACAGGAACTGCCCGGCGGTCAGCGATGCCCCGACGACCACAGCCAGTGGTGCCAGCATGAAGAACAGAATGGCCGCGCCCAGGATGACGGCGGTCGCGCGGGCGGCGAACGGTACGCGGTTAACCATTCTTCCTCCGCATCAGGGCGAGATAGGGAATGATGATGGCCATCACCAGCAGCAGCAGAAAGACGGACTGGGCCGCCGCGAAATGCCAGTCGAGCGTCGATGTCGCCTGCTGATAGATCGACCAGGCAAGCACCGGCAATCGCACGCCACCGACCAGTGACGGCGTGACGAAGGAGCTGATCGACAGCGCGAAGACGAGAAGGGAGCCGGAGACGATACCGGGGATCGACAGGGGCAGGACCACATGCCAGAGACTGCGCCAGAAACTGCAGCCCATGGTTCGGGCCGCTTCCTCGATCCGGGTGTCGATCGCTGAAATGGCGCCCAGCGTTGTGATCGCCATGAATGGCAGCAGCACCTGCACCATGGCCAGAACGATACCGGTTTCGGTATAAAGCAGCGCGAAGTTCCGCTCGACCAGACCGGCGGCGTGCAGGATATCGGTCAGCGGCCCGCCGCGCGAAAGTACGATCACCCACCCGAATGTCCGGATGACGACGGAGGTCATCAGCGGCAGGATGGTCATGATCAGCAGCACCAGCCTCAGCCGTGGACCGCTACGTGCGATTATGTATGCGATCGGGAAGCCCAGCACGACGGTAATCGCGGTGATGATCACCGAGAGCCTGAGCGTGCGTTCGGTGACGCCCAGGTAATAGCCGTCGACAAAGAAGCGGGCGAAATTCGACCAGATCCCGGCATCCTCCGTCGCGGGGACAAAGGCCATCGCCAGGATCTGGAAGGCCGGAAACAGGAACCCGCCGATCAGCAGCGCCACCCCCGGCGTGATCAGCAGTATCGCTTCGCGCCGGGACTGACGGCCGGAGGTGGCGCTCATATCTATCGATCGTCCTCGGTCTGTGGTGTCGGGCGGGTTACTGGCTGTATTGCTCGTCGAGTTACTGGGTGATCATCCGATTCCACATGTCGGTCCACTCGCTGCGGCGGTCGTTGACGACCTGCGGATCGAAGGTGACCAGATTGGCCATGGCTTCTTCACCGTAAAGCACCTGTGCCGCCAGTTCCTCGGGCAGTTCCGCCGTCCGGTTGGTGGGCGAATAGCGCAGCGCTTCCGCCCAGCCGATCTGCGCCTCGGCCCGCAGCGAGAAGTCGACGAACTTCTTGGCCAGATCGGTGTTCTCGCGGCCCGCCACGACATTCGCTGTAATGAACACGGCTGGCGAGCCTTCCTCAGGTTGAACGAAATCGATTGGCAGCCCGGCTTCGCGCAGCGTGTGTCCGTAGTCCTGAGCGTAGGGCGCGATCCAGGCATCGTTCTGGGCGAAATTCTGCTGGATTTCGGGCGACGAGCGCACGATCACCGAGCGGTCGAGCAACTCCGACACAGCGTCCAGACCGGGCTGGATATTGTCGAGATCGCCGCCATGAACCTGGTTGATCATCAACAGACCGAGCAAGCCGTAGGTATTGGAGATATCGGTCAGGACGATATGGCCGGCGTAGTCGTCGTTCCACAGGTCCTGCCAGCTCGCCGGCGCCGTTTCGAGCGCCTCGGTATTATAGAGCATCCCGACAGCGGCGACGGAATAGACCGGACCGACACCGTTATCCAGCCCTTCGACGGCGAAGTCATAGAGCTCGTCGGCATATTCGAGTTCGTCGCGGCTGATCGGCTCCAGCAGGCCTTCTTCGGCCGCGATGACTTCCTGACCGCCGGAGAAATGGGCGACGTCGAACTGCGGATTGCCGGCCTGCGCGCGAAGCTGGGACAGCATGTCTGCCGAATAGGCCGTGACGACCTGCAAGTCGACATCATACATTTCTTCGAACGGCTCGATCACCAGTTCGCGGTGAGCGTCTTCATAGGCGCCGCCGAAGGAGTTGATGACCAGCGTTTCCTGGGCTGCCGCGGTCGAGGCGACCGTTCCCGCCATCGCCGCCGTCAATGCGAGGGCCGATAGTCCATATGCTGCAATTCTCATCGTTTTGCCTTCCCTTTCATGCGCCGAACAGGTGGTATGAAAACCGGGCCTGTTCCCGCTATTTGCATTCAATACGCAGGGTCTTCAGCCCCTCGGTGCGCGTCGCTGCCGCGGCTTCGGCGAAAGCATCAAGTCCGTCGGTGATCTGCGCGAAGATATTGACGGGCGTCCATCCCAGCGGGCCGAATGTCCGGCCGCCAGTGCCATAGAAGATGCCGATTTCCCACAGTTCCTCGGGCAGCCCCTTCATCGCGTTGCGGCCCTGATAGTACCAGAGGATCTCTCCGGCACCGGGGAAACAGGTCTGGTTTTCATTCGGAATAGCGGTCGGATCGAAGGTTTGGGCTTCGGCCGGCAATCCGGTCATGATCTCCGGGCCGGCGAACATCGCGTGGACCGTTTTGACGGTGACCGGTGTTTTCAGCGCCTCGCCCAGGATCCGGCAGGTTTCCGGGGCCAGATCGGTGAACATGGTGGCTCTGGCTGTGACGCCGGCTTCGACCAGCGTGAGCTCCAGCGTTTTCTCTGACATAGCGACCCGACTCTCCCTTGGTGGTGGTCCGTTCCGGACCCCGATACGCGCTCTGCGTTCAGCATTATGGAAACGAGTGTGCGGTCAAAATGTGTCGTCGTCTAATTGATTGATGCGATGGCGATGATCAAAATTTTTTATCGGATCGGGCGGTGTGCGAAGATAAAATTATTGCGCGCCTTGGTATTTCACCGATCCTCCACCGCGTCGATCGAGAAGCCGGCGGCGATGTCGGCTGCTTCTGACAGGACGGCATCGACCAGCGGCGTGCGGCGGCTGGATCGGATTGACGCATAGAATGGCAGGGGCGGAAACGGCTTCTCGACCGGGATGACCAGCAACGAACCCTCCCGGATCTCCCGCTCCACGCAATTCGGCGGGATGGCGGCGACGCCCAGACCATCAAGGACCAGCCTGATCATGCTGGACAGCGAGTTCGAGGAGTTCACCGGCGCGTCGACCGTCGAGGTCCCGCCGAAATACTCGGTGTTCAGCCGGTATGGTGGTGTGCCGGGCGGATAGACGATCATCGGTAGCCGCGACAACTCGGCGACCGACAGCGTCCGGTCGGTGGCAATCAGCGAAGGGCTGGCGACCCAGCCCATGGCGTATCGGCAGATCATGGTGTTGTCGAACTGCTCGCCGGGCAACTGCTGTATCGAAAAGGCAATATCCGTTTCGTCGGCATCAAGTTGCCGGGCCAGACGAAAGCTCGTGTCGTTGCTGATCTCGACGCCGACGCCGGGATATTTCGACCGCAAACGATCGATCAGCCGCGGGAGCCAGGTCTGAACGATGGCGTCAATCGCGCCGATGCGGATCGTGCCGCGGAACGGTCCGTCGACGGCGGGACGTTCGCGCATGGCCCGCATGGCGCGAAGGACCGATTCCGCGTGGACCAGCGCGGCGACGCCTTCGGCGGTCAGCCGGACGCCACGGCTGTCGCGAACGAACAGCGAGATTCCGAGATCGTTCTCCAGGACCTTGATCCGGGCAGAGACGGCCGGCTGTGTGGTGTTCATGCTTTCCGCCACGGCGCGGAAATTGCCGAGCCGGGCCAGGGCGACAAAGGTCTCGACGGCACGCAGATTCATTGTCTCATCTCTCGGTTATCACTATGGCGCCCGGCGTTGACACCACCGGCGCGTCGGCGGACATAGTAATGGTATCGCGCCGGGCCCGGCGTGGGTGAAGAGTCCGGACCGTGATCCGGGAACCCAAATGATGACAGGTTGGCTGCTCATGTCCGCATCGTCCGTGACCTACCGAAATACCGGCCGGATAGCGATCCTGGTCGCCGTTGTGGCGCTGATCGTTGCCGCGATTGTCAGCCTGCCGGTCCAGGATTACAGCGTGTCGCTGCTGACATGGATCGAAGGACTCGGCTTTACCGGATATATCGTCTTCTTCGCACTTTATGTTCTGTTCACAGTCCTGTTTCTGCCGGGCTTCATTTTTACGTTGGGCGGAGGCGCCTTGTTCGGTCTTGGTACCGGATTCGTCGTCGTGTCCCTGGGCAGCACTGTCGGCGCCTGTGCGGCATTCCTTATCGGGCGCTTTCTGGCGCGGGACATGGTGGCGCGTAGGGTTGCCGGCAGTCCCCGGTTTTCAGCCATCGACAGCGCCGTGGGCCGACAAGGCTGGAAGATCGTATTCCTGACCCGCCTGAGCCCGGTATTTCCGTTCAACCTGATCAACTACGCCTATGGGCTGACGCGGATCCCGTTTCTGCATTACGCCCTGGCGACATGGATCGGCATGATGCCGGGGACGCTCGTCTACGTCTATCTCGGCTCGCTGGCCGGCGATGTCGCCCGTGCGGCTGTCGGCGACCGGCCCGACGCCAGCGGTCTGGAAACGGCGACCCAGGTGGTGGGGTTGATGGCGACCGTCGCGGTTACTTGGTACATCACCCGTATTGCGCGCCGGGCTCTTCGCGAAGCATTGCCCGAGGATGAACGGGCTAGCGGTGAGGCGGCGAAATGACGGCCATCGCCCGCACCGACCGGTCAGCCGGCAGGCCGCCTTCCGAACGAAGCCGAACCGGAAGGAGCTTCTTCCAGCGTCAGTTGGACCGCAGCCTGGAACGCCGGGCTCTGATCAACGCGCGGGCGGTTGCGCCCTTCGTGGTTGGCCCGATGGTGCTCGACGTCGGCGCGGCCGAAGGTTGGGTCGGGCAAGCTTTGGCCGATGACGATATCGGGCTCATGGTTTCGCTGCTCGATGTGGTCGATCTCAATCTTGCGACTCTGCCGCTCACACTTTACGACGGGCTGACATTCCCGTTCGGCGACAACAGCTTCGACACCGTGCTCGTGATGCTGACGCTGCATCATTGCGACGATCCGGTCCGCGTTCTGGCAGAGGCCTCCCGAGTGGCTCGACGGCGCGTGATCGTCACCGAATCCGTCTATCGGACCTCGGCGGGCCGATGGCTGCTGTGGACAATGGACAACGGCCTGAACGGGTTGCGCAGCGGCTGGCAAATGCCGGGCGGGCTGCACTTTGCGCCGGTGGCGCACTGGCTGGACCGGTTCCGGGACCTTGATCTTGCCGTTATCGAAACCCGCTGGCTTTCCCGTGGTCTCCACCGCCATGTCGCATTTGTGCTGGAGCCGCCGTATTCATGATGCCGCGTTCTCAGGACCGGGTTCTCAGGGCCCGCTTCGGATTGTGCGGTGGGTGGGGAGACAAAAAACCCCTTAAGCATGGACGCGGAGTGTGGCACAAAAGCCTCACGACCCAGCCGGGTGGCAATCGGGCCGGCCCGGGCGGAACGGCCAGAAAAATCGGGGTTCTTCAGGATGGAAGCTTTCAAGCGGATTACAGGCATTGCAGCACCGATGCCGATGGACAATGTCGACACCGACATGATCATACCCAAGCAATTCCTGAAGACAATCAAGCGTTCGGGACTCGCGCGCGGCCTGTTCTATGAATTGCGCTATGATGCCGACGGCAACAAGATCCCGTTCGTGCTCGACACGCCCCCCTATGATCAGGCCAAGGTCCTCGTCGCCGGCGACAATTTCGGCTGCGGTTCATCGCGGGAACATGCGCCGTGGGCGATCAACGATTTCGGCCTTCGGTGCGTCATCGCCAAGAGCTTCGCCGACATCTTCTATAACAACTGCTTCAAGAACGGCATCCTGCCGATCGCGATCAAGGACGACGCCACCCTGGCCGCGTTGATGGGCGACGCCGAACAGGGCGCATCGCTGACCGTGGATCTCGAATCGAAGACGATCACGCGCCCGGATGGCAGCACAATCGCCTTCGAGACCGACGACTTCCGCCGCCACTGCCTGTTGAACGGTCTTGACGATATCGGCCTGACGCTGAAGAACGCGCCGGAAATCGAGGCGTTCGAGGCAAAGCGCACCCAGGAACGGCCCTGGCTCTGAGCCGGACCAGCCGAACCCGATGGCAGCAGTGCCCGGGAAATCGACGACTTGGTGAACCAGAGACGGGATCGAAAGCAGTATGACCGTTAAGAAGACCATCCTTATGCTGCCGGGCGACGGTATTGGCCCGGACGTCATCGCCCAGACCCGTCGGCTGATCGACTGGCTGAACAGCAATCGCGACGTCGCATTCACCGTGGAAGAAGATCTGGTAGGCGGATGTTCCCACGACGCCCATGGCGTTCCGTTGACCGATGCGGCGATGGCCCGCGCCCAGGCGGCGGATGCCGTTCTGCTGGGCGCTGTCGGCGGCCCGCAATATGACGGCCTGCCGTTCGACGTCCGGCCGGAAGCTGGTCTGCTTCGCCTGCGCAAGGAAATGGAACTGTTCGCCAATCTGCGGCCGGCGGTCGTGTTTCCGGCGCTTGCCGATCATTCGTCGCTCAAGCGGGAAGTTGTCGAAGGCCTCGACATCATGATCGTGCGCGAGTTGACCGGCGGCGTCTATTTCGGCGAGCCGCGCGGCATCGAGACACTGCCGGATGGCCAGCGCCGCGGTATCAATACGCAGGTCTACACCACCTCGGAAATCCATCGGGTCGCGGCGGTGGCGTTCGATCTGGCCCGCAAGCGCGGCAAGCTCGTCCATTCCGTCGAGAAGATGAACGTGATGGAAAGCGGCCGGTTGTGGCGCGAAGAGGTCACCGCACTGCACGAGAAGTCCTTCTCCGACGTGAAGCTGGAGCATATGCTGGCGGATAATTGCGCGATGCAGCTCGTGCGCAATCCCAAGCAGTTCGACGTCATCGTGACCGACAATCTCTTCGGCGACATGCTCTCCGACGAAGCCGCCATGCTGACCGGCAGTCTCGGCATGCTGCCGTCGGCATCCCTGGGCGCCACTGACGGGCAGGGCCGGCGCAAGGCACTCTATGAGCCGGTTCATGGATCGGCGCCGGATATCGCGGGCCAGAATCTCGCCAATCCGATTGCCACCATTCTCAGCTTCGCGATGATGCTGCGATACAGTTTCGATCTGGCGGAACCGGCGAGCGTGATCGAAGACTCGGTGCGTGACGTGTTGAATCAGGGCCTCAGAACCGGTGACATCATGGGCGCCGGCATGACCCAGGTCGGCACGGCGGGCATGGGCGACGCCATTCTCGCCGCCATGGAAAAATACGCGGCCTGACCGGCCATGTGAATTGTCCGCCGATCTGAGTGACCAGAGCAACCGTCAGGAACGAGCATGCCCGTCAGAAACAGTATCGCCGCCATGGAAGCCGACCTTACCGAGTGGCGCCGGCACCTCCATTCCTATCCGGAACTGGCCTTCAACGAATTGCACACCAGCGCTTTCGTTGCGGAGCGGCTGGCGGAATGGGGCGTCGAAATCCATCGCGGGCTGGCGAAAACCGGTGTCGTCGGCGTGCTGCGCGGGCAGGGCGGGGATGGGCCGACAATCGGTTTGCGGGCGGATATGGATGCCTTGCCGATCGTCGAGGAAACCGGTTTGCCTCATGCGTCGACGCGTGAGGGCGTGATGCATGCGTGCGGTCACGACGGCCATACCACGATGCTGCTGGGGGCCGCCCGTCATCTGGCGGAAAATCCCGACTTCAAGGGAACGATCTGCTTCATCTTCCAGCCGGCCGAAGAGAATGGCGGCGGTGCCAACGTCATGATCGAGGACGGGTTGTTCGACCAGTTCCCGATGGAGAGCGTTTGGGGACTGCACAACTCGCCGCACTATCCGTTTGGAATGCTGGCGTGGCGACCCGGGCCGGCGATGGCCGCCGTCGACGATTTCGACATCGTCATCCACGGCAAGGGCGGGCACGCGGCGCGGCCCCATACCGCCGTCGATCCGATCGGCATCGGCTGCGAATTGCATCACCAACTCGAAACGCTGATCCGGCGCCGGATCGAAACCCACGCCGAAGCCGTGATCACCGTTACCCAGTTCCAGGCTGGCGATGCCTATAACGTGATACCGTCATCCGCGACTCTGCGCGGCACCATCCGCTCTTACGATGACGCGCTCGTCGCCCGCGTTCGCGATGCGATCGGGTCTGTCTGCCGCGGCGTCGAAGCCATGACCGGCGCACGCGTCGAACTTACGCTCCATACGGGTTACCCGCCGCTTGTGAACGACCCGGCGTCGACCGCCATCGCCGCCGAGGTCGCGACCCGTGTCGCCGACGACGGCAAGACGTTTCCCGATGCGCCTGCAGTGATGGGAGCCGAAGATTTCGCCTTCATGCTGCAAAAGAAGCCGGGAGCCTATATCTGGATGGGCACGGCTGAAGAGGGCGCCGACACCGCCCAGCTTCACCACCCTTCGTTCGACTTCAACGACCGCGCCCTGACGCTGGGGACAGAATACTGGGTCAGCCTGGCTGAACGTCTGTTGGGGAACCGGTGACGTAGCCATCTGAGGTTGCGCCGCAATAATTAATTGCAATTTATGGTAGTTTTCTTTACCAAGGCGAGGTCTTACAGACCTCACCTTGGATAGGGACGAGCCATGCCGATACGCAAGGAAATCGTCGGGCTGAAAAAGGAAATGATTGCCTGGCGACGGCATCTCCACGCCCATCCGGAACTCGGCTTTCACGAGCACATGACCGGCGACTTCGTCGCAGAAAAGCTCGAGTCCTGGGGGCTGCGGGTACATCGGGGGCTGGGCGGAACCGGCGTCGTCGGCGTTCTGGCGGGGCAGCAGGGGGATGGGCCCTCTGTCGGCTTGCGGGCCGAACTCGACGCGCTTCCGATAGCCGAGAAAACCGGTGCTTCGTGGGCGTCACGCCATGACGGTGTGATGCATGCCTGCGGGCATGACGGCCACACAGCCATGCTGTTGGGGGCCGCAAAGCATCTCTCGCGCAGCCCAGCCTTTGGCGGAACGGTGACATTCATCTTTCAGCCCGCTGAGGAAAAGGGCGGCGGCGCCAATGTCATGATCGGCGATGGCCTGTTCGAGCAGCACCCGATGGACTCGGTCTGGACGCTGCACAACGCGCCCCATCTGCCGTGTGGCATGATTGCGTGGACGACGGGGCCGGCGATGTCGGCGGTAGAAGATTTCGACATCGAAATCCAGGGGACAGGCGGCCATGCGGCTCGCCCCTATGTCGCAAACGACCCGATCGGCATCGCGTGCCGTTTGCAGCAGGAGCTGGAATCCCTCGTCCGGCGGTCCACCGATTCCTACGAAGAGGCAATGATCACCGTCACCAGGATCCGTTCCGGCGACAGCTACAATGTAATCCCTTCTGCGGCGACGCTTTCCGGCACGATGCGCGCGCTCGACGACAGTGTCATGGACCGCCTGCGTTCGGCTCTGAGCCGGTTGTGTTCCGGATACGAAACGATGTTCGAAGCCGAAATCGCGGTGAAACAGCACCTGGGCTATCCGGTTCTCGTCAACCGCGCCGAGAACACGGCGTTGGCGGCCGAAGTGGCGGCGGGCGTTGTCGGCGAGGATCGCATTTATGGACGGCATCCGCCCGTAATGGGATCGGAGGACTTCGCCTTCATGCTGCGTCATAAGCCCGGCGCCCAGATCTGGATCGGCGGTGGGCCGCCCGATGGCGACGGACCGCAACTTCACGATCCACGATACGATTTCAACGACGCGGCATTGACCATCGGCACCGAATTTCTGGTCAGCCTGACCGAACGTCTGGCAGCGGACGGGGGCGGCTGAGGGGCAGCCTCAAGGCATCAGCCAGCGACCGAAGTCGCTATTCGATGCCGAAGAATGCCAGTTGCCGGCGCAGATCCGCCACAGGCATCGGGTAATCCGTGCCATTGCGGGCATGCAGCACGGCGGACGGCTGCACCCGGGCGATATGGGTCTGAACCTTGATCGCAATCCCGACCGGCAGCCCGGCCTTCCAGCACAGGGCGACGATGCCTTTTGGGCTCCGCGTGTCGAGGACTGCCTGCACGGCGTGATGCGGAACCTCCGCCAGCAATGCCAGGGCCGCCGCGACGAACGGCCGGTCGCCGTCGAAGATCGCGTCGTCGATGTCCTGACTGCTTAACACACCGCGCGCATGAAGGTCGGCGGCGCGGTGGCGTGCGGTGTTCGGGTCCGGTGCGGACTTTGCCGCCGACCCGACCGGCTTTACGACATCAAGGGGCGGTCCCCGGTCGAGCGGGTGGCTTTCCGACGTCAGGCGCGTGCGCAACATTTCGGTCAGGGCATCGGCCGTGTCGGGATCGATATCGGAGCGGCTCCGCATTGCCTCGATCAGGCCGGCGGCAACGAAGCGGGAAAGCGTGCGCATGGCGCTGCCGGTCAGGGCAGGGCGATAGACCAGCGGCCGGTGCCACGCGGGGTGGTCCGGCGCCCGCTCCAGAATGGCGTCGAGTGTTTCTTCGCGGATCTGGGCCGATTGATTGGCGAGCAGGCTGCCGATCGCGTCGGCGTCGCCCGATTCGACGATCCCGGCCGCGACGCGTGTCGACAACCCGTCGCGGCGGGCGAGCGATCCCGCAACACCCGGTGGTGGGGCCGATCTCAGGACCGCCAGCAGATCGTCGTCGGTCAGGACCGGGCTGTGCTCGACCATTGGGCTCGCGACCTGGCCTTCCCGGTCGAGCGCAAGTCCGAGCGCCACTTTCGCTGGCAGGTTCCGGCATTCCCGGGTCGCCCGCGCCAGCAATGCCCGGATCGACGGCCTTGGGTCAGCGGCAATCTGCATCAGAATGTCATTGACGATCCGGTCGAGCGGCGGGGGATTGGTCTCTTCGTTCGGTGCCAGACGTGCCACGGTCTTGCGCACCAGGTCGGCGCAGATTGCCGGATCGGCATCGCCGGTCAGCAGAAGATCGGCCTTGAGCGGAGTGTTCGGGTTTTGCGCCACGGCCAGCCGCACCTCTGCGGCGACGTCACCGGCCAGGAAATACAGGATCTCCGGCGGAACGTCCGGCTGGGCGGCGAGATCGCGGCGATCGTCGACCGTTGCGGCCGTCGCCCTGCGCTTGGCGGATTCATAGGCCGGCAGGGAAGGGTCGCGGTCCTCCGGAGGCCGCGCCATGCTCAGGCCTCTTCCGGGGCGGGGCGCTCGTCCGGCTGCCGCTCTTCGGACGGCAGCGGAGGATCGACCAGCAGGACCACGCCGCGCGCTCCGACCCATTCGTCCTGGTCGTCGTGCAGCGGCCGGGCGGATACGGCGCCGACCACCAGCGTGCCGTCGATGCGCAGAAGATCGAGCCGTTCGGCGCGCACTGGCCGCCGTACTTCGAACGCCGTGCGCTCCAGCCCCTCATGGGCCAGAAGCACCGAGAAATGGGCGCCAATCAGGGCGTCGGCCGGATAGCCGAGGGCACCATCGGACGAAACGTAGACCAACTGACCATTGATGTCGGTCTCGAACGAGAAATCGCAGGCCATATCGACCATGTCACGGAATCGCTGCCGCGAATCGGCAAGCGCCTGGCGCAGATGCCGCTCCAGCGTCACGTCGCGGCCCAGCAGCAGTCGGCAGCCGTCGGGCAGCAAAGTGGCTGACCATTCGATCATCGTCGGCCCGCGATCGGTTGCGAGTGTCGATGTATGGTTGGCGGCGCCGGCGGTTTCGGTGGCGCTGGCGGCCCACTCGATCAGGTCCCAGCCCCATTCGGCGTCAAGCAGGCCGGGGCCGAGATCGGTCAGCGCCGACCCGACGCGAATGGGAGTCAGATCGGCGTCGAGCAGGATCGACGGGCCGGGGTAACGCTCCACCACAGCATCGATGGGGGCGGGCCGCCAGCCGCCACCGCCCGTCCCGGCCGCGTCGATCCCGGCAACGGCGACAGCGGACCCGGCGTCCGGCGCCACTGGTCCGGTCGTCGGGGGCACGGTCGGCGCAGAGGGATCTGGTGGGGGTGACATACCGAAAAGCCGCTTGAACACGAAAGGGGCATCCTGCAAACAATTACCGTCAACGCAGTGGTCGATATCTTCCATAGCGCACTCCGGTGAAGGTCCTGTTAAGCATCGATAGAAGGCGCGGGATTTCTTTGTGTATCGCTGGCATGCAGGTATCCTGCGGGCGCGATGCGGCGGTTGGCACCACGGCCGCAGATCGTCACCTGCAATTCTGTCCGTCAGAAGCGAGACACCATGAGCGACCGGGTCGATCATATCGAGACATGGGTCTTTGACCTGGACAACACCCTCTATCCGGCCTCATCCAATCTGTTCGATCAGGTTGACCGCCGGATGGGAGAATTCATCGCCGCGCGATTCGCCATGGCCCCCGACGAGGCCCGACTTCTGCAAAAGAAACTGTTCCGCGAACACGGCACGACGTTGCGCGGGTTGATGACGGATCATGGTGTGGCGGCGGCCGATTTTCTGGATTTCGTGCACGACATCGATCTGTCGGTGCTGGCGCCGCAAGATGATCTGGTGACGGCCCTGGAGGCCTTGCCCGGACGCAAGCTGATCTTCACCAACGGCTCCGAACGCCATGCCGAACGGGTGCTGGGGCATATCGGCATCGACCATCTGTTCGACGGCGTGATGGATATCGTCGGCAGCGACTATGTGCCCAAGCCAGCGGCGGCCCCCTATGACGCCCTGATCGCGCGATTTGCCATCGAACCGGCGCGCGCCGCGATGGTTGAGGACATGGCGCGCAATCTCGAAGTGCCGCACCGGCTCGGTATGACGACGGTCTGGGTCGCCGGCGGGCCGGATTGGGCCCAACCCGACGATACGGCCCATATTCACCATGTCGTCCACGATCTCGCCGGCTGGTTGAGCGAGCGGGCGCGCGGGCGGATCACCTGATGCCTGTGGCGAGCGTTTGGTCCGGCCTCATCCGAAAAAGCGCCTGAATTCGTCGACGACGGCCTCCGGCGCTTCCTCGGCCAGATAGTGGCCAGTGGGCACGGACCCGCCGGTCGGTGCAACCTCGCAATACCGGGTCCAGATCGCGAGCGGGTCGTACCATTGCCCGATCTTGCCCTTGTCGCCCCATAGAACGCGCGTCGGGCACTGGACCTTGCGGTCTTCGGCACGGCTCGTCCGGTCGTGATCCATGTCGATTGTCGCCGCCGCGCGATAATCCTCGCACATGCCGGTGATCATGTCCGGCGAGCGCACCGCCGCCAAATAATCGGCAAGGGCTTCGGGGTGGAAGAATCCCGGCGGCTTGGGCTCTCGTGAGGTGTGGGCCGCGAACCAGGCATCGGGTGCGGCATTGATCAGCGTTTCCGGAAAGGGGTGGGGCTGAGCCAGCCAGAACCAGTGGTAATACCCCATCGCAAACTTCATATCGGCCCGCTCGAAATGCTCCAGCGTCGGAACGATGTCGAGTACGGCAAGGCGCCGGACGCGGTCGGGATGATCGATGGCAAGCCGGTGCGCGACACGCGCGCCACGATCATGACCGGCCAGCAAAAAGCTGTCATGGCCAAGCGTTGCCGCCAACTCGACGATCTCCGCCGCCATTTCGCGCTTGGCATAGGGCGCGTGATCGGTGCTCGCGGCCGGTTTCCACGATCCTCCATAGCCGCGCAGATCGGGGCAGATGACGTCGAATGCCGCAGCCAGATCCGGCGCCACGGCATGCCACATGGCATGGGTCTGGGGATTGCCGTGCAGCAGGATCAGCGGCGGACCTGATCCGCCGCGCCGGAACCGGACGCGGCGGCCCTGGATGTCCATGGTCTCGGTGCGGAAGCCGTCGAAAAAGGCCGTCATTGAGGGTGATCCCGGTTTGATGGTTCTGGCGCAGAGCCGCCAGTATGCATATGCCGGCAACCGACCGGAAAGAGCACAGGCGTGCACCGAACCCGGTCCGGGTGCGATTGACATTGGACGGGGGCTTGATCATGGTAGTCGCGCTTCCTCTCGGACATCGATCCAACGACCATTTACGGACATGACATGACGCCGGACACGCTTCAGCAGGTAATCGAAAGCGCTTGGGAAAGCCGTGACGCGATCACGGTTTCCACGGCAGGTGAAACCCGCGAAGCGGTTGAGGCGGCGCTGAACGGTCTGGACAGCGGCGCGATGCGCGTCGCCGAAAAAATCGACGGCACATGGCAGGTCAATCAGTGGCTGAAAAAGGCGGTTCTGCTGTCGTTCCGCCTGAGCCCGATGACGACGATCGGCAACGGTCCCGGCGGCACGGCGTGGTGGGACAAGGTGCCGTCGAAATTCGACGGCTGGGGCGCGGCGGATTTCGAAAGTGCCGGCTTCCGTACCGTGCCGACGGCGGTGGTCCGGCGCTCGGCCTATATCGCGCCGAGCGTGATCCTGATGCCGAGCTTCGTGAATATCGGCGCCCGCGTCGATAGCGGAACGATGATCGATACCTGGGCAACGGTCGGCTCCTGCGCGCAGATCGGCCGGAACGTCCATCTGTCCGGCGGCGCCGGCATCGGCGGCGTGCTGGAACCGTTGCAGGCGGGACCGGTCATCATCGAGGACGGCTGTTTCATCGGCGCCCGGTCCGAAGTGGCCGAAGGCGTGATCGTCGAAGAAGGCGCGGTGCTGTCGATGGGCGTTTATCTCGGAGCCTCGACGAAGATCGTCGATCGCGAAACGGGAGAAACGTTCCGCGGCCGCGTGCCGGCCTACTCCGTCGTCGTGCCGGGCACCATGCCGGGCAAGCCGCTTCCGGACGGATCGCCGGGGCCGGCGCTTTATTGTGCGGTCATCGTCAAGCGGGTCGACGAGCAGACGCGCGCCAAGACCAGCGTCAACGAGTTGCTGCGCGACTGACGCCCGAACCTTCCGTTCAGACATCCGAAAGCGAATCCTGCCAATGGCGCCGCGCACCGATCCCGTCGAACTGGCCCGTGATCTGATCCGGTGCCGCAGCGTCACACCCGACGACAGCGGCGCGATGGACGTCGTCGAAACCGCCCTGTCGACGCTGGGCTTCGAGTGTCACCGTCTGACGCTGGGCGAGGCGGGCGATCCCCCGATCGAGAATCTGTACGCCCGTCTCGGCACCGAGGGGCCGAACCTCTGCTTTGCCGGTCACACCGATGTCGTGCCGCCCGGCGACGAGGCCGATTGGACCCATCCACCTTTCGCGGCCGAAATCCACGACGGCATTCTTTATGGCCGCGGCGCTGTCGACATGAAGGGTGCAGTTGCGTCCTTTATCGCTGCGGTCGGCCGCATGGCAACGTCACTCGCGGGGCCCGATGGCCGTTGGACGCCATCAGGGTTTTCGCTGTCGTTGCTGATCACGGGCGACGAGGAGGGCCCGGCTTTCAACGGAACGCGCCGGGTCCTGGAATGGCTCGCCGACCGGGGGGAGCGGATCGACGCCTGTGTCGTCGGTGAACCGACCAACGCCACGCGCATCGGCGACACGATGAAGATCGGCCGCCGCGGCTCGATGTCCGGATTTCTGTCGGTCGAGGGCGCCCAGGCTCATGCCGCCTATGCGAGGTCCGAGGATAACGCTGTCCACCGCATGATCGCCCTGTTGCACGCGCTGACGGCGGCGCCGATCGATGAAGCTACCGATCATTTCGATCCGACCAGCCTGCAGGTCGTCACCGTGGATGTCGGCAACCCGACCGTCAATGTCGTGCCGCCCCGTGCTGCTGCAACGATCAACACCCGCTTCAACGACCGCCATACCAGCGCGTCCCTGCAGGCGCTGATCTGCGAAAAACTGGACGCCGTCGATCGCGATTACGCCATCCGGTGGCATGTGAGTGGTGAGAACTTCCTGACCGAGCCGGGCGTCTTTACCGAACTGGTGGCGTCTTCAGTCGCCGATGCAACGGGGAGCCGGCCGGCCTACAGCACATCGGGCGGCAGTTCCGACGCCCGTTTCATCAGGCATCACTGCCCGGTGGTCGAGTTCGGGCTGAACAACGCCACCATCCACAAGACGAACGAGCAGACGCCGGTGGCCGATCTCGAAGCCCTGACTGCAGTATATCAGGCGCTGATCACGCGGGTGGCACGCGGCGAGCCATTGGTCTGAACATCGCGGGTCCCGGCACCTGGTCAAAGATGTTCAGGGCGTCCGATCCTACGACTCTCCCAGCATGTTTGCGGCGACCACGCGCAAATGGTCGCGCATCGCCGCTTCGGCCGCGGTGCGGTCGCGGTCGGCGATCGCGTCGCGAACGGCCCTGTGCTGCAGGATATAGGCGCTGATCCGTTCCGGTGTCAGCGATGCCTGCTTCAGACGCCCCCACATGGAATCGCTTCGCGCCTGGTTCAGGGTTTCGAACAGTGTCAGCAGCATCGAATTGTTGCAGGCCGTCGCGACGATGCCATGAAAAGCACTGTCCCAATGCTCGAACTGCAGCAGGCTTGATGCCCGCTCTGACTGGCTGATCGCTTCGTCCATTCGTTCGATATCGTCCGGCGTCGCCCGAAGGGCGGCAATCGCGGTGATTCGCGGTTCCAGAACGCTGCGGGCTTCCAGCACCTCGGCCGGATTGGTCGTGTTAAGTGCGGCCGTGGGGCGGGCTGACGGCTGATGGGCGAACGGGGCTGCATCGGCCGTCCTGCCGTCCATGCGCCTGCCGACGAATGTGCCCTGGCCGACGCCCCGCCACAGCACGCCGTCGTCGCGCAGTCTGTCCATCGCACGCCGCATCGTCCCGCGGCTGCCGCCGAGAACCTTGATCAATTCGCGTTCGGCCGGCAGGCGATCCCCCGGCCCGAAGCCGCCGTCGGCAATGTAGGCGCGGAGCGATTCCGCAAGTTCCGTGCTGCGCATGGCGCCTCGATTCTCCTTCACAACGGACCAAAAATAGTCCAATTATCGGAATGGATCAAATATTATGTCCGAAATGTGCTTGACTGCGGCATTGACATGAGGTTTCTTAGGAAAAAGGCTATCCAATATTAGTCCAATCACGAATTGGGTCAAACTGCAATGAAGCTCGTCACCTTTACCCTGTCGTCCACCCCGGAGTCTCCCGCCCATGTGGGTGCCTGCGACGATGGAGACGCAACTGTCGCGGACCTGACCGATGGCGGTCTGGCCGATTCGATGGAAAGCTTCATCCGGATGGGCAAAGCGGGTCTGGACAAGGCGCGGGCCTATGTGATGGGCACGCCGAAGCGGTACGCTTTGGCGGACATCGTAATCGGTGCTCCCATATCCCGTCCCGCCAAGAATATCATGTGCGTCGGCAAGAACTACTACGCTCATGCGGTGGAATTTCATTCCAGCGGCTTCGATGCCTCCAGCGCGGCCGGTGCCGCGGCCGTTCCCGACAAGCCCGTGATCTTCACCAAGGCCCATACGAGCATCGCCGCGCCGGGTGCCGTCATCGACACCCGTCTCGACCCGACCGGTTCGACCGATTACGAGGGCGAGCTGGCCGTCGTCATCGGCGTCGGCGGCCGGGGCATCGCGCGCGACCGGGCCCTGGAACACGTTTACGGTTATACCATCGTCAACGATGTGACGGCGCGAACGATTCAACACGCCCACAAGCAGTGGTTCCTGGGCAAGAGCATCGATGGCTATTGCCCCATGGGTCCGTGTCTGGTGACGGCGGACGAGATCGAGGATGTCGAGGCGCTCGAACTCGTGACCACGGTCAACGGCGAGGTTCGGCAAAAGGCTTCGGTCGCCGATCTGGTGTTCGACATTCCGATGCTGATCGAAACCATCTCCCACGGTATCCGGCTGGAGCCGGGCGATGTGATCGCAACCGGAACGCCTGCCGGCGTCGGGATCGGCTTCGATCCGCCGCGCTATCTCAAGGCCGGCGACAGCGTTGCCGTCACGATCGAACCCATCGGGACGTTGACCAATCCAGTCTCGTAACGCCGGCCCCGTCTGAATAAACGGGGCCGAATACAAGAACATCAAAGCGGAGGAGGAAATACTCATGAAGAAATATATGTTGACCACGGCGCTGGTCTCGGCCGGTTTCGCGGCGGCAATGGCCGCCACGCCGGCCGCAGCGCAGACGCAGGTCGCGTGGGGCGGCTCGAACCCCGGCGGTGTCATGTATTACATGGTCGGTGTCGCGGGCACGCTGTTTTCCGAGCAGGTTGACGGGCTGAACGTGACCCAGGTAACGACCGGCGGTTCGACGGAAAACGCCAAACGGCTGGTCAGCGGCGAACTCGACATGGGGATCGTCTACGGGGCGCATGTCTATATGTCGCTGAACAACGAGGGGCCGTTCGAGAACGACGCCACGGGTGACATGCTGCGCGGGGTGGCCAAGGCTTACGAGGGCCCGACCTATTTCGTCACGCTCGAAGGCTCCGACATTGAAACGATCGACGATCTGGCCGGTGCCAATGTTGCGTTGGGCCCGCCGGGTTCCGGGACGGTCTTCAATTGCTCGAACATGCTTCGCGCGCTTGGCATGCTCGACGACATCGAGCCGGAGATGATGACCTTTGCCGATGCGGGCCGGGCGCTGGGCAACAATCAGATCGACGCGTTCTGCCAATCGTCCGCACCGGCAGCGGCAGTGTCCGAACTGGCGGAGACCCAGGGCGTGCGCGTCCTGGAATACAGCGACGAGCAGATGGCGACCATCCAGGAGATGTATCCGTTCTATAATACCGGCCGTCTTGCCGACGATGTCTATACCGGCGTCCCGGAAACGCAAATGCCGTTCATGACGGTCTATTGGGTCGCGCATGAGCGGGTCGACGCCGATGTCGTCGAGGACATGCTTGAGGTCGCCTATACCGACGAGAACCGCCAGCGGCTTGCCGAGGGGCATGCGGCCTGGGCGCAAATGGAGCCCGACACCGCGAATTTCCTCGCGCTGGGCGCGCCGATGCACCCGGGTGCCGAAGCCTATTATCGGGCCAATGGCATGTGGGAAGAGTGATCCCTGCCGCAGTAAAAGCGTAAGATCGTCGCCCGCGCGGAAATGAACAGCCGCGCGGGCGATTGCCAGTGTGGGGCGAGGGGCCCGACACCTCCGGAGTCCAGGGCAACGCCAGTGACGAACGCCGCCATGACTGAGACAGCTTCCCCCTGGTTCGGGCCGGTCGCGGGACCGAAGCGGCGCCTGACGGGGCCGTTCGCCATCGCTTTTCGGCTGATCGCGGCCGGATTTGCCGGATTCTACCTCTATACCTCGGGCTTCGGACTGGTTTCCACCGAGAGCAACCGCGGCGTCTATCTGATGCTGACCTCGGTGCTCGTCTTTCTGCTGTTCCCGGCCACACGGCGTTCGCCGACGGATCGAGCGACGATTGTCGACCTGGTCTGGATAGCGGCGGCTGTGATCACGATTACTTACTGGATGGACCAGTACGTATCCTATGCCATGTTCAGGGTCAGTTCTCCGAACCAGACCGACCTGATCATGGGGGCGGTGGCAATCGTCACCATGCTGGAAACGAGCCGCCGCGTCCTCGGCTCCGCCCTGGTGTTTATCGCAGTGGCCTTTCTCGCCCAGCTTTATCTCGGCGCCTGGTTGCCGGGAAAGCTGGCGCATTCGGGCATGTCGGTCGAACGGATCCTGGAGTTTACCTTTTCGACGCAGGAGGCGATCTTCGGCGTCGTGACGGCCACATTCGCGACCTTCGTCTTTCCGTTCATGATCTTCGGCGCGTTTCTGGAGCGATCCGGCGCCGGCACCTTCTTCATGGAACTGGGCACCGCCGTTGCCGGGCGCTGGCGCGGTGGACCGGCAAAGATCGCGGTCCTGACATCGGCCCTGTTCGGCTCGATCTCGGGTTCGTCGGTGGCCAACACCGTGACGACCGGCAGTTTCACCATTCCGCTGATGAAGCGCACCGGCTTCAAGCCGCACAATGCCGGTGCGATCGAGGCCATCGCGTCAACCGGAGGGCAGTTCATGCCTCCGGTAATGGGGGCCGGCGTGTTCATCCTGGCGACATTGACACAGACGAGCTATCTGACCATCGCGCTGATGAACATCATTCCGGCGGCGCTGTTCTTCATCTTTCTGATGTTGATGATCGATCTGGAAGCGCTGCGGACCGGGATCAAGGGGCTGCCGCCGTCCGATATTCCGTCCGTGTCGGGCGTAATGCGGCGCGGCTGGTTCTTCTTCCTGCCGCTGGTGGTCGTAATCGGCCTGCTGTTCATCGGCTATTCGCCCGATTTCGGTGCCTTCTGGGGAACGGTCGCGGCCTTCGCGCTCTCGTGGCTGCGTCGTGAAACCCGCATGGGGCCAAGGAAGCTGTTCCATGCCATGTCCTGGGCGGGGCAGAGCAATACATCCGCCGGTGCGGCGATCGGCACCCTGGGCATTATCATCGGCGGCATCGTCCTGGCGGGTCTGGGGCTGAAATTCTCCGCCGTCCTCATCGACTTCGCCGGCGGGCAGTTGCTGCCGGCCGTCATCATGGTGACGTTGATCTCGATCATCATCGGGATGGGAAGCTCCACAACCGGGTCATATATCATCCTGTCCGTCGTGGCGGCGCCGGCGCTGGTCAATCTGGGCGTGCCGCTGATTGCGGCGCATCTGGCGGTATTCTATGCCGCCTGCCTTTCCAACATCACGCCGCCCGTCTGCGTCTCGGCCTATGCCGCCGCGGCCATCGCCGATTCCAACCCGATGCGAACGGGATTCGCGGCCCTGAAATTCGGCGCGACGCTCGTCATTATCCCGTTCGCCTTCGCCTATACGCCTGAAATCCTGATGATCGGCGAGGTGCCCGCCATCGTTCACCGAACGGCCGCGTTCCTGGTCGGCAGCATCGCGCTGGCAACGGCATTGCAGGGACTGTCCTGGCTGGGCGGGTCGCTGGACCGGGGCTCCCGGGCGGCAATGATCGTGTTGGCCGCTGTCCTGTTCGTGCCGGTCCCGCTCTGGATCGACGGGCTCGCGCTGCTTGGCGTTGCGGCAATCTGGTTCATGCGGCGGTCGAGCATGGCGCCGGTGGCCGGCTGAGCCTATCGGTCGTTCGGCTGATCGTCTTCCGGCTTCGGATAGGCGACATCGGCAAAATAGAGCCCGTCTGCGGGGGCGGTCGGGCCGGCGGCGGCGCGCTCGCGGGCGGCCAGGGCGCGGGCGACGGCGCCGGAATCCCATCGGCCCTGGCCGACCTTGATCAGCGTGCCCACGATGATGCGGACCTGGTTCTGCAGGAACGATCGGGCCTTGACCTCGAATACGATCTCGTCGCCCGCCTGTGCGGCGGTGAAGAGCGCCGGCTGCGCGGTGTCACCATCGATGATGCGGATCGAGTCCATGGTCCGCATGGGCGACGACGCCTGGCATTCCGATGCCCGGAAACTGGTGAAATCATGGTGTCCGATCATCGCCGCCGCCCCGGTTCGCATGGCATCGATATCGATCTCGCCCTGGACCTGCCACGCCAGCCCCCGATCGAGCACCAGCGGCGCGCGACGATTGATCACGCGATAGAGATACCGGCGCTGAAGCGCCGATGTCCGGGCGTTGAAACCGGGGGGCGCCTCCTCGGCGGCGATGACGGCAACGGGCGCCGGCCTCAGATGAAAGTTGATGGCGTCGCGGACGACATCCGGACGGCTGGGGCGATCGATATCGACATGGGCGACTTGTCCCAGGGCATGAACGCCGGAATCCGTGCGCCCGGCACCCTGAACCGACCGCTGCTCGCCGCAGAATTTGTGAATCGCGGTTTCCAGCGTCTCCTGTATCGACTGGCCGTTGGCCTGACGCTGCCAGCCGACGAACGGACGCCCGTCATATTCGATGGTCAGCTTGTAGCGTGTCACGGGGTGTCGTTCTCTGCCGGCGCGCCAAGGACGGTGCCGGGCGACAGGTCGCCCGGATAGCCGCGAAGAAAAGCCGCCGCATCGGTGGGCGAGCGCCCGGGCCGCTGCAAGGTGAGCAAGCGCAGGGCCTGACCATCACCGCAGGCGACGGTCAGAACGTCGTCGAGGATTTCACCCGGCCGGCCACGGGTAACGGCCGGCAGACGCTCGACCTTTTTCAGCTTGATCGTCTCACCCGCATGCGCGAACCAGGCGCCGGGGAAAGGAGACAGCGCACGCACCTGCCGGTCGGCGTACTCCGCGCTGGACCAATCGATCTGCCCCTCGGTGCGCGAGATCTTTGCGGCATAGGTCACGCCATCATCGGGCTGCGGCGTCGGCGTCAAGGTTCCGGAAACCAGGCCGTCGAGCGCGCCCGGCAAAAGGTGGGCGCCCAGAGCCGCGAGGCGATCGTGGAGGCCCGGTGTCGTTGTTTCCGGCGTGATGGGCACTGACCGCCATGTCAGCATATCGCCGGTATCGAGCCCTTCGGCCATCATCATGATGGTGACGCCGGTCTCGGTGTCGCCAGCCAGGATCGCCCTGTGAATGGGCGCCGCACCGCGCCACCGGGGCAGCAGACTGGCATGAACGTTGATGCAGCCATAGCGGGGCGCGGACAGGATCGGCAGTGGCAGAATCAGGCCATAGGCTGCGACGACCGCCGCGTCGAGTTCCAGATCGGCGAACGCCTGCTGTTCGTCCGCGCCGCGCAGTCCGGATGGGTGCCGCACCGGCAGCCCAAGTGCTTCGGCCTTTTGCTGAACGGGTGACGGCCGTTGTTTCTGACCCCGGCCGGCCGGGCGCGGGGGTTGAGTATAGACGGCGGCGATCTCGTGACCGGCCGCGATCAGCGCCGTCAGGCTGGGGACGGCGAAATCCGGCGTGCCCATGAATGCGAGCCGAAGCCGGTGGGTCACGCGGCCCGACCCTTCTTCCATTTCGCCACCTTGCGCATGATCATGTTGCGTTTCAGGGTCGACAGATGGTCGGTGAACAGGACGCCGTCCAGGTGGTCGATCTCGTGCTGGATGCAGACGGAAAGAATGCCATCGCCTTCCAGCTCACGGCGGGTACCGGTCTCGTCGAGATAAGCGATCCTGACCTGTGCCGGGCGCGTCACGTCCGCGTATTGCTCGGGCACCGAAAGGCACCCTTCCTGCGTGGTCACCAGATCTTCCGACGTCCAGAGGATTTCAGGATTGATCAACCGCATGGGAGCCGGGTCGGCGCCCTTTTCCGCGACATCCATGACCACGACGCGCTTGAAGACGCCGATTTGCGGCGCGGCGAGGCCGATGCCTGGTGCGTCGTACATCGTATCGAGCATGTCGTCCATAAGACGCAGAATCCCGTCATCGATTTCGCTGACCGGTTGACAGGCCTGCTTCAGCGCCGGGTCCGGGATTAACCTGATTTCATGTATGGCCATTTGCCGGAACTCTTGAACTCTTGCTCGAACAAATCCGCGCGCGCCGATGTGCGACGCGCGAAAATGATGATTGCAGACCCTTATTGGAGGGGCCCGTTCCCGTCAAGCCTCGCCAGCGGGCGGGTCTGCAGGAATCCGCCGCCGTCGATCACAACTCTGCCGAGGGAAAGGTCAGCGTAACCGACGTTCCCTCGCCGGGGCGGCTGTCGATCGACATGGTGGCGTTCTGAATCGACGCAAAGGCATGCACCAGCGGCAGGCCGAGGCCGGTGCCGGGGGCAGCGGAAATCTCGGTCGTGGCCACTCTGCCGAATCGCTCCATCGCGATCGCGACTTCTTCAGCGGACATGCCGATTCCGGAATCGGTGACCTTGATCGCTACCTTGCCATCGACCATGCGCGCCGTAACGCCGACGGTTCCGCCACGCGGTGTAAATTTGATGGCATTGGACATGAGATTCAAGAGCATCTGACGCAGCAGCCTGGGGTCTGCTGCCAATGGCGTCATTGCCTCGGCGACGTCGTCGGTCAGCGTCAGGTCGCGCTTCGCGGCCTGGGGTCTGACGATCCTCATGCATGTGCGGACGATGTCGGCGGCAGCGATGGCTTCGGGTTCCACTGACATTCGGCCGGCTTCAACCTTGCTCAGGTCCAGAACCTCGTTGATCATTTCCAGGAGATGCTGCGCGCTGTCATGGATGTCGCGAATATAATCGAAATAGCGCTCGCGCGAGAAGGCGCCCAGCGCCTCGGTGGCGATCAGCTCCGAAAAGCCGATGATTGCGTTCAGCGGCGTTCGCAGTTCGTGGCTCATATTGGCCAGGAATTCCGATTTCGTCCGATTGGCGTCCTCGGCCTGCTGGCGGGCGACGATCACGGCCCGCCGGGTTGCGGCCAGTGTCAGGGCACCGCCGACAAAGGCGCAGGCGGTCTCGATGGCATCCACCACCGGTCGGGGCCAGTCGGTCGCCGCATCGGCGCTTTCGAACGATACGATGCCCCACAGATGGCCTGCCTCCATGACCGGGACGGCGCATACGCTGCCGAGTCCGCATTCGGCCATCCATGCCTGCATTTCGGCTTCGACGCGGTCGCGCCGACCGACGATGGTTTCGCCGCTCTGCAGGGCGTCGCCCCAGGGTGCCAGATTACGGTCGGCTATCGCCGATGCCCAGTCGACCTGTTCGCCGCGTCGGCTCCTGTCGGCCGGGGGCACAACACTCACCCCACGGTCGGCGGACCATATCAGCACGTCGTTGCTGTCGCGCGCGGCCGGCGAGATCGGTTCGATCCGGACGGTCCCCACGCCCGCCCCTCGGCCGAGCTGCTCCAGGATCTCACGGATGGCCGGGTGCCAGTCTCCATCCTGCAAGAGGCGGCTGGCATTCGCGCCAATGGCGGAGAGAATCGCCTCGCGGCGGTCGGGGGTGCCGGTCGCTGCATCAATGGTTTCCGCCACGCCGCCCTCATCAATATTAGCAAAATTGCACGAATGAACGTTAAAGGCCGAATCGTAAGTCATCAACGCATACGAAAAAGTTAATGCCACAATAGCGAATTTGCTTCCTGCGGACGTGCGCGCTTCCCCGAGTGTGCATGCTCTGGCAAGATCGCGCTCAAATAATCCAGTACGGGAGGATGCCCATGTCGTTTGCCATTTATCCAAGCCTGAAGAATACCACTGTCATCGTGACCGGTGGAGCGTCGGGAATCGGCGCGGAAGTCGTCGAGGCGTTCGCCGCTCAGGGATCGCGCGTCGGCATGATCGACCTGGACGGAGACCGTGGTGCGGCCAAAAAGGCGGAAATGGACGGGCGCGGCCTGCCATTTGCTTTCGAAAAATGTGATCTGCGGGACATCGATGCTTTGAAATCGTCCATCGCAGCCCTGAAGTCGGCGCTCGGTCCGGCCACTGTGCTCGTAAACAACGCCGCGCGGGACGACCGGCATCCCTGGACCGAGGTGACGCCCGATTACTACGACGAGCGCATCGCGACCAACCTGCGACACATGTTTTTCGCCATTCAGGCTGTGGCGCCGGACATGATCGCGGCCGGCAAGGGGTCGATCATCAATTTCGGCTCCAATTCCTGGTGGGAAGGGGCCGGTGGTATGCCCGTCTATACGTCGTCGAAGGCAGCGGTGCACGGCATGACGCGGTCTTTTGCCCGCGACCTCGGCCCCCATCGGATTCGCGTCAACACGGTTGTTCCCGGCTGGGTGATGACCGAGCGGCAGAAATCCCTGTGGGCGACGCCCGAAGCCCTGGAGAAGCATCGCCAGCGCCAGTGCCTGCCCGACCTGATCGATCCTGTCTATCTCGCCCGGATGGTGCTGTTCCTGGCGTCGGACGATGCGGCCATGTGCACCGCCAACAACTACATGGTCGAAGCGGGATCGATCTAGCGCGCATATCCTGGCGGGCTAGGCGGTCGCTTCGGACATTGCTGCGGACGTAGCATCGGATATGGCGCCGGTTTTCGCGTCAGCGTTGGCGTCTGGCAGCGCAAGGACCCGGATCGTCGGGTCGATCGATCGGAACGTGTCGACGACCCAGGGATGGCAGGTGAACATCATGACCTGGTGCTCGGGCGCCAGGTCGAGGAACGATTCCGCCATCGCCCGCGCGCGGGCCGGGTCGAAGTTCACGAATACGTCGTCCACGATCACCGGCAGCCGGGCGCGCCGCTCGCCATAATCGGCGACCAGGCCCAGCCGCATGGCGAGATAGAGCTGTTCGGCGGTCCCCCGGCTGAGGGCGTCGTCGGTGATCGGCAGGCCGGATTCGGGTTCGACCAGGATCGCGCCCTCGTTCTGCGGATCCTGCAACACACGCGAATAGCGCCCACCCGTCACGCGGCGGAAGTGGAGCCCGGCCTTTTGCAGCACGGCGGGCTGCCGCGCCTTCTGGAAATCGGCCAGCGTGTCGCGGATCAGCCGGGCGGCCAGGGTAACCTCGCGCCACTCGGCCAAACCATTCTCAAAGGCCTCCCGGTGGCCGGCCAGCGCGTTCTCCAGTGCGGGAATGTCAGCCGAGGCTTCGACCTGTTCCCGTTCGGTGCGCAGTTCCACCGATCTTTCGAACGCGGCATCGGCGTCTGTCCGCGCCTGCTCGGCCGCGTCGCGCTCGATCTGTTCGGATTCCCGCCACGCTTCGAGTTGGCCGGTTTCGAGTTCCGCCAGTATCGACGAGGCGGCATCGCCGTCGCCGACCTGCGCACGGCGCTGTGCTTCGTCGGCCCGTATCGCATCCTGCAGAGTGGCGCGGCGGCGGGAAGTCTGCAGCGCGGCAGGAAGGTGGTCCGGATCGGGAAGACCGGCTTCCGCCGCGATGCCGCGCAGACGCTCGTTTGCCGAGGCCATCTGGGCGCGAACCTTCTCCAGGTCCTGTTGAACCCGTTCCAGGCTGTCTTGTTGTTTGGACCGCCGGTCGACGGTCGCGTCGTGTCCCTTGAGGCGGTGGGTCAGGCTGTCAGCCACGGCGATCGCCGCGCTGACGGATTCCGGCAGGGGCGACAGTTCAAGGCGCGCTGCCAGCGCCGCCATGTCCCGGCGCCACGCCTCCAGTTGTGCATCCAGGGCCGACAGCCGATCTTCCTCGCGGCGCACATCGGCGGCACGGTCGGTTGCCTGATCGATCAGCGCCAGGGCGCCCGTCAGGCCGTCGGTGGTCAGCGTGTCCGGCAGGCCGCAACCAGCCAGCATATGGCGCCACTCGGCCTCGGCCTCGGCATCGCCGCGTTCGGCGTCTTGTCGCGCCCCGATCGCCTTGTCCCGGCGCGCGGTCTCGTGGCGCAGTTTCTCCCGCGCTTCGGCCTGTCGTTCCAGTGCGCGGTCGCGCTGATGGCGCGCGGTTCGTGCCGTGGCAATCGCGGCTTCGCCATCGGCGATCGCGTTTTCCGCCATGACTTCGGCATGGTCGGGGTCGGTGTTGTCGGCGTCGGCCAGACCGGCGGCGCGGAGCGCATCGCGACAGGCCGACACTGTGTCCGCTGCCGCCTGTTCGGCCAGTTGCAAAGCCATATGTGCGGCGTCGCGGGCGTCCAGCGCGGCTTGCCGCCGGCCGGCACGTGCGGCGAGATCGGCCCGGAATTTCGGCATCCAGGCGATCAGTGCGGCCAGCGCTACGAGGCAGAGCGCGCTGGCGATGGCCGTCGCGGCATCGACGCCCTCGCCGGCGGCCGGCCAGGCGGCATACCCGAAACCGGCGGCCGAGAGCGCCAGTATGCCTGCTGCCAGAACAGGCAGGGCCCGGCCTGGTCCCGAGGCGTCCGGCGGATGGGCGTCGACGTTCCGCTCGGCCTGTTGCAGGGCTGCTTGCGCCTGGGCCGCCTCTCGGGCGCGGGCCGAGACGCGCGGCGTCAATTGCCGGGCGTGGCGCAGGCGGCGGTCCTGTTCGTCCAGCGCCTCGGCCGTCGGTGCGGACGGCAACCGGTCGACCGCCTCGTCGGCGGTGTTGGCCGCGTCCCCGGCCGCCTGGACCGC
This sequence comes from Fodinicurvata sp. EGI_FJ10296, assembly GCF_040712075.1. NCBI lineage: Bacteria > Pseudomonadati > Pseudomonadota > Alphaproteobacteria > Rhodospirillales > Rhodovibrionaceae > Fodinicurvata > Fodinicurvata sp. EGI_FJ10296. The sequence continues at coordinate 220,515 of NZ_JBFCVL010000006.1, forward strand.
TTCCTCGGCGGCGGTTTCAGCTTGTTGGGCAGCGGTCAGTGTGCGGGCAGCCTCATCCCGGCGCTGACGGGCGGCGGTCAGGGCATTCCGGTCGGCCAGGGCAAGGGTGGTCTCGGTCAATCGCTCAGGCGACCAGTCGGGGCCGAGCCGGCCGAGAACCTCATTCAGTCGCCGGCGCGCGGCAGACACTTCGGCCTCAAGGGCCGCGCGGGCTTCGTGCTTGTCTCGTATTGCAGCGAGATGGGCCACGGCCGCGGCGACAGCCTCGCGTTCGCCGGCAATGGCCGGGTCGGGGGCGAGCGATGCCACCGTCTTTGCCAGATTGGCTTCGCGTGTTTCGAATTCGGCGATCTGCTCGCGGCATGAGCCGGTCCTGGCAATCAGGGCGTTGATCTCGCCCTCCAACGCCAGCAGGTCGATCGCGCAGTCAGTGCCGGCTGCCAGTTCGCTCCGGGCTTCGGCGATCCGCACCTGGACCGGCCATAGCCGCTGCAAAAGTTCTGCCCTTGCAGCCGCCTCTTCGTGGCTTCGCGCCCGTCGGCGAGCCTCGTCCGCTTCGGCGGCCGCCGCTTCCTCGCGGCGGGCCAGGTCGGCGTGGTCGGCAACGCTGGCGCGGGATTCGGCGAGCTTGCGCTTCAGGCGGTCGATCTCGTCGGCGATTTCCTTCAGCGGGCCAGAGCGCGGCTTCAGCAATGATTCGATCCGGCCATCCAACTCAGCCAGAGCGGCGCTGGCGCTTCGGCCCGCGCCGAGCAGTCCGGCGGAAAAGAGCTGCTCGCGGATGCCGTCGGCATTAAGGCTCTTGAAGGATTCCAGCTCCCAGAGTCCGAAAGCGAAAACGTTGCGGAAGACTCTGGCGTCCGTGTGGCCAAGGGCGGTTTCGAGTACCGATTCAGGCTCGACGGTTCCGTCCGCGCGCGTGACGGACAGGCTGCTTTTGCCCCGCGCTATCGTCAACTCGCCGTCCGGCGTTGCCAGAACGATTCGGCCGCCATGGGTGCCGCCGGCGAGCGGGTGGTATTTCCGGTCGTTCCGGCCTTTGGGGAAGCCGAACAGGACGCCCTGAAGAAAGGCCAGCAGTGTACTCTTGCCGGCCTCGTTCCGGCCCTGGACGATCAGCGGCTTGCCGTCGAGGTCATCGACGCGCCAGTTGTTCAGGATGCCGAATCCGTCAACATGCCAGCCGGCAATATGCATGGCGTTCTACCGATCGTTTTCCAGGGTGAGCACCGCCTGCCGGATCGCGGCCTTGAACAGACGCGCGCGTTCGTCCGCGTCGGGTTTGCTGCGGGCGAGATTGTCACCGCGCTGCCAGACGGCGTTGGCCAGTGCTTCGGCCTCGTTTGCGTCACTCAACAGGTGATCGCCCCTGCGAACGATTTCGCCGACGAGATCGTCGCGCTCGCGCAAGATGTCCCAGTCGATCGTAGCCGTCGTGTCGTCGCGAAGGTCGCGCCACCAGATCAGACGCCCGTCGGGCGCGGCCGTCGTTTCGCGCAATCGTTTCAACAGGTCCTGGCGCGCGCCGGGGCGGCGCAGGTCGTCGTGAACCGCGCCGGAGCCGCCGAGCCGGGCGGTCAGGATCGCTCCGCCGGGTGTCCGCCGCGCCTGTTCCACGGCCCGATTGGTCAAGGTGTCGATAAGCGCATCGATGCCATCGATGTCGCTGATGTCGAGGGCAATGTCATCGAATACGATCTCGGCCAGTGGAACCGGGTCGATCGCCGATACCTGTCCTCCGGCAACCGTCACCAGGATGGCTCCCTTTTCGCCTGTTTCGCCCGGCTTGGGGCTGCGGCCCTGGGCGCAGCCGGGATAGACCACGTAGGGGTGTTCGTGCAGAACGGCCTGGCCATGGACATGGCCGAGCGCCCAGTAATCGATGGCGCGGCTGCGCAGATCGTCGAGCGAGCAGGGGGCATAGGTCGCGTGATCGCCGACATCGCCAACCGAACAATGCAGCATGCCGATGGTGAAACCGTCAGCCGGCTGACGGTCTGCCGGAAAGCGCAGCGCCAGATTCTCGCGGACGTCGGGCCGGTCATAGCTGATCCCGTGTATCGTCGCCAGGCGTTCGCCGTCGCGCTCCACCGGCTGCGACGTGACCTCGTCCGGTGCGAAAATCGTGACCCCTTGCGGCCATTCCCGAACCGCCGACCAGCCGCCGAGCGGGTCGTGATTGCCGTGTATGATGAATATCGGGATGTTCTTCGCTGAAAGGCGGGCGCAGCCGTCGCGAAATCGAAGCTGGGCGCGCAGGCCGCGCTCCGCGCCGTCATAGATGTCGCCGGCCAGAACCAGGAAATCCACGTGCCGGTCGATGGCTGTCTGAACGAGCCGGTCCCAGGCAGCGAGCGAAGCATCGCGCAGACGCTCGGCCAGCCGGTCGTCAAGCCGCCCGACGCCGGCGAAGGGCGTATCGAGATGAAGGTCGGCGGCGTGCAGGAATGAGAACCGGGCCATGTCGTGACCTTCGCTTTTTTCCAGGGGCTCCGATCGGCCCGGTTGACCGGAATTTACGGTCGTGAGCCGTCGGTGCGAGAAGGTGTCAGTCTTCGTATTGCCGTCGGCTGCGCAGCGCAGCCGTCAGGGTGCCGTCGTCGAGATAGTCCAGTTCCCCGCCAACCGGGACACCATGCGCCAGGCGCGTTACCCGGACGTCGCAACCGTCCAGTGTATCGGTAATATAATGCGCGGTCGTTTGTCCATCGACGGTCGCATTCAGGGCGAGAATGACCTCGGCAATCTCCGGAGCGGCGCATCGGGCGGCCAGCGCGTCGATCCGCAGATCGTCAGGCCCGACGCCGTCCAATGCCGATAGCGTTCCGCCCAGCACATGATACCGCCCGGAAAACGCGTGCGTCCGTTCCAGCGCCCAGAGATCGGCAACCTGTTCCACGACACAGATTGTCGAGATCTCGCGTTGCGGGTCTGTGCAAATGCTGCATGGGTCGCTGCTGTCGAGATTGCCGCACCGGCTGCAATTCCGTACCGATTCAGCCGCATCCGACATGGCCAATGCCAGTGGCTCCAGAGCGCTTTCGCGGTGGTTGAGCAGGTGAAGGGCGGCGCGCTTGGCCGAACGAGGCCCGAATCCAGGCAGCCTGGCAAGCAGGGAAATCAGCCGCTCGATTTCCGGTCCCATCATGCCCGACTGTTCCCGCCTTCCTTGCCGGCGCTCGATACACGCATGATCAGAATGGCAGTTTCATGCCCGGCGGCAGCTTCATGTCGCCCATCACCTTTTGCGTTTCTTCCTGCACCCGAACCTCGACCTTTGCCTTGGCGTCGTTGATCGCCGCGACGACCAGATCCTCAAGAACTTCGGGGTCTTCGGGATCGATGAGCGACTTGTCGATCTTGATGGAACGCATCTCGCCACGGCCATTCATCGTGGCGACGATCATGCCGCCGCCGGATTGGCCGGTGACCTCGATTTCTCCAAGCTGGGTCTGCATGTCCGCCATCTTGGACTGCATCTCCTGTGCCTGCTTCATCATCTGGCTGAGATTCTTCATGGGATAGCCCCTTCCTATTCGAATTCGTCACCGGCTTCATCGATCCCGTAATCGGGGAAGCCGTGATCGGGATAGAACTCTGTGTCGTCGTCTATCGGGTAGCCGTCGTCGCCAAACGGGTCGCCGCCCTCGTGACCAGCCTCTCCCGGGATGGCAGGGGAAAAGGTGCCTGGACCTGACGGGGTCGAATCCCGGCGGCCAGCGACAGCGGCGCCGCGCACCGCATGAATATCGAGTATCTGCGCATTGGGGAAGCTGTTGAAAAGGGCCTTTACCGTCGGATTCTCTGCGGCTTCCTCCAGGCGGCGCTTGCGCGCGCTCTCGTCCTGCTGGGAAAGGGTCGGTTCGCCTTCGTCTCGCGAGACGCTGACCATCCATCGTTCGCCGCTCAGATTTTGCAGAAGTTGCATGATCTGGCTGGCGAGCGTGTCGGGCGCACCGGCGCGCGGCCGGAATTCCAGCCGGCGGGGCTCGTAGCGGACGATGTGGACGAACGAGTACAGATGCGCATGGATGAGCGGATCACCCTGTTCGGCGATCATATCGACGAGTTCACGGAAACTGCCGGGAAGAATCGTCCCGCTGGCAACCGTTTCGGGGTCGGGCCGTCGGTTGGCGGGATCGGCATCGCCGATCGGGAACGCGTCGGCAGCGGTGTCTGGCGAAACGCCCAGAGATGATTGGGGGGATGGTAGGGCGGACGAATGGGGGGACGTTCGGGGAGATCGCCCGACCGCCGCCGATCCTTCCGCCGCCGATCCCCCCGCTGTGGGCGCAGAAGCTGAGTGGCCGCTGGTGACCGGCGCATTGTGCTGCTGGTTCGACGGTGAGGCGGCCGTCGTAACGGTCCGTCCGTTCCCGGCAGCCTGGTGAGGGGGCGGCCCACTATTTCCATCGGGTGCCGGACCCGATGGCGATCGGGCGGCGTCCTGAGGCAGGGAGGCCAGCTTCTTCAGCAGGTCGTCCGGCGTCGGCAGGGCGGCGCCGTGTATCAGGCGGATCAGCACCATATCCAGCGCGGCGGTCGGGTCGGGCGCCGCCTGGATCTCGCCCAGGCCTTTCAGCAGGATCTGCCAGCACCGTGTCAGGGCGGGCATCGACAGCTGCTCGGCAAGGGCGCTGCCGCGCCGGATTTCCGCTTCGGGCAGTGTCGGGTCGCTCGCCAGGTCGGGGACGACCTTCCAGCGTGTCAGGAAATGGGTGAAGTCCAGCAGATCCTGCGTCACCACAACGGGATCGGCGCCGCTGGCGGACAGGTCGGCGGCCAGCGCCAGCGCATCGGCGGCTCGGCCGGTGACGAGGCTTTCGAACAGATCGATGATCCGCGTCCGGTCGGCAAGACCGAGCATTTCCCGAACCTGATCCGCCGTGACGGTGACCGCGGGGCCGTTCTCCGGCGAGCTGTCGTACCCCCCGGCATCTCCCTGGCCAGCCTGGCCGATGGCCTGATCGAGAAGGCTGAGGCCGTCGCGCACCGACCCATCGGCAGCGCGGGAGATCATTCCCAGGGCGTCCGGCTCGATCGCCGCGCCTTCGAGTTCCACGATCCGGCCGAAATGACGCTGAAGCAGACTGCTGTCCACGCGCCGCAGGTCGAAACGCTGGCACCGGGAAAGAACGGTAACGGGAACCTTCCGAATCTCGGTCGTCGCGAAGATGAACTTCGCGTGATCGGGAGGTTCTTCCAGCGTCTTGAGCAGAGCGTTGAAAGCCGCCCGCGACAGCATGTGGACTTCGTCGATAATATAGATCTTGTAGCGAACGGAGACGGGTGCATAGCGCACCGCCTCGATGATTTCGCGGATATTGTCGACACCTGTATTAGAAGCGGCGTCGATCTCGATCACGTCCACGTTGCGGTCGGCGGCTATGCTGATGCAGGCGTCACACTGGCCACAGGGTGTCGGCGTCGGCCCACCGGTGCCGTCCGGACCGGTGCAATTGATTGCCCGTGCGATGATTCGGGCCGTCGTGGTTTTGCCGACGCCGCGCACGCCGGTCAGAATAAAGGCATGCGCCATTCGGCCGGTACGAAGCGCGTTGGTCAGCGTCCGGACGAGGGCGTCCTGGCCAATCAGCTGGTCGAATGTGCCGGGTCGGTATTTTCGGGCAAGGACGCGATAGTCGCCGCCGTCCGCGCTGGCCGACATCGTGTCGGCCGCGTCTTCCGGCGCAGCGCCCGCGAGGGGCGTATCGTTCGGTGGGTCAGGAGTGTCGGCCACGGCTCAGCTCATTGCCCCCGTTCATCCCCGGCCCCGCGTCGTCTGAGCCGACATCCGCGCCGGGGCTGTGATCGTTCAAGAGGCGCCGCCGCGACGGGACACCACCCGGCGCAATATAGTGGAGACTGGACGACGACCCGAATCGAAACTCGTTACGGCTGCTCCCTTCCGGGCCTGACCGGGTTGGCGAGAGATCCGTCCGCCGCCAGCCTCCGACGCGGAATATCGGAAACGTGGCCGCAAAACGCAAGAGCCGTCATGCCTCCGCTGGTCGTTCTTTCAGGATTTCGCCGGTGGCGCGCGTCGGATTGCCTTCCGCGCTGCCGTCAGATCGCCTTGCGGCCCCATACCTTAGGCCACTAAACATTGATAAAATTGCCTTTTCCGGGCGGTGGCAACTAAACCCTAACCATTCGGTGATTGTCTGCTGACGGACGAATGTCGAACTGGTGGATCGGTGACGGGCAACGAGAGCGATACGACGGAGGGCGGCAAAGGCCCGGACCGGCCGCAAACGGCCGGCGCCGGGCCTTCGTCTGTCCAGTCCTCGGCCACGACTGGCCCGGATAAGGTCCCGACGCGGATTTCCTATGAATATCTGACTCTGAAAGGCAATCGGTGGGGGCCGGTCGAGAAGTTCGAATCGGAAGACGAAGCGCGCACGCTGTTGCTGAAGGAGGCGGAAGAAGGGGTCGCGGATGGGGCCCGGGTCGATTTGATCGTCTTCTATCCGGACTATGCGTTTACCGAACGGACGATCCTCGACAAACGCATGCGCCGCGGCATCAAGGAGCCGGCCGAAGCGCAAAAGGTCTCTGAACTGGAACGCCATGCCGTTTGCCGTACGGCGGAAGACTTCTATCACGACCGCGCTCGGGCGCAGATGCCCCATTTGCTGCGGAAGTTCATTGCCGAACGTCGGATCGTTCCGCTGGAATTGCTCCATAGCGCCGAGCAATCACGGGCCCTGGCAAACGCCGGGACGACGGTTCAGGGTGCGCTGCAGAAAGTGGCGGTCCGTGATGGTCGTCACATCGGAGTGGCGACTCAAGCCTACCTGAAACAACTCATGGGGCTGGTCGACCAGGTGGAAATGCGTCTGCGCCAGACCGCAGGCACCCCGGCGCCCGATGTTCCTCCCGGACGTTACGGCGCGCTGCTCAAGTCGGTATTTGGCCGCCTCAAAGGGTTCGACGCGGCGTTCGAGGTCAATCGCGCCATCACGGCCAAACTGGCGGCCTGTGATACATGGCTGGAGAAGCTGGGCGTCATCGACGGTCTGATCGATCCCCGGCTACCGCGATGGGGACTGCGCCATCTCGACGCTTTCGCGGCGGAGTTCATTGCCGCCGAAGGAGCGGTGATGGAGATCGGGGCGTTCAGCGAACGACCCGAGGGTGTGGACGTCGTCCGGCTATTCGTGGCGCTGCACAGTGGCGATTGCCCATCATCCGCTTCGGCCTTTCCGCAGCGGATCCTCAAAGCCGTGGGGGCCGGAATTTTTCCCCGGACACGGGCTGCGATCCACAAGCGCGTTTTGCTGGAGATCCGCGACGGCGGGCCATTGGTCGCGCGTGGTACGAGCATCGATGCGCTCGATGCGGTGCGCGCGGTGACCGAATTGCTGGATTCGGCCGCGCCGCCGCTATCCCGAGACCGTGATATCCGCGAAGCGCTCGACAAGAAGGTCGCGGGTGCGCTGACGCAGGAGCGCCTGGAACCGTTGCTGGCCGAACAGGGCGGCGGCATCGCGCGCGTCAAGATGCTGCTCGATCTGGCCGCCAGGACGCCGGGCGCGCATAATCGCGACTTGCTGTTGGAGTATCTTCGGATGGCCTTGCAGCAGGACCGGCTGACGCGCGGCATGAAGCGGGACCCGGGAGCGAGCGGCAGACTGAAATGGATGACACCGTTGGCCGCGATTGCCGGACTGCTTGCCACTACGGGTTTTTCCGAGGAAGTCAGGCGCGACCTGGTCGGTCATGTGGATGATATCCTGACTGATATTCTGCGCCATGACGTATTGGCGCAGCGGCCCACCTATGCTGACCGTATAGCAACGCTGGTCCGGATAACGGCGGCGATCGAGCTTCCGCCGGGACGATGCCGCGATCTCGTTCGGCGCGAGATGACCCAGGCCGCGACGAACAAGCAGTTGATGGCCCGGTGCATGAAGGCATTCCGAGACCCTCAGCAGCGCCAGAAGGTCATGGTCCGCATCAAACGCCTGATCAAGAGCGCCCCGGCTGGCAACGATCAGCAGATGGCGAGCTGAGTCGCTACGCCGCCGGTCCGCTTTCGCCGATGTCACCGGCCGGTTCCTGTAAGCCGGCCGGTTGCATGTAAACGGCTAGAATCGCCAGCTCACGCTAGCGCGGACCATTGGATACAGGTTGAAGGAATCCAGGGCCGATTGAGCGTCCTGCTCCTCGCGTGCGATATCGTCGGCAATCTGCTGCCGTGCGGCGGCAGGCAGAGCCGGATTGATATCCCGCGCCGACAGGGCGACATCGGGCGATCCCTGATAGACGGCACCCCCGTCGAGCGAGATCGATAGGCCGCTCGTCAATTGCGCCTGATAGCCGACGCTGACGAACGGCGCGATCGCATCGAATTCCACCGAACCATCCAGCCCGCCGACATCGTTGGCGCCATAGGTGGTGCCGCCGATCTCGAACGTCTGGGTCCCCGTCAGCCGTGCCGACAGGTCGGCGCTGTTCTGGTTGACGAATGCCCCGGCGGACAGGCGCAGCCCGCTGTCGGCCAGCGGATAAATATCGGCCTGCGCGCCAATGGTCAGGAGTTGCAGATCGACTTCGTATGAAACGTCTTCCACGGTATCCGAAGTGCTGTAGGGCAGATAGTTGATCAGACCGGTGATACCGAAATACTCATTGATGCGGGCAGACACAGAGAAGCCGGGGCCGAGCGTACTGATATGGGCGCCCGCAGAAATGCCGACATCATATGGCGTGGTGGAAGTGTTGGCCTGATCCTCCAGTTGAGCGAGCAGTAGCCGGTCGGCCGACCCATCCGAAAGACCGTTGAATCCGTCCGCCGCCGCCGTTTGCGGCAGGACGAATGCCGAAAGAGCGACGCCCGCAGCCGTCAGGGTATTTTTGCGCATAAATGATACCTTTTGCAACTTTTCAGAGGTGACGGGCGTACCTAGTCCAGGCGCGTTAACAATTAGCTAAGCGCCGGTCTTGCAGAGTTCGGCACGACACGCCCCCCGGGTGGCCGCTGACTGCCTTGCGGCGCCCGATGCGACATGCGATTAGGATGCAATGACCAGAATCATTCTTTACGCCTCCGATACGCTGGATCGCGGAACGCAACATCGTTCGGACGACAACGCCATTGCCCGACGTTTGAGCGATCCCGACGCTCTGGTGCTGCCGGTTTGGCGGGGCCAGCATCTGCGGCCCGGCGAAGTTGGCGACGTGACGATTGCGGCGGATGCCTTGCCGGGCGAATTCCGGCGCTGGCTTCTGGAGAATGCCGACTATGCGGTCTATCTCGGGCAGTTCGGCGACCGTCCTGTTATTGCGACGGGACTGTCGGCGTTGGCCGAAGAGGCCCTGATTTCGGTCTGTCCGGCGACGTGGACACCGGTATCGCTTCGGACGATTTCTCCGCTGGTCGACCATCACGAGGCGGCACTGCTGGCTTATGCCCAGGCGCTGGTCTGGTGGCGCGATCATAATCGCTTCTGCGGCGTTTGCGGGCACAGGACCGTGGTCATCAACGGCGGCCACGCCATCCGGTGCGCCGATCCCGATTGCAATCATACGATATTCCCGCGCACGGATCCGGCTGTGATCGTTCTGGTCCATGACGGCGATCGGGCGCTACTGGGCCGGCCCGCCCATTGGCCAGCCGGTCTGCATTCCGTGATCGCCGGGTTTGTGGAGCCGGGTGAAACGATCGAGGGCGCCGTCCGGCGCGAAGTCGCCGAAGAAACGGGCATAATCGTCGACGAGGTCAGCTATCGGGACAGTCAGCCCTGGCCGTTTCCTCAATCCCTGATGCTCGGCTTTCGCGCGCGGGCCACGACCCGGGAAATCAGCTTGAACGACCAGGAACTGGAGCACGCCGCGTGGTATGACCGGCAGACCCTGATGGCGGTCGACCGCAACGCCGATCCGGCGACCGCGCCTTTCGCCCTGCCGCGGGGGGACAGCATTGCCCGGCGCCTGATCGAGGAATGGCTGCAGGAAGTCTGAGCCGAGCGAGGCTCGACGACAACATTTTCGCTGCACTGTACATGCCAATGCACTACCGAAGGTGGCATTCAATCAAGGATTGTCGCCATGATCCATGCGCACGCCCGCCATTCCGCATGACGCTCTGTTCAAGGCGTTGCTTGACGACCCGGTCCGCGCGGCAGCCGTGTTGCGCGACTACGTGCCTCCGGAAATCGCCGCAATGCTGGAGGACTCTTTACCCGAACCGGTCGACGGCAGTTTCGCTGACGAAGCTCTGGCGAGCAGCCAGAGCGATCGCCTGTTCAGGATCCGGACCCGGGACGGGCGGGCCGGCTTCGTCTATACGCTGCTGGAACACAAGAGCGCGGTGGATGTCGCCACGCCGCTCCAGCTTGGTACATACCTGTTGCGGATCTGGCGGCGATACGGCGCTGAACCAAGTGGTGATTTGCGCCGGCTGCCACCGATCATTCCCATCGTCTTCTATCACGGAATGCAGCGCTGGACGGTTCCGACGACGATTGCGGACTGCATTGATGCGGACGAAGCGCTGACGGACCAAATCCGCGACTTCCGGTATATGGTGCATCATCTGAACCAGAGACCCGAAGAAACATTGTCCGGCAACCGCGAGGTGGAGGCGGTCTTTCTGGCATTCAAGCATTTACGCGATGAGAACGTTCCGGCCGAAATTCTGGTTCGAATCATGAAGCTGCCCGGCGGCGACAGCCAATTGCTGAAACAGCTGATCCATTATATTCTGATAAATCAGCCGTCTATCGACAGCGAAAAATGGCGGGATCTTGTCGCCGCCGCCAGACCGGGTGAGGAGGATGAAGTGATGTCGATCGCCATCCGCCAGTGGCAGGAAGAAGGGCGTCCCAGGGACTGGCAGAAGGAGAAGCCAGGGGTCGGGCCAACAGCCTCGTCCGCGTTCTGGAGGCACGGTTCGGGTCGGCGGATATAATTCTCCGGAAACTTCTGTCCAGCGAATTTGCCGACGTTCTCGACGCCGCCATCGAGCGCGCGCTTGTTGCGCATACGCTCGATGAGGCGTTGGAGCCATTGAACCGGCCGCGCTGAGGTCGCGGCTGTGACCCCCTCGGCCGGCTCCGGTCATCCTACATATGGAGGGCTCGGCCATCCACGGCGAGTGCGGCTTCCTTGACCGCTTCGTTGAGCGTTGGGTGAGCGTGGCAGGTGCGGGCGATGTCTTCGGCCGATGCGCCGAACTCCATTGCCAGGACGCATTCGGCGATCATGGTTCCGGCTTCCGCGCCCAGGATATGGACGCCCAGAACCTTGTCGGTTGTCTTGTCGGCCAGCACCTTGACGAAGCCGTCCGTCGCATTCATCGCCCGGGCGCGGCCGTTGGCCGTGAAGGGGAACTTGCCAACCTTGTAGTCGACGCCTGCCTCTTTCAGCTCTTCCTCGGTCTTGCCGACCTGCGCGACCTCCGGTGCGGTGTAAACCACACCCGGGATCGTGTCGGGGTCGAGATGACCCGACTGGCCGGCAAGAATCTCAGCCACCGCGACGCCTTCATCCTCTGCCTTGTGGGCGAGCATCTTGCCTTCGATCACGTCGCCGATTGCATAGACGCCGTCGGCCGTCGTTTTCCATTCGCCGTCGGTCTTGATCCGTCCTCGATCGTCGACCTCGACGCCAGCGGTTTCGAGACCGAGATCCTGCGTGAAGGGTCGGCGCCCGATGGCGACCAGGACGACGTCGACATCCATGACTTCCGCGTCACCGCCCTTGGCCGGCTCGACGGTCAGCTTGACCCCGTTCTTCGTCGCCTCGGCGCTGGTCACCTTTGTCGACAGCTTGAACTTCAGACCCTGACGCTGGAGGATCTTCTGCATGGCCTTGCCCACTTCGCCGTCGCAGCCGGGGACGATGCGATCGAGGAACTCGACGATCGTGACCTCGGCTCCCAGACGCGACCAGACCGATGCCATCTCCAGGCCGATATAACCGCCGCCGACAACGACCATTGATTTCGGCACTTCCGGCAGGGAAAGCGCACCGGTGGACGAGACGATCTTTTTTTCGTCGACAGGTACATTCGGCAGAGGAATGGATTCCGAACCGGTAGCGACGACGATCGACTTCGCCTCGACCGACGTCGTCTTGCCGTCAGCGCCGGTGACTTCGACGGCATTCTTGCCCGTAATCCGGCCATGACCGTTGAGCCGATCGATCTTGTTCTTCTTGAACAGGAATTCGACGCCTTTGACGTTACCGTCGATCGTCTTGTCCTTGTGCTTCATCATAGCCTTTAGGTCGAGGCCAACCTCGCCGACGGATACGCCGAAGTCTTTCAGGTGTTCACGGGCTTCGGTGTATTTCTCGGACGCCTGGAGCAGAGCTTTCGACGGGATGCAGCCGACATTCAGGCAGGTGCCGCCGAGCGTGGCGTCCTTTTCGATACAGGCGGTCTTGAGGCCGAGCTGCGCGCATCGAATGGCGCATACATAGCCCCCGGGACCGCTGCCGATGACGACGACGTCGTAGCTCTTGTCTGCCATGGTCAAATTCTTCCTCGATTATTCAGACGGACGCGCCCGTGCATTCCTTCGGGCGCAGGATTGGAACTGAGCCGCGGCGTTCAGCCGAGATGGTCGGCAATGAGCCGCTCGGCGATCTGAACCGTGTTCAGGGCCGCGCCCTTGCGCAGATTATCCGAGACAACCCACATCGACAGCCCGTTTTCGACCGTCGGGTCCTCACGAATCCGGCTGACATACACCGCGTCTTCGCCCGCGCATTCGATGGGCGTGACATAGCCTTCGTCCGCGCGATGATCCACGACGATCACGCCGGGTGCCGCCCGCAATGCGCGCCGGGCGCTCTCGACGTCGATCTCGTTTTCGAATTCGATGGACACGGCTTCGCCATGGCCGACAAAGACCGGGACGCGGACGCAAGTGGCGTGCACCTTGATCGACGATCCCATGATCTTCTTGGTCTCGGCGGCCATCTTCCATTCTTCCCTGGTGGCGCCGTCGTCCATGAAGACATCGATATGCGGGATGACGTTGAAGGCGATCTGCTTGGTGAACTTCGACTTCTCCACGGGGTCGTTGACGAAGACGCCCCGGGTCTGATTGAAAAGCTCGTCCATGGCCTCGCGCCCCGAACCGGAAACGGACTGGTAGGTGGAAACCACCACGCGCTTGATGCCGGCGAGGTCATGAAGCGGCTTCAGCGCGACGACCATTTGAATCGTCGAACAATTCGGATTGGCAATGATGTTGCGCCGGGCGTAACCTGACAACGCCTCCGGGTTCACTTCGGGCACGACCAGCGGGATATCCGGGTCCATGCGGAACTGAGAGGTGTTATCGATGACGACACATCCCGCCTCGGCAGCGCGAGGGGCGAATTGCGCCGACACGCTCGCGCCGGGCGATGACAGCGCAATATCAGTGCCGGCAAAGTCGTAGTCATCCAGATCCCTGACTTTGAGGATCGTCTCCTCGCCGTATGAAACTTCCGTCCCGATAGACCGGGATGACGCCAGTGGAACCACTGTGTCGGCAGGGAAGTCCCGCTCAGCCAGGATCTGCAACATTTCCTGCCCGACATTGCCCGTGGCACCGACGACCGCGACCTTGTACCCCATAACCGCCTCGTTTCGCTCAACAACGCACGCCCGATTGCGCGCGCTCGTCACCTAAAGCCGAGTCGCTCCCGATTGCAAGGGCAGTTCGCCGTTTTTGCCGACAAGTGCCGTTGGCAGCCCCCCGCAGCACACAATGTGCTGAGACGTTTTGCCCCTTGGGGGGAGATGCCGGATCAATTGACCGCGTCGCACGATCCGGCGTACCCATCTGCGTGAGGGTGGCTTCGGGGACGTTGGCGTCGGTCGCCGATCCCGGATTAGATGCCTTTTAACCACTAACTGAAGCGGCGACACGATGAGACGGCATTCTTTTCTGGCTTTGAGTGGAATAGGCACGCTTCTGGTTCTGGCCATGATGTTTGCGCTGGGCCTTCAGCAATCGCATCCATCGGCCGTCAGCGGCGACGCGGCAGAGCAGAGGGCCTATCCGTCGATTGATCCGGATGGCCGGGGAGCGGCGCCGATAATCGACGTTCCGCCCCTCTCGGCCCTTGGTACTATGCCGACGGCGTGTCCAGCCCCGAAAGCGTGAATGAAAGTTTGTGAAGTGCCGAGGCGTTTTCATCGCCGAGACCGGCGTTGAGAGCCGCCTGATACATTTCGGCGATCAGGGCTGCCGATGGCGCGGCGATGCCCAGCGCCTGGGCGTGGGTGCCGATCAGACGGGCGTCCTTGAGCATATGCTTGAGGTAGAAATTGGGCGAGAAGTCACCAGCCAGCGTGGCCGATGCTGTGCCGACCACCACACCTGAGCTGTAATCGGTAACGTTCAGCACACCCATCATGGCGTCGGTATCAAGCCCGGCCTTGCGGGCCATGGACAATGCCTCGCCGGTCGACAGGATCTGGGCGGCGACCAGCAGGTTGCCGACAAGCTTCATGGTTGCGCCACTGCCGGTCGGCCCCATGTAGTGCACGGATTTGGCCAGCACGTCCAAAAGTGGTCTCACCTTGTCGAATGTTCCCCGCTGCCCGCCGCAGACGATGTCGAGCGTCCCTTCCCATGCCTCGTTGCGGCTCCCGAAGACGGGTGCATCGATGTAGGCGGCTCCCTTGTCCGTGACGGCCGCAGCCAAAGCCTTCGTCAACTCGGGGTCGGTGGTCGTCAGATCGATGACGACTTTCCCCGGGGTGAGGGCGGCAATCAGCCCGTCGGCGCCGCCATTGCCGGTCGCGCTTCCCCCATAGAACACGGCACGCTGGGCGTCCGGTCCGGTCAGGCAGAGCATGACGATGTCGCGGTCCCCGACAGCTTCGGAAATACTCGGGGCGACCTGAGCCCCGGAGAGTTCCTCGGCCAGGGGCCGCGTGGTTCGATTCCAGACGGCAAGGTCGTGCCCCGCCTTGAGCAGATTGCGCACCATGCCGGTGCCCATGATTCCCAAACCCAAAAATGCAATGTCCGTCATCCGTTGCGTTTCCTCGTGCAGGGGTTCTTGCTGTCGTTGTTTGCGGGGCGAACCTACAACGGAATGCAGAAAATCGAAAGCGGGGCGAGGGATGGGCCAGGCTATGGCCTAGCTATCGCCAGGTTTTTGGGCCCGCTCTGTTCAAGTCCCGTTGTCAGTCGGGAGCCTCCTCCTGCCCTGGCGTCGGCGGCGTAACCCTGATCAGCGTGATCTGGTTGCGTTGCCGGCGAAGAATGTCGAACCGGAAGCCATGGAACAGGAACGACTGTCCGACATTGGGTATGCGGCGGGCTTCGTGGAGGATCAGCCCGGCGAGAGTCGCCGCCTCTTCGTCGGGAAGCCGCCATTCGAATTGCCGGTTCAGGTCCCGGAGCGTCACCGTGCCGTCGATGATATAACTGCCATTGGTCTGCGGGCGAACACCCGCAACCGGAATATCGTGCTCGTCGGTAATATCGCCGACGATTTCCTCAAGTATGTCTTCCAGCGTAACGACGCCCTGGAGGCTGCCATATTCGTCGACGACCAGTGCGAAATGCTCGCGCCGCTTGCGAAAGGCGTGCAGCTGATCCAGCAACGACGTCGAGTCCGGAATGAACCACGGCGTTGCCGCGATCGAGAGCAGGTCGAAGCCCCCCGCGTCAGTTGATTGGTTGTCGGTTGAGTCGCCATCGGTCCGGTCGTCGTCGGCTGATCCGGCTGTCTTGCCGGCGTCAACTGCCGGCTGCTCGTCGATTGCCGCCGTTGCGTCAGGCGCTGCCGATGCGTCGGAACTGGTCGCATAGGTACCCGGGGCACTGTCGCCCATGCTCTCGCGGAAGGCATCGGTTAACGCGCCCTGCCGCCGGAGTGTGCGCAACATGTCCTTCGCGTGCAAAACGCCGACGACGTTGTCGGGATCATCCCGCCACAACGGGATGCGGGTAAAGGGGCTGTTGAGGACGGCTTCCACGATGACGTCCAGCGGCTCGTCGACATCGATCGCAAGAATGTTGCGGCGGTGAGTCATGATCTCGCCGACCTCGACATCGCTGAGGTCCAGGATCGACCGCAGCATGGCGCGCTCGTGCTGGGTTTCCTCTTCAGGTCCCCTGTGCAGCTCGATTGCGCCGCGCAATTCGTCGACATAGTCGGTCATCGACATGTTGTCGGTGCTGAGGCGCATGCCTCGCATCAAAAGCCGGACCAGAAATCCTATGCCATAGGTGATCGGGGCCAGGACCATCACGACCATGCGGAGCAGCGGCGCGACGGCGAGCGCAATCCGATCGGATTGCTGAATGGCGACCGTCTTGGGCAGCACTTCGGAGAAAACCAGAACGAGAAGTGTCATGACTACGGTCGCGATCGGGACCGCCCCTTCGCCGACGACGGCAATGAAGAGCGTCGTTGCCAGCGCGGACGCCAGGATGTTGACCAGATTGTTGCCGAGCAGGATCGCGCCAATAAGGCGTTCCTTGTCGAGGCGCAGACGGTTGACCGTCGCGGCCCGGGTATTTCCGTCCTGTTCCAGCTGGTGCATCTTTGCGCGGCTGGCTGCGGTCAATGCTGTTTCCGACCCCGAGAAGAATGCGGAAAGGAGCAGCAGCACGGCAATGCCGCCAATCGTCAGCCACATGGCTGTGTCCATCTTTCGGCCCTCAAACCTCTGTGATCGCGTGAGATAGAAACGACAGGATCCGCGTTTCGGGCGTCTCGGCTGTGGTAAAGGCACCGCCGATGCCGCGCGTCAGTATCAGGGTCACCCGACCGCCCGACGCCTTCTTGTCGTGCGTCATGTGATGAAACAGCCGTTTCGCCGGCGGTGGCGCCGCAAAGCGTTCACCGATCGTCGTCGGCAAGCCGGCATCGGCCAGATGATCGCGAAGGCGCCTTGCGTCGGGCGCGGAGCAGTGCCCGAGTTCGACGGAAAACTCGAACGCCATGACCATGCCGATCGCCACTGCTTCGCCGTGAAGCAAAGACCCGTCATATCCCGCCTCGGCCTCGAGCGCGTGGGCGAAGGTATGGCCGAGATTGAGCAATGCGCGACCGCCATGTTCGCGCTCGTCGGCGGCGACGATGGCGGCTTTCGAGCGGCAGCTCTCAGCGACGGCGTGGGCCAGGGCAGCCTGTTCCCGGGCGAGCACGCTGCGACCATTGCTTTCGAGCCAGTCGAAGAAGTCGGGCCTGTCGATGGCTCCGTATTTGACGATTTCCGCGTACCCTGCCTTCATTTCGCGGTCTGGCAGCGTGTCGAGCGTCCCCGTGTCGGCCAGAACGAGGCGCGGCTGGTGGAAGGCACCGATCAGGTTCTTGCCCGCAGCGGCATTGACGCCGGTTTTTCCGCCGACCGAGCTGTCCACCTGGGCCAGCAGGCTGGTCGGCACCTGAACGAAATCCACGCCCCGCAGCAGCACGGCCGCGGCGAAACCGGCGAGATCGCCGACCACGCCGCCGCCCAGCGCGACGATTGTCGTCGATCGGTCGATGCCCCGAGCCAGCAGCCGTTCAACCAGATCCGCCAGTACGGTCATGCTCTTGGACGATTCGCCCGCCGGTACGGTTTCGACCGCCGCGGCGATCCCTGCGGCATCCAGCGCAGCGACCAGGTCGCCGGCATGAGCCCGGGCGACGGTCTCGTCGGTGACGATAACGGCCCGCCGCGACCGCATTACCGGGGTGATCAGGCGGTCGGCCCGGGCGAGCAGCCCCTTGCCGATGAGGATGTCGTAACGCCGTTCGCCCAAGGCGACGGTCACCGTGTCGGTCATGGTATCCGCTTTGCCGTTTGTCATCATTCGGCCCATGTTTACCGCGATCGAAGCCGCGCGTCATCAGGCGCGGCGACGGACGGTGTCTTGTCGGCCCGGCCTGGTGCCGGTCCCGTCGCCATGACCCAGGCGCGCAGCAGCAACCCACGATCATTTTGAAGGCTCGGTTGACGCGGGGATCGATATCTGTATGGTCGGCGGCGGGCCACACCTCCCCAACGGGGTGCAACTATTCTGGAAGGAATAGCCATGACGAAGCCAACGGTTCGCCCCGCGAATCCGAATTTCTCTTCCGGTCCGTGTGCCAAAAGGCCGGGCTGGTCCCTATCACAACTGAAGACCGACTCTCTCGGACGCTCGCATCGCGCTGCCATCGGCAAGTCGCGCCTCGCCGAGGTCCTTGATCGAAGCCGGTCGATACTCGGTATTCCCGACGATTACAGAATTGGTATTGTGCCGGCGTCGGACACCGGCGCCGTCGAAATGGCCTTGTGGTCGATGCTCGGTGCGCGCGGCGTCGACATGCTCGCCTGGGAAAGTTTCGGCGAGGGATGGGTCACCGATGTCGTCAAGCAGCTCAAGCTCGACGACGTACGCACCATGACCGCCGACTACGGTCACCTGCCGGATCTCGGCAGTGTCGGTGCCGACCGCGACGTGGTCTTTACCTGGAACGGTACCACATCGGGTGTCGCGGTCCCGAATGCTGACTGGATCGCCAACGACCGCACGGGCCTGACTTTTGCCGACGCAACGTCGGCGGCGTTCGCCATGGATCTGCCGTGGCAGAAGCTCGACGTGACCACATGGTCCTGGCAAAAGGTCCTTGGCGGCGAGGGCGCGCACGGCATGATCGTGCTCAGCCCGCGCGCGGTCGAGCGGCTGGAATCGTTCTCTCCCGGCCGTCCGCTGCCCAAGATCTTTCGCATGACCAAGGGCGGAAAACTCAACGAGGGCATATTCAAGGGCGAAACGATCAATACACCGTCCATGCTGGCGGTCGAAGATCATCTCGACGCCTTGCGCTGGGCGGAGTCGATCGGCGGATTGCCCGCCCTGATCGACCGTTCCAGGGCCAATCTCTCCGCCGTGGCCGAATGGGTCGAGCGGACTCCCTGGGTCGATTTCCTTGCCGCCGATGCGGCGACCCGGTCTTCGACCTCGATCTGCCTGAGGATCGTCGATCCGGCCATCACGAGCCTTGATGAAAAGGCGCAGGGTGAGGTGCCGAAGGCGATCACCAAGCTGCTCGAAAGTGAAGGCGTCGCATACGACATCAACGGATATCGCGACGCCCCGCCCGGCCTCCGGATATGGGGTGGCGGCACTGTCGAATCGACCGACATGAAGGCGTTGCTGCCCTGGCTCGACTGGGCGTACCAGGCGGTCAAGGCGGAAAAAGCAAAAGCCGCCTGATCATCGATTCCAGTCGCCCGCTGCGGCGCCGGACTCTCATTCTTGCATTTACAGGCGATCGGGCAAAGCGCCCGACGCGGATTCCGATGGCTCGGGGTGGTGGCGACGCCACCGTCCCGGCAATCGGGACAATGGAGGTATTTAAATGCCCAAGGTTCTGATTTCAGACAAACTCAGCAATCGCGCGATCGAGATATTTACCGAGCGCGGTATCGAGGTCGATTTCAAGCCGGGACTGTCTCCCGAAGACCTGATGTCGATCATCGGCGACTATGATGGCCTGGCCATACGGTCGGCAACCAAGGTCACCCCGCCCGTGCTTGAAGCAGCGACCAACCTGAAGGTGGTCGGGCGCGCCGGTATCGGTGTCGATAACGTCGATCTGCCGGCGGCGACGGCTCAGGGCGTCGTTGTCATGAACACGCCGTTCGGGAACTCCATCACGACGGCAGAACACGCCATCGCGATGATGTTTTCTCTCGCCCGGCAGATTCCCCAGGCCAATGCCAGCACCCATGCCGGCAAATGGGAAAAGTCCAAATTCATGGGGACCGAGGTCTACGGCAAGACTCTCGGTCTGATCGGTTGCGGCAATATCGGCGCGATCGTCGCGGACCGTGCCGTCGGCCTGTCCATGCATGTCGCTGCCTACGATCCGTTCCTCAGCGTTGAGCGGGCCGAGGAGATGGGGATCGAGAAGGTCGAACTGGACGAGTTGTTCCGCCGAGCCGACTTCATTACCCTGCACACGCCGCTGATTGACGCGACCCGCAACATTCTGAATGCCGAGGCGTTCAAGAAGATGAAAAAGGGCGTGCGGATCATCAACTGCGCGCGCGGCGGACTCGTCGACGAAGCGGCCCTGAAGGACGCTCTCGACAGCGGACACGTTGCCGGTGCGGCGCTGGACGTCTTCGAGGAAGAGCCGGCAAAACAGCATCCGCTGTTCGGTATGGAAAACGTCGTGTGCACCCCGCATCTGGGCGCCAGCACGAGTGAGGCGCAGGAGAACGTCGCCATTCAGGTCGCCGAGCAGATGTCGGACTTCCTGCTGACGGGCGCTGTTACCAATGCCCTCAACATGCCGTCGGTCAGCGCCGAAGACGCGCCGCGTCTGCGGCCTTATATGAAGCTGGCCGAGCAGTTGGGCGGTTTCGGCGGTCAATTGGCCGAAAGCAGCATCAAGTCGATCGCCGTGTCCTACGAAGGCGAAATCGCCGGCCTCAACGTCAAGCCACTGACGGCGACCATTCTGATGGGCGTTCTGCGGCCGCAGCTTGACAGCGTCAACATGGTGTCGGCGCCTATGGTCGCCAAGGAACGGAACATCGACGTTTCCGAGACCAAGCGCGAAAAGGCCAAGGGCTACCACACGCTGGTGCGGCTCCAGATCGTCACCGACAAGGGCGAGTTCACCGTGCGCGGTACGGTTTTCGCCGGCGAGAAGCCCCGTATCGTAGGAATCGACGACATCATCCTGGAAGCCGAACTGTCCGATTTCATGCTCTTTGTCACGAACGAGGACAAGCCGGGCCTTATCGGCGCATTGGGCACGCTGCTCGGCAACAGCCGGCTCAACATCTCCAACTTCCATCTCGGCCGCCGTGAGCACGGCAGCGGCGCCGTCGCGCTCGTCTCGGTCGACGAAGCCGTACCGCAGAACGTCGTCGAGGATGTGCGTCACCTTCCCAGCGTGACCAACGTCCGCGCTTTGAAGTTCTGATCGGCCGGCATTGTGCCTGATGGTCGGAAAGTGCCATAAAGAGACTGGTGCGCGGCGGATCGATACCCGGTTGGTATCTGATCCGCCCGTTCCGGCCACCGCGTCCGGGATCGATTCGTTGGGATCGATGCCGGCAACGGAGGGCACTGCGCCGCCAGTCACAGCCACCACATCATCGCGACCATGACCGACACAGCCACTCACCCCGACAGTCAGGCCAGCGGCGCTTCAGCACCGCCGGGCACCGATGCCCATTGGGCGCTGCTGCCGACCGGATTTCACGACGGCTTGCCGCCTCTTGCCGAGCATGAGGCCAAGGTCGTGGACGGGCTGATGGCCTGTATCGCGTCGCATGGCTATGATCGGGTGAAGCCGCCGCTTTGCGAGTTCGAAACATCGCTGCTCGCCGGTGCCGGACAGGCCCTTGCGTCAGAGACGTTTCGGCTCATGGATCCTGCCAGCCAGCGGATGATGGGTCTGCGGGCCGACATGACGACACAGATCGCGCGGCTTGCGGCGTCACGCCTGAGCAGCGCGCCGCGGCCGCTTCGTCTTGGATATGCCGGTCAGGTGCTGCGGGTGACCGGCGGCCAGATCCGTCCTGAACGTCAGATCGCGCAGGTCGGCGCCGAACTCATCGGTGCGACCGGTCCGGCCGCCGATGCCGAAGTGGCCGCTCTGGCGCTCAAAGCTCTGGAGAAGGTTGGCGTCACGGGGCTGTCCCTCGATCTGACGGTGCCAACACTGGTGGGAAAAATACTCGACGCTCATGCCCATGCTGATCGGGAGGGCGACGGGGACGGCGATCGCGACCGGATCATGGCGGCGCTCGACCGCAAGGACGCGGCCGATGTGCGGGCGCTCGGAACCCCGGTCGCCAAGCTGTTGCATGCCTTGCTGCGGGCCGAGGGGGCCGCGGAAAAGGCACTGGATGCCGCACGAAAACTGGCGCTTCCCGACAGCGTCGCCGCAGACCTTGACGAACTGGCCGATATCGTGGCGCGCCTGCGGGTTCTGGCGCCCGGAACGACGCTGACGATCGACTTCGTCGAGCATCGCGGTTTTCGTTATCATACCGGCGTGACGTTCTCGTTGTTCGCACGGCGCGGCCGGGGCGAACTCGGGCGTGGCGGACGCTATATCACGGCCTCGCCTGCCGGACGCGCGGGCGAGCCCGCGACGGGGGTAACTCTCTATCTGGACAGTATTCTCCATACGATACCGGCAGCGACGCCAATGCGCCGCATCTATGCCCCCTATGGGGCCGATGCGGCGGCCGTGGCCGCACTGCGCGACAGCGGACGGATCGTCATCTCCGGTCTCTCTGCCGATGCTGGGCCGCGCGACGAAGCGCGCCGCCTCGGCTGCGCGGACATCCTGGTTGATGGTGCGGTCCATCCGGTCGATTGAGGCGTAGCGCCGAATCGTCCGATGAATCGCGATGATGCAGATGCGGGCAATTGGGACCCGCCGAATTACGGAAAGACGCACAGATGACGAATGTGGTTGTCGTCGGCTCTCAATGGGGCGATGAGGGCAAAGGCAAGGTTGTGGACTGGCTGTCGAATCGCGCGGATGTGATCGTGCGCTTCCAGGGTGGCCATAATGCCGGCCATACGCTGACCATCGACGGCAAGGTATTCAAATTGAGCCTGCTGCCGTCAGGCGTCGTGCGCGGCGGCAAGCTGTCGGTGATCGGCAATGGCGTCGTCGTCGATCCGTGGGCGCTGATCGACGAGATCGAGCGGGTCCGTGCGCTCGGCGTCGATATCACGCCGGAATCCCTGATGCTCGCGGAGAACGCGACATTAATCCTTCCCCTCCACAGCGCCGTCGACAAGGCGCGCGAGGTGGCACGGGGTGAGAACAAGATCGGCACGACCGGCCGTGGTATCGGCCCGGCCTATGAGGACAAGATCGCCCGCCGGGCGATCCGCGTCTGCGATCTCGAAGACGAGGGCATCCTAGCCCAGAAGATCGACGATTTGCTGCTCCACCACAACGCCCTGCTGCGCGGTCTCGGTGCCCCGGAGTTCAAGGCCGACGAACTGGTTGCGCAACTCAGGGCGATCGCGCCGAAGGTCCTGCCTTATACCGGCGTCGTCTGGCGCACGCTGGATGCCGCCCGCCAGGAGGGCAAGCGGATCCTCTGGGAGGGTGCGCAGGGCGCCTTGCTCGACGTCGACCATGGGACGTACCCGTTCGTGACTTCCAGCAATACCGTTGCCGGGCAGGCCGCGACGGGATCCGGCAGCGCACCCGGCGCGTTGGGCCGTGTTCTGGGCATCACCAAGGCCTACACGACCCGCGTAGGCTCGGGGCCGTTTCCAACGGAACTGGACGACGATATCGGGCAGCGCCTGGGGGAACGGGGGCGCGAATTCGGGACCGTTACAGGCCGGGCACGGCGATGCGGCTGGTTCGATGCCGTTCTCGTCCGTCAGGCCGTCAAGACTGGCGGTATCACCGGCATCGCTCTGACCAAACTGGATGTCCTCGACGGCTTCGAACATCTCAGAATCTGCGTCGGCTACCGGTGGCGGGGCCGCGATCTCGATCATCTGCCGGCTTCTCAGGTGGCGCAGGCCGAGGTCGAGCCGGTTTACGAGACCCTTCCCGGATGGACCGACAGCACCCAGGGCGCCCGGAGCTGGGCGGAATTGCCGGCCAATGCGATCAAATACATCGTCAGGATCGAGGAGCTGATTCAAACGCGCGTCATCCTGCTGTCCACAAGCCCGGAGCGGGACGACACGATCGTTACCGCCGATCCATTCGGCGATTGAGGGCTACGGACCGCTTAAATCAATGACGCCGGCAGATATCCGGCCGCGACCTGTCTGATCCGGGTTAACGGTTCGTTTGGCTTATGGCGCTAGCGTGTCGGTGAGACTGCGGGGCAACCCGCGAGTGTCAACCATTCTCGCCGATACGGGACGCGCAACTGACATGGCCACCGACGATACGCTTTTGCCCGATCAGGCCACGGAGACCGGCAATGGCGCCGCACTGGATGGTGACGGCGTATCGGGTCAGGGCGGACAACAGGGACCGGCGGGTGGCGCGCCATCGGCCGCGTCGCTGAAAGTCCGGCTGCACAATCGTTTCGAAATCGATGCCGAAAGCCCCTTGCCGGACCTCGATTCGCACACCGCGTCGGCCTATGCGGCACGGGGGCGGGAAGAAGCGGGCCGCAGTCTGTTCAGCCTCGTGCTCGACCCGCTGCGGCCGAATCGCCTGGATGTCATGGGGTCGCTCCGGGGCATCGACCAGGTATCCATCCTGCGCATGATCGAATTCGGCGTCGTTCCGTGGGGGCGCGACGAAACCGAGCGGTTGGTGGTCATTTTCGAACAGCCCAACGGCCCCCGTCTGGCGCGGACGATCAACGATCGGCGGGAGCCGATGTCGGAAGATCAGATCGCTCGCAAAATACTGGTCCCGATGGTCGCGGCAATGCGCGAGCTTCGGGTTCGGCGTGTGTTTCACGGCTCTATCAATCCGACGAACCTGTTCATGAACGACGGCGGTGGCGTGCAGCTGGGCGAATGCGTCAGTTGTCTTCCGGGGGCGATGCAGCCGACCGTCTTCGAACCGCTGGAACGGGGCATGGCAATGCCCAGTGGCCGCGGTACCGGCGTATTGGAGGACGATCTCTACGCGCTCGGCGTTACCTGTGTTTTCCTGGCGCTCGGCTACAATCCTGTCGCTCATCTGTCCGACGAGGAAATCACCCTTCAGAAAATGGAAAAGGGCACTTTCCAGCTTCTGGCCGGCGATGTGAAATTGCCGGCTGCGCTGATAGAGCCGGTGCGCGGTCTGCTCATCGATGACAGCGGTCAGCGCTGGTCGCTTGACGATCTCGACCTTTGGGCGAGCGGCCGGCGCCTTTCGCCAAAGCAGGCGCAGCCGCCGAAACGGGCGGTCCGGCCTATCGATTTCAGTGGTGGTCAGCACTGGACCGCCCGATCGCTTGCCCATGCCATGCGCAAACAGACGGCCGAGGCCAATGGCGTCATTGAAAGCGGCGGGCTGGAACACTGGCTCAATCGCAGCCTTGATGACGAGGCGACGCTGAAGCGGGTGCTGGAGGCCATGCGAACGGCGGGTATGGGGCGCGGCGGCTCAATCGAGGAACGCCGTGTCGCCCGCGTGATCATGGCGCTCGATCCAAAAGGACCCGTTCGCTACAAGGGCGTCGCGGTGATGCCCGACGGGCTCGGCGGCGCATTGGCCGAGGCGCTGGGCACCGGCCGGTCGACCCAGGAACTGGCCGAAATCGTGTCGGCTCAACTCCCCATGTTCTGGGTCAATGTTCAAAGCACGTTCCGGCCGGAATTCGTTCCTCTGGCGAAGAAATTCGACCAGATGCGCGGCTATCTGGAGAATACCGGCATCGGCTTTGGAATTGAGCGGTGCCTGTATGAACTGAACCAATCGCTACCCTGCCAAAGCTCCATCCTTCAGGGGCACTATGTCACCGAACTCGATGCATTGCTGACGGCCCTGGAATCCATGGCGGAGAAGGGAAAGCACGGCAGCGGCCAGCAGGGGGCGGGACCGCAGGAACCCGTGGACCGTCATGTCATGGCTTTCATGCTTTCCCGCCACGGCGGGCTCGATGACAGACTCGTGCAGAAGCTGAATCGCGACCGAGAGGACCCTGCCCGGCGTATCGCCATTCTCGACATCTTCCTGGAACTGCAGAAGCAGGCGCGTATCAAGAGCGTGCCTAACCTGTGCGTGTGGCTCGCGGCCCTGATCGAACCGGCGGTGGCGCTCTACCATAGCCGAACCCTGCGAACCCGAATGACAGAGGAACTCGCGGCGCAGGCGAAGACCGGTATGGTGAGAAACCTCTATTCATTGATCCACAATGGCGATCTTGCCCGTCGCGACGCCGCCGGGTTCGACATGGCCAGACGCGAATTCGAGTACACCAACCGGGGAATCGCCCAGCGCCGAAAAGACATTCAGGACAGTCCGGCCGTCAACGGCGAACTTGGCCGCCAGATCGCGGCCGTCGCCGCCGGTGTCATGTCGATGGTGCTGTTGGTTGGGATCATACTGGTTCAGGCCGTTTAGGATGGCGGGCGGGCCGGCCCTTCCCGTCGATGAAGCCACTGGCGAGCCGTCCGACTCCTGTCAATCGGCACGCACGAATGGAAATGGAAAGTACGCTCGATGACGACGGTCTCGAAACAGGGCGGCCCCAAGTCCGGCACCGCGCCCTTGGTATCCCGTCAGGGTAAGGCCCGGAGGCGACCGGCGACCGGCTGGAAGTTGGGGATGCTCATCGGTATCTGCGCGCTTCCTTTTGCATTGCTTGCCTTGCCGACGACCCTGCTGTTCGCGGTGGGAATGGCGCCGACGATCGTGGCCCTTATCGTCGATCGGGACCCGAACAAGTTTGCGCCGATCACGGTCGGGTCGCTGAACTTCTGCGGCGTGATGTCGACGGCCATACCGCTGTGGGGGGGTACCCATTCGCTCGATGGCGTTGCATCGGTGCTGGCGGATCCCTTTACATGGCTCGTCATGTATGCTGCGGCTGCGCTCGGGTGGCTGCTCTATTTTTCGGTTCCGCCTGCGGTGAGCACGTTCATGGCGATGCGCTATCAGGCAGAGATCGACGAAATGACCGCGCGGCAGGCCGAACTCAAGGAGGAATGGGGAGACGATGTCGCCGACGCTTCGGGGCATGCGGATGCGGCGGCTGCAGCCTGACGCCTTTTCTTTTTGTTATCGTTCAAATTGACAGCGGACCGGGGCCATTTCAAATTTTCAGATGTGTGACCGGCCGCTGCATTCCTTCGGTCGGATGCTGTGACTGGTCTGCAGGGGAATATTATTACTCCTTGCGTTTGATGCGGCACGAGTAATATCTTTACCCAAATGACCCTCAAAGTGTTCCGCGAGATATCAATGCGCCGCGTCAAACTTGACCGAATCGACCGTCGGATCCTGCGTGATCTGCAAGACGATGGCCGTATGACCAATGTCGAACTGGCTCGTCGGGCAGGTATTTCGGCGCCGCCGTGTCTGCGTCGCGTCAGGGCGCTGGAGGAAGCCCAGTTCATTCGCGGCTACCACGCGGACATCAACCCGGAGGCTTTGGGCTATGGCGTTATGGTCTTTGCCCATGTCGGGCTGACGAGCCAGGCCGAGAACGATCTTCGGGCATTCGAGGATCTGGTGGCATCCTGGCCTCTCGTGCGGGAATGCCACATGTTGGCCGGGGAGACCGATTTCCTGCTTAAAGTCGTTGCGGAAGACTGGGACAGCTATCAGAAGTTTCTGACGACGCAACTCACGGCTGCGCCGAATGTCAGTCATGTGAAATCTTCACTCGCAATCCGGACGGGCAAGAGCCTTCCCGGAGTGCCCGTCGACGTCAATGTCGGTCCCGCAGGGGATGACCATGACGAGGAATGAGGGGCAGGCGGCAATTGCCGAACGTGGTCTGTTCTAGAGTTCGTTGTAGTAGAGCGCGCTTTGTTTGTAGGCCGTGATGGCACTGCGAATGAGGACGTTGAGCACCGCCGCTACGGGCATGGCCAGTAGTATGCCGACGAAGCCGAACGTCGCGCCGCCGGCCAACAGTGCGAACAGAATCCACACCTCGCTCAATCCCACGCTGCGGCCGACCAGCCGAGGCGTCAGGTAATAGCTTTCCAGCGCTTGTCCCGCCAGAAAGACTCCGATCGTTGCCAGGATCGGATAAAAGCTGTCAAAGGTCACCAGGGCTGCGATGAGACTCAGTGCCAGCCCAACTGCAAATCCCAGAAACGGTATGAATGCAGCAATGCCGGCAACGACCCCGATGAAGATGCCGTACTGAAGGCCAAGGAGAGTCAATCCGACGCTGTAGAAAGCCGCCAGAATCAGGCACACCAGAACCTGACCGCGCATCCATGCGCTGATGGCGTCATCGACGGCCTGTGCGTGGCTGCGCACGATCGGCCTTTGCTTTGGCGGAACGAGATCGTCCATATGCGTCAGCAAGGCGGGCCAGTCGCGCATTGCGAAAATCGCGACGATCGGCGTGATGAACATCAGGCTGACGAAGTCGAAGAGAGCCATGCCGCCGCTAAGTAGCTGCAGCCCGACCTGTCCGGCTGATTCCATTGCCCAGCCGACGGATTCACTGCCGATGTCGATAATGCGGTCGCCCCATCCGTCGGGAAGGAACTCGTCCAGGATGATCAGCGGTGTCAGTTCTTCGTTGGCGATCGCTTGCTGAAGATCGGAGAGCGCAGTGACGAACCCTGCAGCCTGCGAGATAAGGATCGGCATGGCCGCCACGATAAGCCCCGCAATGGCGACGAAGAATCCACCGACGATCAGCATACCGGACGCAATTCGGGGCACACCGCGCTCTTCAAGCCAGCGACAGGCCGGGTCGCAAAGATACGCCAGCAGTATCCCGACTAGAAAAGGCGCCAGAATATCCGATACGAACCACAGAAACAGTATGCCGACGCCCGCGATCAGGCACCAGACGACAATCCGCCGATCAATATTCATATGCTACCCGAGCGACATTGAGACCCCGGGTAGCATTCGCCGGAGCAGGGCAAACGCAACCCCCGGGATGGGTCAGTTATAGGTGACGGAAATCACTTCGTACGAGCGGGCGCCGCTGGGGGTCGTAACCTCGACAAGATCGCCGACACTTTTACCGATCAAGCCACGAGCCAGCGGCGCGGTGATGGAGATACGGCCATCCTTGATGTCACTCTCGTCTTCTCCGACGATTTGATAGGTGATTTCCTCATCAGTATCCTCGTCGGCGAGGCTTACCGTTGCGCCGAACTTGATTATATCGCCCGACAGTTTGGAAACATCAATAACTTCGGCTCTGGCGATTTTGTCTTCCAGTTCCAGAACACGACCTTCGATGAAGCTTTGACGCTCCCGCGCGGCGTGATATTCGGCATTCTCGGAGAGATCACCATGTTCTCGAGCCTCGGCGATCGCACGGATGACTTCCGGTCGCGCGGTCGATTTCAGAAACTTTAGCTCGTCCTGCAAACGGGCGTAGCCCGTTGCGGTCATCGGGACCTTCTCCATATTCTGTCTACCTTCTAAGGAAAATTCGAGCGGCGATAACCTTAACGCCGCCCGCCAGTCGTTAACGAACATAAACCGCCGCAACCTCTGCTGCGGCGGCTCCGGCAAGTCACGGTTCCAGGCCGGTCATGATACCCGGCCAGTTACAATTCCCGGCCGGCACCCGGCAGGTTACGATCCGAAGACATAAGATTGCAGCGCCTCGACTTCAAGCTCACCTTCCTTCAGTGCGGCGATGGCCTCTACCGCAGCGCGCGCCCCAGCGATCGTCGTATAATAGGGAATAGTATTGACCAGAGCGGTTCGCCGCAACCCCATGCTGTCGCGTACGGCCTGGGCGCTATCGGTCGTATTGATGACGAGGTCGATGACCCCGTTCTTCATTTCATCGACGATGTGGGGCTGGCCTTCCAGCACCTTGTTGACGGTGGTCACCGTCAGGCCGTGCGACGCGAGAAAGGCCTGGGTGCCGCGCGTAGCGACCAGGGTGAAGCCGAGTGCGGCCAGACCGCGGGCGATCGGTTCCAGGTTGGCCTTGTCGCGGTTGCGAACGGACAGGAAAGCCCGTCCCTCCCGCGGCAGGGTTACCCCTGCGCCCAGCTGTGACTTGAGAAAGGCGCGGCCGAAGCTTCGGTCGAGACCCATGACCTCGCCGGTGGACTTCATTTCCGGCCCGAGCAGTGTGTCGACCCCGGGGAATCGGGCGAACGGGAACACGGCTTCCTTGACCGCGACATGGGGTGGCCGGTGGCCGAGCAGCAGCTTCTGGTCGCGGAATGTCGACAGCGGTTCGCCGGCCATGATCCGCGCGGCAATTTTGGCGATTGGCGTGCCGGTCGCCTTGGCGACGAACGGCACGGTCCGGCTGGCGCGGGGATTGACCTCGATGATGTAGATTTCGGCCGGCCCGTTCTCGGGGCCTCCCTCGGGTGTCTTGATGGCGAACTGCACGTTCATCAGTCCGACGACGCCCAGCTCTTTGGCCAGAAGCCGTGTCTGATCCTCGATCGCCGCCATGACGGCGTCGGTCAGACTGTGAGGCGGCAGGGCGCAGGCGCTGTCGCCCGAGTGGATTCCGGCTTCCTCGATGTGCTCCATGATCCCGGCGACATAGACGTCGCTGCCGTCGGAGACGGCGTCGACATCAACCTCCACGGCATCCTGAAGATAGCTGTCGATCAGTACCGGGTTGCGCCCCGAAACGATAACGGCCGTAGTGATGTAGCGGCGCAATTCCTCGCGGTTGTGGATCACCTCCATGGCGCGGCCGCCGAGGACATAGCTCGGCCGCAGAAGCAGGGGATAGCCCAGCCGTTCAGCGATCCGCTCGGCTTCTTCGGCCGACCGGGCAAGACCGTTCGCAGGCTGGCGAAGGCCGATGTCATTGAGCATGTCGGCGAACCGCTCGCGATCCTCCGCACGGTCGATGGCGTCCTTGGGTGTGCCCAGGATCGGTATGCCGGCGGCTTCGAGATCACCGGCGAGCTTCAGCGGTGTCTGCCCGCCGAACTGGACGATGACGCCCAGAAGGGCGCCGTTTCTTTGTTCCGTGCGCACGATCTCGATGACATCTTCGGTCGTCAGTGGCTCGAAATAGAGCCGGTCCGATGTATCGTAGTCAGTGGATACCGTCTCCGGGTTGCAGTTGACCATGATGGTCTCGTAGCCGGCCTCCTTCAGGGCATAGGCGGCGTGGACGCAGCAATAGTCGAACTCGATTCCCTGCCCGATCCTGTTGGGCCCGCCGCCGAGGATGATGATCTTGCGGCGGTCCGTCGGCAGGCTTTCGCAATCGGGCGGGTTGCCGTCGTCGGGTTCATAGCACGAATACATGTACGAAGTGGGGGTCGAGAACTCCCCGGCGCAGGTATCGATCCGCTTGTAAATCGGCGTGACGTCCCGCGCCCGCCGCACCGCCGACACCGCGCGCTCATCCATGCCGACCAGTTCGCCCAGGCGCGCATCCGCGAACCCCATCATCTTCAGGTCGAGCCAGTCACCGCGTGATTCGGGCAGGCCGTTCTTCTTCAAATCCGCTTCGGCAGTCACGATTTCGTTGATCCGATCGACGAACCACGGATCGTATTTGCAGATACTGGTGATTTCGGCCGGCGACATGCCGAGGCGCAGCGCCTGGGCGATGACGAGAATTCGATCGGGTGTCGGCCGCGACAGGGCCGCGCGCACCGGATTGAGATCCTTGACCGGCGCGCCGTCGTCGAGACCTTCGATGGCGATCTCGTTCAGGCCGGTCCAGCCGGTCTCCAACGATCGCAGCGCTTTCTGAAAGCTCTCGGAAAAGCTGCGGCCGATGGCCATAGCCTCGCCGACGGATTTCATCGACGTGTTTAGCATCGGTTCCGCGCCGGCGAATTTCTCGAAGGTGAACCGGGGAATCTTGGTGACCACATAGTCGATCGTCGGCTCGAAACTGGCCGGCGTGACGCGGGTGATATCGTTGGTCAGTTCGTCAAGCGTATAGCCGACGGCCAGCTTTGCGGCCACCTTGGCGATCGGAAATCCGGTGGCCTTGGACGCCAGGGCGGACGACCGCGATACCCGCGGATTCATTTCGATCACGACCAGTCGGCCAGTCTCCGGGTCGACGGCAAACTGCACATTCGAACCGCCGGTATCGACGCCGATCTCCCGCAGCACCGCGATCGAGGCGCTTCGCATGATCTGGTATTCTTTGTCTGTCAGTGTCAGTGCCGGCGCGACGGTGATGCTGTCGCCGGTATGCACCCCCATCGGGTCGATGTTCTCGATGGCGCAGATGATGATGCAGTTGTCGGCCCGATCCCGGACCACTTCCATCTCGTACTCTTTCCAACCCAGTACGGATTCCTCGATCAGGACCTGGTGAACCGGGCTGAGCCTCAACCCGTTGCGGACAATGTTTTCGTATTCTTCCCGATTGTAGGCAATGCCGCCGCCAGCGCCGCCAAGGGTATAGCTGGGCCGGATAATGGCGGGCAGACCAACATACTCTAGCGCATCGGTTGCCTGATTAAAGTCGCTGACCAGACGCGACCGGGGACTGTCCAGGCCGATGCTGTCCATGGCTTCACGGAATTTCTGCCGGTCCTCGGCCTTGGCGATCACGTCCTTGTCGGCGCCGATCATTTCGATGCCGAGCCGCTCAAGCGTGCCGTCCTCCGCGAGGGCAATGGCCGTATTCAGCGCAGTTTGGCCGCCCATGGTCGGCAAAAGCGCGTCAGGGCGCTCCCGTTCCAGGATGCGCGCGACCGTGGCCGGGGTGATCGGCTCTATGTACGTCGCGTCGGCCAGTTCCGGATCGGTCATGATCGTTGCGGGATTGGAGTTGACCAGAACGACGCGATAGCCCTCCGCCCTGAGCGCCTTGCAGGCCTGAGCCCCGGAATAGTCGAACTCGCACGCCTGGCCGATGACGATCGGGCCGGCGCCGATGATGGCGATCGAGCGGATATCGGTGCGCTTGGGCATGGATCGAAGGTCTCTCGGCCAATTGCGCCCAATTTGGGCAAGGAACAGTAAGGAACGGTTGTGACGGCAACCCGCCGCCCTGCAAGGGGCGGCGCCGTTATAGCGCCGTCGCCGGAACGTTGGAAGGCCTGTCGATGCGACAGTCAGGCCCTGCGGTCGATCATTTCCATGAACCTGTCGAACAGGTAATGGCTGTCGACCGGCCCGGGCGATGCTTCGGGATGGTACTGAACCGAAAAGACAGGACGGTCCTGCAACCGGATCCCTTCGTTGGTACCATCGAACAGGCTGACATGCGACGGAACGATGCCCTCGGGCAGGGATTCCGGAACGACCGCGAAGCCGTGATTCTGGCTCGTGATCTCGACCTTGCCGGTCGCCAGATCCTTCACCGGGTGATTGGCGCCCCGGTGGCCGCGCTCCAGCTTTCGTGTCTGACCGCCCAGGGCCAGCGACAGCAGCTGGTGCCCGAGGCAAATTCCCATGACCGGCACGTCCGTCTGGAGAATTGACCGCAGTGTCGGAACCGCGTAGGCGCCCGTGGCGGACGGATCGCCCGGACCGTTGCTCAGGAAGATTCCGTCGGGCCGATGGGACAGAATGTCTTCCGCCGTGGCCGTCGCCGGTACAACGGTCACACGGCATCCCGCCGTGGCGAGGCACCGCAATATATTGCGTTTGGCGCCATAGTCGATGGCGACGACGTGCCGGGTCGGGTTGTCCTGCACGCCATAGCCGTCGTTGAGCGACCAGCACGTTTCACGCCAGCTGTACGTCTGCGTGCACGTCACGTCGCGGGCCAGATCCATACCTTCCAGACCCGGCCATGCCCTGGCCTCGTCGAGAGCGGCATCGATGTCCAGATTTCCATCGGGGGCATTCACGATCACGCCGACCGGCGGGCCGCCGTCGCGGATGCGCCGGGTGAGCCGCCGGGTATCGATGCCCGACAGGCCGACGATGCCGTTCATCTTGAGCCAGTCGTCCAGCGACCGTTCAGAGCGCCAGTTTGATGGCGCGGTCGGGTCATGCCGGACGATGAGGCCGCGAGCGGCCGGCGTCGTTGTTTCAACGTCTTCGACATTGGCGCCGACATTGCCGATATGGGGAAAGGTGAACGTAACGATCTGGCCGGCATATGACGGGTCGGTCAGGGTCTCCTGATAGCCGGTCATGCCGGTATTGAAGCACACCTCGCCGACGGCACGGCCGTGGGCGCCGATCCCGCGGCCGCGGAAGACAGTTCCATCCGCAAGGACGAGAGCGCCGGTGGCCTCGCGCACTCCCGATCGGGAGCCCGACGAAGGTGCCGGGGCGCTGGCCGTTGAGCTGAAAGGTGTGGACTGCATCATAGGTATGTCTGCCCGATATCGACTTTGCAATTGACGAAGACGCGCCGACCTCCTAACTCGGGGCGGTCGGCCACGAGGATCGGCAATCCGATAAAGCATGATTCCGGGGTAGAACGCCAGTGATCCCGGAGCATGTCTGGACCGAGTGCCGTGCAGAACGCCTGATCCGGAACAGGATCAACGACAGGCGGGCCTTGGAACTGCGGGTTGAGCGGTCGTGCCGCGAGGGTTCGCGAAGCGGCGTCACGGATTACGGTTTGCGGCCCATTCATCCAGTTCCGTTCATGAAAATCCGATCTTTAGGTGTTGCGTGCTGCAGCAGATCAGTAGACTTCTGTCGGGAAACCCCAGATCGGGGCGCGGCAGCAATAGGGACAATCTCGGCCTGTCGATCGTCGGCATGGCTTGCCGGAGGCCTGATTCGATGATTCGCCAAAGACTGACCGATAGCCTGAAGCAGGCGATGAAGGAGCGTGACGATCGGACGGTGCGCACCATTCGTCTTATCCTTGCAGCGCTGAAGGACAGGGATATCGCGGTTCGAACCAAGACGGGACGCCAGGACGGCCTGGACGATCAGGAGATCGTTTCATTGCTCCAGACAATGGTCAAACAGCGCCGCGAGAGCATTGCGCTCTACGAGCAGGGTGCGCGGGTCGATCTGGCCGAGGGGGAGCAGGCAGAGATCGCGATCATTGAGCGGTTCCTGCCCCAGCAGATGTCGGACGACCAGATCCGCGAGGCCGTGAATGCGGTCATCGCGGAAATCGGCGCTACCGGGCTGAAGGATATGGGACGTACAATGGCGACATTGAAGTCCCGCCACGGCGGGACCATGGATTTTTCGAAGGCGAGCGGCGTCGCCAAAGCGGCGCTCAGTGGCTGATCGGGCAAAGCGTGCGTAGAAACCGGAGGGGCTGACGTGTCGATACCGCCGTCGTTCCTTGAGGACGTAAAGAGCCGTATCGGGCTGTCTGATCTGGTCGGACGGTCCGTACGTCTAAAGAAGGCAGGGCGGGAATATTCCGGCCTCTGCCCGTTTCACAAGGAAAAATCCCCCAGTTTCACAGTCAACAACGACAAGGGCTTCTTTCACTGCTTCGGCTGCGGTGCCCATGGCGATCACATCGGCTTTCTGACCGATCATGACGGCCTGTCCTTTATGGACGCCGTTGAGACGCTCGCGTCGATGGCGGGAATGGAAGTGCCGAGGCCGGCGCCTGGTGATCAGGCGCGGGAAAAGCGTCGCAAGACCCTTCATGATCTGGTCGAGGAGGCGTGCCGCTATTTTCAAGGTGCTTTGAACACGCGTGACGGTGAAACCGCACGTGACTACCTTAAGGGACGCGGATTGGACGATGCGGCGATCACCCGGTTCCGGATCGGATACGCGCCCGCGGCCGGTCAAAGGCTGGTGGAGCACCTGACGGCGCGAGAGTTCGACCCGGCGGCAATTGAAGAGGCCGGTCTCATTCGTACACCGGAGGACGGTCGCAAGCCGTACGCGTTTTTCCGCGACCGGATCGTCTTTCCCGTCACCGACCGACGTGGGCGCGTCGTGGCGTTCGGAGGCCGTGCGCTCAACGACAATGGCCCGAAATATCTCAACAGTCCCGATGGCCCGATTTTTCACAAGGGCCGGCTTCTGTACAACCTTGCCGGTGCCGCACCCGCCGTGCAGCGCGGGCACGGATTGATCGTGGTCGAAGGCTATATGGATGTCGTGGCACTGGTGCGGGCCGGTTTTCACGGCGCCGTCGCGCCGCTGGGAACGGCGCTGACCGAAGAGCAGGTCGATGTTCTCTGGCAGGTCTCGCGCGCGCCGGTGATCTGTTTCGATGGCGACAATGCCGGGCTTCGGGCTGCATTTCGCGCAGCGGAACGGGTGTTGCCCCGACTGCGTCCGGACCATACGATCAAGATCGCGTTTCTGCCGTCGGGCGACGATCCGGATTCGCTGGTGCGTCGTGACGGCACAGAGGCTGTGCGCAAGGTCCTGACGGCGGCGCTGCCCCTGGCCGAAATCGTGTGGCGCGAGGAATATGCCCGTCACGATGTCAGCGCACCGGAAGGTCTGGCGGGACTCAGGGCAGGGCTCGACCAACGGGCGCAGTCGATCGGAGACTCAACGGTTCGTACCTATTATCAGCAGCATTTCCGGGACCGCCTGGCCGAAGTTTTCCCATCGGGCAACCGATTCGCAGGATGGGGTAACGATAACGGCAGAAGTGCCCGACCGGGTTCGGGATCCGATTCGCGCGGAGCGTGGAAATCCGGCGGACGAGGGAGAGGCGGCTGGTTCGGGAACCAGGGCCGCGCGAATGGTGCTCGCGCGGCTGGTGCGGGTGGTTCCCATGTGTCCCGCTACGCGCCATTGCCGGTCGAGCCGCCGTCGCGGGTAACGAACGCGCGATCGTTGATGCCGCTGATATTGTTGGCCCTGATCATCAATCACCCGCGTGCCTTCGACGAATATGGCGAAGTTCTGGGGCTGCTGCGTATCGAGGATGCCCAACTCGACAGACTGCGCCAAAAGGTAATAGCCGTGCTTTCGGCATATGAATCGGAAACCGGGGCCGACTTGGAGACTCAACCGGGGCCAGTGCCGGGCGCTGCGGACGCGCAGGGTGAGACCGTCCTTGATTCGGAAGCCGCCAAAGGCCATCTAATCAATTCACTCGATACTGATGCGCTGAAAAGACTTGACCTTTCGGGCGTTTACGACCATGCGCCATATGTGGGATCCGACAGGAGCGACGAGGCTGCGATCGACGGGTGGCGAGAAACATGGCGTTTACATGGCGTTCGTGAGGTGCGTGACGAGATCAGGCGGGCACTGTCACTGCTCGAGGGCGATCCGTCCGAAGGCAATCGGCAGCGGATATCGGCCCTCAAGTCCATCGTTGCGGAAAACCGTGGCACCGGCCCGTGAACTCGGCGCGGCTCCATACGGATGGGTCAGCTGCAGATCGCTTGCCAGGCTCGCAACACGGCCCATTTTTCAATAAGGAGACACGAATGAATGCGGATGTTCAGGCTCTTTTATACTGTCCTGTTTGGTGCAGTTCATAGCGCAATGCCGGTGGCTATGGTTCCATTGAGTTGACCTCTGCACGTTTCGTCCATGCCCGCAGCCGACCCGGGTCGTTTGCGGGCATCGACGTTTCAGTGGGGGTTCCGGCCTCGTCGCAGGTTTTCGGCGCCCAGTGCGACCGAACACAGGCAATGGATGGCGCGGGTTGCCGCGCGGCCCATCGTCGCTTTCGACGAGGATAATCTGATCGGACGGTCCCGTTTGTCGGACGGAAATTGCGAGTAGTATATGGCGAAGACGACGAATTCCGCGGAGACGAACGAAGCCCGCGACGATGCTGGTGAAGGTCCGCTTCTGGACAATGTCGGCCAGTCGATCAAGAAGATCATCTCCAAGGGCAAAGAACGGGGCTACATCACGTATGATGAGCTGAACGCCGTTCTTCCCCCCGACCAGACGTCATCGGAGCAGATCGAAGACGTCATGGCGGCCCTGTCGGAGATGGGGATCAATGTGATCGAACCGGAGGAGGCCGACGACTCCGCCAGTGCGGCTCCGGAAGCCGACAAGGACGGCGATTCCCGCGTATCAGGCAATCTGGACGATGATGAGATCGGTCGAACGGACGATCCCGTTCGGATGTATCTGCGTGAAATGGGGTCGGTGGAGCTGCTTTCGCGCGAGGGTGAGATCGCCATCGCCAAGCGGATCGAGGCTGGCCGCGAGATGATGATCGGCGGCATCTGCGAAAGTCCGCTGACCATTCGCGCCATCATCGAATGGCATAATGCCATCAAGGAAGGCAAACTGCTGCTTCGCGATATCATCGATCTCGACGCTACCTATGGCGCCGGACCTGATGGCGGAAACGGGCCGGACAATAGCGCCGGAGCGGGCCAGTCGGGGACGGGCCAATCGGAAACCGCCGATGCCGCCGGAGCGGCTGACGGCGAGCCGAATGCGGATCGATCCGGAGATGGGGCAGGAACCAACCCGATTGCCGGGCAGGCCGTCCATTCGGCGCTCCGGACCGGCGGCGGACAGTCCGGCAATGCCGCATCGACGCAAGCATCAGGCGCGGTACCGGGCACATCTGCATCGAATGATGACGAGCCCAGGGTCGATGACGGCGACGAAGACGACCTCGATGACGACGGCGTGGGCATGTCGCTATCGGCGATGGAAGAGGCGCTGAAGCCACAGGTCCTCGAAACGTTCGACCAGATCGAGGAAACGTATGGCAAGATGTACAAGCTGCAAGAGCAGCGGCTGTCTCATCTTCAGCGCGGCGAGCCACCACCCAAAACAGCGGACGCAAAATACGAAAAGCAGCGATCGGACCTCGTTCGCCTGATGGACGGCGTGCGTCTCAACAACGCCCGTATCGAACAACTGGTCGAGCAACTCTACGTGCTCAATCGGACGCTGGTGGGGCACGAGGGCAAGCTCATGCGCCTGGCGACCGACGCCAAGATTCCGCGTGACGATTTCCTGAAAGAATATTTCGGCCGTGAGCTGGATCCGACATGGGTCGAGCGGGTCAAGGCCAAGGACAAGCGCTGGGGCCGGTTCGTCGATCGGAGCGGCGAGCAGGCGCAGGTGATTCGATCCGCGATCCGTGACGTGTCCGAACAGGCCGGTCTGCCGGTGTCCGAGTTCCGGCGCATCGTCGCGACCGTCCAGAAGGGAGAAAAGGAAGCTGGCCGGGCGAAAAAGGAAATGGTCGAGGCAAACCTGCGTCTCGTGATTTCCATTGCGAAAAAATATACGAACCGCGGCCTGCAGTTCCTGGATCTGATCCAGGAGGGAAATATCGGCCTGATGAAGGCGGTTGACAAGTTCGAGTACCGGCGTGGCTACAAGTTCTCGACCTATGCGACATGGTGGATTCGTCAGGCGATTACCCGGTCCATCGCCGATCAGGCGCGGACGATCCGTATCCCGGTCCACATGATCGAGACGATCAACAAGCTGGTCCGGACAAGCCGGCAGATGCTGCACGAGATCGGCCGCGAGCCGACGCCGGAAGAACTGGCGGAGCGGCTGATGATGCCGCTGGAAAAAGTCCGCAAGGTGCTCAAGATCGCCAAGGAGCCCATCAGCCTTGAAACGCCGATCGGGGACGAGGAAGACAGCTATCTTGGCGATTTCATCGAGGACAAGAACGCGGTTCAGCCTTTGGACGCTGCGATCCAGTCCAATCTGCGCGAGACCACGACGCGGGTCCTGGCCAGCTTGACCCCGCGTGAGGAGCGGGTTCTGCGCATGCGCTTCGGCATCGGGATGAACACCGACCATACCTTGGAAGAGGTCGGGCAGCAGTTCTCGGTGACCCGGGAGCGTATCCGGCAGATCGAAGCCAAGGCCCTGCGCAAGTTGAAGCATCCCTCACGGTCGCGTAAGCTGCGCTCGTTTCTGGATACCTGAGGCGCTGGGGGCGGTTGTTGGCGCCGGGTGGCGTCGGCCCCTCGTTCACGGGATATTTTCGCAGCATTTCAGTGGCAGGACAAAAGATAGATGGCAGCTAAAGGGATGGCGCTGAAGCCCGGTTTCGGCCGTGATGCCGTGAATTCGCGCCCGGTGAAAGGTTGCGTCGTGTTTCTGGCTCTGTCGCTTGTTGCGGCGTGCAGTGATTCCGCTGGAACCGGGGACGTCGCCAGTTCTGGCGCAGAAGAAGACGCGCACGCGATGACCGGCAGTGTCGTTCAGGGCCGGTTCACCGCGCAGCGCTGGTGTTCGTCGTGTCACCAGGTTGACGCTACGGCGCCGGGTGTCGAGGCCGGAGCGCCGGCCTTTGTTGCCGTGGCAAACAGACCGGACACGACGCGAAGTTCGCTTCTGGACTTCATGGATGAGACCCACCCGGTCTACAGCCTCGGCGCTCCGATCGATATGCCGACGGATGTCCTGTATGAACGGGAAAAAGCCGATCTTGTAGCTTATATAGTTTCTCTCCGCCAGACCGACGACTAGGGCTGCCGTGCCATCGGCCCTGGCATCGGTGGCGCGACAGCGGCAATTGATCGTTGACGCGAACGACCGGGAAGGCTAACCCTTCGCAACGGTTGGGGCCTGTAGCTCAACTGGTTAGAGCCGGCCGCTCATAACGGTCTGGTTGGGGGTTCGAGTCCCTCCGGGCCCACCAAGATTTTCAATCATTTGACTTTTAGGTTACGGACTGCGTTCCGGTTCAATGAACCTGAACGTGGTTCGGCGGACTTATCCGGTGTGCCCGTCAACCGGTGCACGCCGTGTTCGCGCCAGCCGGGCAGATGCGGCGACCGCCAACGCCTGGTCACGGGTTATCGACACCCCGTGTGATGCGTCTTGCCTCAAAGCCGCGATTTCATTAACATTTACCCGCTTTGGTTTCGGTCAGGTATCGGGTTACAGCGCCATGCTTGCTTTTCGCGATACCAGCGAGCTTTCATGACCCAGGCGTCTGCTCTCGCCCTGATCCATCCGGTTCTCCTGCCCTCCGAGGTGCGACTTCTGCTTTTGCTGTCGCGCCCCGCCCTGTCGGCCGCGCAGCAGGAACGCGCGCGCGTGCTTGTTCGGCAGGTTGTTGATTGGCAGGCACTCGTCGACACCGCATGGCGCAAATACGTCCTGCCCCTGGTCTACCAGAACCTTGCCGCGCTGGGGCGTGGCGCGCCTACCGACGACGTATTGGCGATCATGCGCCCCCTTGCTCTGCTCGGGACGTCGGGAATGCTCCGCTGGCACGCGGCCTTCGACTGGTTCCACGAACGCTGCGTCCTCGCATCGGGCGTGCCCTATGCATATTTGAAGGGCCGCGCCCTGGCGGCCCGTTTCTATCCGGACCCGGCACTGCGAATGTTCCGGGATGTCGACATTCTGGTGCCGCCCGATCGCCTGCCCGAGATGCTGCTTTGCGCGATCAATCAGGGCTGCACAGTCTTTCTGAAAGACGAACCGGACACTGAATTTGACTTGAGCACCGAGGATAAGCTCGCAGAGTTCGTGTATATGAACCCGGTCCCGAGCGTGCTGATGCCGCAGGGATTACTGGTGGAAATCCATGGAGAGATCGACCAGCACACGAAGCTGTTCCGCACCGACGATCTTCTGCGCGATGCACAGGAAACGGCGACCCGGAACCACCGCATCAAGGTGTTGCCGGATGCCCCGCATATTACCTTCATCTGCTATCACCACACACGCCACTTGTGGAGCAAGCTCAACTGGCTCGCCGATCTCGACGCGATCTGTGCGCATCCCGAATTCGACCGGGGCGCGGTTCTGGACTATGCGCGCGCCGTAAAGCTCGACACCACGGTCGCCGCGACGCTCGAATTCCACGAACTGGCATCGAACGCGCTTCACCCGGCCGATCTCGATCGCGCGACGCCCGGCGGCGATCTGCTGCGCGCCTGCGTCGACGGCCTTGCCGGCGATGACGAACTCGAGGCGCAGATGCGTCAGGGACAAGTCCTGAATGCCTTCTCCTTCGAATGGCAGAG
Organism: Fodinicurvata sp. EGI_FJ10296; assembly: GCF_040712075.1. Classification (NCBI taxonomy): domain Bacteria; kingdom Pseudomonadati; phylum Pseudomonadota; class Alphaproteobacteria; order Rhodospirillales; family Rhodovibrionaceae; genus Fodinicurvata; species Fodinicurvata sp. EGI_FJ10296. Next base: position 261,803 of record NZ_JBFCVL010000006.1, read on the forward strand.
AATGCCGGTGTCGCGCTGGCGCTTCCTGCAATTGACGTTGTTGAAGAAGTTCAGGCCGAGTTACGCGGATTTCCGCGCCTTGCCAGGGGGGTTCAGGCTGCGTCGACTACGCTATGCGCTGGCGACCGGTTACCGGATTCCCCGCTACGCTATTCAACGGCTGCAACGGGCTCGACGGCAATGACCCTCACTGCCCGAGCGCGCCAGAGCCTGAGCCTGTGGCGCAAGCTTTACGACCTCTTGCGTTTCAGCAGCCGTGGCCTGAGCCTCGTCGTGGCCGTCCTGTTAGTTGCCGAGGCGGTCTTCGGGATCGCGCTGCTCTATTTCGTCAAGCTGCTGGTCGATGTCGTCTCCGAGCAACTCGGGGAGGGGGGCAGCATCGCGAATCCGGCGCAGATATTCCTGTATCTCGGGTTGATCGGCCTGATGATGGTGCTGGCCGTCGCCTTTCAGCGCCTCGGCGACTATGCGGGTCAGCGGCAAGGCATGGAGGTTGCGGACTACGTCGACCGCTTGATCCACGAACGCGCCATCCAGGTAGACCTATCGTTCTACGAAAATCCGCAATACTACGACTCACTGCAGCGCGCCCGTGCGGCCGGAAGCCAGCGGCCGGCGATGGTCATCACCACCCTTTCGCAGCTTCTCCGCAGTGTGCTCTTTCTCGTAGCAATTCTCGTCCTGATGGCGGCGCTGGACTGGCGGCTGGTCCCGATTATTGTGGTAAGCATGGCGGCGGCCCTGGTGGTGCGGATGCATTTCACGCGTCTGCTCCATCTGTGGCGGCATCGCCGTGCGCAGATGGAACGCCGCGCCGAGTATCTGGACTGGCTGCTGACGTCGGCCGAACACGCCAAGGAACTGCGTATAGGCCGGCTCGGGGGCGAGCTGCGCGACCGCTACAGTCGCCTGCGCCGCCAGATCCGTTCGGAACAGCTATCCATCGAAAAGCGCAAAATGGTGGCCGAGGTCGGCGCTGCGGCGGCTGCGGCGCTGGTCTTCTTCGGTGCCACGACATGGCTGGTGTTGCGCGTGATCGAAGGAACGACAGGGCTGGGCGATCTTGTGCTTTTCCTGCTGCTTTTCCGGCGCGCCGAAGCCAGCGGACGCGAATTTGTCACGGCATTGTCGGGGACCTACGACCACCAGCTCTACCTGTCGCATCTTTTCAGTTTCTTCGAGGTCAGCCCCGAAATCACGACGCCGGCACAGCCGGCGCTGCTACCGCACCCAATTCGCCAAGGTATACGCTTTCACGGGGTCACCTTCACTTATCCGGCCACCGAGACCCCCGCCCTTTCCAGCGTGGATTTCGAACTGCAGGCGGGAAAGATCACGGCCATCGTCGGCGAGAACGGCTCGGGAAAGACCTCGCTGATCAAGCTGCTCTGCCGCCTCTATGATCCCACCGAGGGCAGCATAACGCTGGATGGCGTCGATATCCGCGAGTTCGATCCGGTCGAATACCGGCGGATATTCAGCGTCATCTTCCAGGATTACGCACGCTACGCCGAAACGGTCGGTGAAAATATTCGCTTCGGTGATATCACCGTCGAAGGTGGCGATCCGAGAATAGCGCACGCCGCCGATCTGGGCGGGGGCAGCGACTTCATCCGGCGGCTTCCGAAAGGGCTGGAAACTCCGTTGACCAAACTCTTCGACGACGGTCACGAACTCAGTCTCGGGCAATGGCAACGCGTCGCGCTGTCGCGGGCGTTCTTCCCGCATTCCGAATTCATCATCATGGACGAACCCACCAGCGCCGTCGACCCGCGTGCCGAAGCCGAGCTTTTCGACAATTTTCGCGCCAGGCTGGAAGGCCGGGGGGCGCTGATCATCTCGCACCGGCTGTCCACCATTCGCATGGCCGACACCATCTACATGCTCAGTGATGGCAAGGTCCTGGAGCACGGCACCCACGAGGCCCTGGTCGCCCGGCAGGGCCGTTATGCGCAACTCTTCGAGCGACAGGCCCGGCCGTTCCGCTCTGCGAACCCTTAAGCGATGCGCAGGGGCTGGAAACGTCAGGTCCAATACCGGCGCAGCCAGACTTCGAGGCAAAGAATCTCCCATAGACCCGTCGTGCTCCCGCCGCGGGAGGCCGCTTCATACAGGGCTTGCAGCTTGGCGTCGTCGACAAAGCCGCGGGCAGCGACCTGAGAGTCGGTGATCAGATGGGTGATCGTGTCGCGCGCTCCGATCTGCAGGGCGTATTGCGAAAGCGGACCCAGCGACACCTTGTCCAGCTTCTGCCTTGCGTCTTCCGGCATCATGCCTTTCATGGCGTCCCGGGCCAAGCGCTTGTAACCGCTCGGTCGGTTCAGTTCTTCCTGCGGAATGGCCAGCACGAATTCAACAAGGCGTCGATCGCTCCACGGATCGGCATGTAGCAGGCCGTGTCGCGCATGGTTGCGCTCGAAATCGACCATGGTGAAAGCATAAAGAGGATCGAAGATAGTCTGATAACGCCGGCGCACCGAGGCGTTTCGAACCGAGGTTGGTGCTTCCACGGATGCCAGTTGTTTCGCCAGACCGGCCCGCTCGGCGAATTCGGAGCGGAGCCAGTCCGGATATGGCGGCACCTTGGGTCGGCCGATCATTCGATGCCAAAACCATCGCTGTATCGGTGCCTGGAGCCCGCTTGGTCCCCATGACATCAGCGCCGGCAAGAGCAAGTGCTTGGTGACCGATTTCGGGAACCGACGCCATGTTCGGCGGTCGGGTTTCAGCACCATCGAAAGATCCTGCCACAGTCCTGCTGTCAAGAAGCTTAGGGCATCGTAGTATACCCCCACCAGGAGATCACCACGGAAACCGGTGATCATCGTCGCGACGCCATCTGCGCGCGCGCGAGAAAGCACGCGATCATTAAGTGGGCGAAATATCAATGTCGTGGGCGCGTCTGGTGTTGGCCCGTTTTCGGGGTGGTCCGCAAGCGGAAATGCATCATCAGCCGGAACGTTGGTCGCGGGGAGGCGATAGCGATCAGTAATCAGGCGACTGACGTGACGCTCGTCACATTGCGCCAGACGCTCGAACGCATGGGAATAAGTGCGGAATTCACCAAGGCCCGCCGGATCATTCTCCAGTAGCCAGCCGGCCGTTGCCGCGACTGAGCCGGAATCCACGCCCCCGCTCAGCATCAAGCCAACAGGACGGTCACCACGCAGCCGGCAGCAGACCGCCTCCTTGAAAAGCTCGCGGAAGTGATCGGTGTATTCGCTGGCGTTGCGATAGCGGATCCGGCGGCCGGCCTCGACGTCCCAGTATCGCCAGACCCGCGTTCGTCCCTGCTGGATCGTTAGGGCATGGCCCGGGGGCAACTGCGCGATACCGCGATAGAAGGTCCGATCCAGCGCCACCGGCTGGGCGGTCAAATGCGCTGCGACCATAAGTTCGTCAAGCTCGGCTGGAACGCCCCGGACGGCAAGGATCTGGGCGATTTCGCTCGCAAAAATCAATTGGTGATCGGTCAGCCGGTAATAGAGCGGGCGCGATGACATCGGATCTCGCGCCAGAAGCAGGCGTCGCTCGGTGCGATCCCAGATGCCAAAGGCGAAATCGCCGATCAGATGGTCGACGCAGGCGCGCCCCCAGCGGCGATAGGCCGACAGGATGAGACGCGCACTGCCGGCAGCCTCTCCTCCGTCCACCGTCGATGCATTCAGCAGGTCCTGGCGATTGTCGATCCGCGCATCGGCGGCAATAACCAGCCCGCCTTCCACTAGTGGCTGGGGGGCCCGGTCCTCTGGCGTGACATGAAGCGCCAAATGACCGAGAGCGACACTGTCTCCGACCCAGTTTCCGGCGCCGTCGGGGCCGCGATGCGATCCGGCATCGAGCATGGCCTGCAGCGAGGTCCGGTTGGCCGGTCCGCCTTGAAGGTTGAGGATTCCGCAGACTCCACTCACCGGGGAACGTGTCGTCCGAGATATCGCTCCAGCGAGGGCATCGGTGTGAACCGCGCCATGTCCGGAAGTTCGCCCACCACGACTTCGCCCCGATGCTCAATCCAGGCATGTGCCTCGAAGCCACGCTCAGGGTCCTGACGGATCCCGATCCGCACCTCGCTCTCATGGCCCGCGCGGCCAAGCATAATCTGGCTGGCCAAGGCTTGGGGAAGGCAGTTGGCCTTGGGGATCACACGGCCTGCACGCTGGACCGCCTGCGCCAGGTCGTGAACCCCCGGCCCGTCAGCGCGGGACAGACCACGCCGATCCCGCGCCCGACAGGTCAGCCGCAACGCGGTTTTTAGCGGCACGAGCCACAGGGCGATGCGCACGGCCGCCAGGATCGGCACCGCACGCAGAAACAGCCGGCGCTCATTTGCCGGAGAGCGCAGAAAGCGCAAGATCCTTTGTTGCCACGAAGATGCTGCCCGGTTCATGCGACGTCCCGTACGTGTGCTTGCACCGCCTGGGGTGAGCCGACGGTCCAGCTCGTGCTTGTCTCCGGCCATCCGCATTTCAGCGCACCGTGATCAGTCGTGCGCGCGCCATGTCTTGCAGAAGCGAGACGATGTCGGCTTCGCAGCGCTCGGCGTCGACGTCATGGGTCGAGGTGATATTATCGACGATCTCGTTGACCGTCGTGGGCTTCTGAATCAGCCCCCAGACCTCGGTTCCCAGTTCATTCAGGTTGTAGTAGCGGTCAGTCTCAACCTGTAAGATTACAAGCCCTTCGGCCAGCGGCGCCGCCAGCGGCTCCGGCTTTGCTTCAACAACCGATCGGACCGTAATTGCATCCATATCTTTTTGTCGCTGCGATCGGCGCTTCTGTCAACGAAATCGGTAATGACAGCGTCATATCCATCCAAGGCGATAGATTCTCCAGTAAATACAATTTTTCGGTGAATGCGCTATTGTTCTTGCTTGATAGGCGTGTGTATGTTAACCAATCTGTTGTAGTAAGCGGATTGTCCTCCCAAGACTGCAGGCCAATCCTTCGGTCGTGTTTTGGACTATGAAACGAGGGCAATGCAATGAACCCACCTAAAAAGCCATATCACCGTCCCGTCCTTGAAGATCTTGGGACAGCGAAGGAACTGACTCGAGTCGGTCTTACGAACCCTGGCTCGGATACGGTACGTGGTCGGCCTATGGGTGGTTCAGTCATGCTGCCGGGTCCGGCACGTTGACAAGGAGAAGGCTCCCGGTGACCGCGTCGGATGAAGGCAGGCAGATTTGTTTTCCTGGCTGGTTCATGTGATCATGTCCCGCCAGGAACAGAAAGAGTCAGCTTCGATAATTTTTTAAGCGCGCGAGACGCAGAGTCGATTGCCCGCGCGCTGGCGAGCAGCTCTGTCTGGCGTGAATTTCGCGAAGCGGTCCTCATTGTACGGACCGAACCGGAAGCACGCATCGCCGTAGCCGGGTACTTCGATGATTCGGATGAGGTGCGGCTGCAGTACCTGCTTCACCGCATCCAGGATGACCTGCCGAGGCTTCACCATGTCGGCTATGATCAGGCGCAAGCTGACTGCCTGCACCTGGCCTCTCTACTGCAGGCGCGTTTCGGAAGCGCTGCCCGGGATGAATTTCAGTATGCCGCGATTCCGCGAGGCGGGCACATCGTCCTTGGAATGCTGGCCTATGCTCTCGACCTGCCCGCCGAACGCTTTACGCTCCCCGACTCGGCCCCCAACTCGCCTCAGGTCCCGCTGGTCGTCGTCGATGACTGCGCCCTGAGCGGCGCCCGATTCAAAGGCTTCTTGCCCAGGCTTGCAAGCGACAACATCATCTTCACACCACTTTATTCCCCACCGGCATTGCGCCGCGCGATCGTTGAGCGGGAGCCGCGCGTGCTGGATTGCCTGAGTGCAAATGACCTGGAGGACGAAGCGCCCGTCCGGCAAGGTGCAGGATATGCGGACTGGCTGGAATTCCAGCGGCAAAGAGGCGGCGATGGCGGCTACTGGTGCGGTCAGTACCCCCCCTTCGGCTTTGCCTGGAACGAACCGGATGTCGGATTCTGGAATCCGGTGACCAGCCGACGGGAGAAGCACTGGAATCTCCTGCCACCCGAGCTTTGCCTCAAGAACCGGATTGGCTGGGATCCCGATGCCGCGCGGATCCAGGTGAACAAGGACGACACGGGCCCCATCGTTGTCGGCAAGGGCGTGCTTTATGCCGATTTTGGCGACACCATTCTTGTCGGCGAGGCCAGTTCGGGGCGCACCCATGCACTCGATAATGTCGGGGCCGACATGTGGCGGGCCCTGGTGACAACCGGCGACACCAGACCCGCCCTTGCCGTCTTGCGCGCGGCTTATGATGTAGACGACGCCACCCTCGGCCGCGACCTCCAGGCCCTTGCCGAAACCCTGTTCGGCAAGGGGCTTCTGCAGCGGAGACAAGACGGTGACGATTGATCGAGGTTCAAGGGCGGTCGCGGCGCCGTCACTGCGACGCCATCGACTGTATGGCCTCACCATGGCGAGCGACTTTCCCTTCCGGAATCGCCTGTCGAAGGGCGATGGTGCGCCTGATCTTGTCTTCGCCCGCGTCCGCGAGGCGCCGGAGGACTTCGACCCCGATGCGCAGTTGCCGGTATATGTCAGTCCAATTCGTCCGGGTGACAGCGTGCCATTCTTTCGCATCTATGTATTGCGTGCCGGCACCCCGGACGAGGTGCTGGTACTCAACTACCCGGAGTCGGCCGACCATTTTCTTTATCTTGACCGCATCGTCACGCATCGGCGCCATCCGACCTCCGACTACCTCGTCGAGATTCAACTGCTCGGCGACGTATTCTCGGTCTGGCTGGAACGCCGGGGGGTGATCGCGCTGCACGCCTCGGCGGTTGTGATCGGCGACGCCTGCATCGGGTTTCTGGCCAGCAACAAGGGCGGTAAGACGTCGCTCGCCGCCAGCCTGATGCAGACGGACTGCCCACTGCTGACCGACGACATCCTGCCGCTCGAAGCGACGGCCGGAGGCGTGGTAGGTCATCCCGGTTTCCCGCAAATGCGGATGTGGCCCGACGTAGCGGACCATTTCCTGGCCGACTGGAGCGATGCGGAAACAGTTCATCCGGCCTTCACCAAGCGCCGCATCGATGTCTGCCCACAGCGACTGGGAGCCTTTCACGATCGGGCGGTGCGTGTGGCGCGCCTTTTCGTGCCGGAAATGATTGCTGATGACAGCCAACAGGTCGAGATGGAGCGCCTGTCCACGCGCGAGGTCCTGGCGTATTTGCTGGGCAATTCCTTCGCTGTCGATTGGGTTGACGCATTGGGGTGGCAGAAACGGCGGCTGAATCTTCTCGCCCGAACAGCAACCACGGTTCCCGTCCTGCGTTTGCGCTATCCCCGCGGTATGGATCGGTTACCGGAGGTGCGGCAGGCGATCCTCGACAGTTGCACCCAGTCGGGCTGCGCGCACCGTTAGGCAGGCAGCGCCTCCCGGTCTGGCGTAACCGAACGGTACCGCAACATCCGGGGACGCCGGCGAGAAGTTGCGATCTGCTTCAGGATCCGCTGCATTCGCCCATGCCAGCGGCAGGGTAGGGCCGGGCAGGGCAGAACCGGGCGTCTCGCAATGCCGGCCCGGGATGGTGTACTCTGGTGCCCGCGGTTCGAAGAAACCGGATCAGGCAGCAGGGAGGCCCGGCATGACGGCGGACATCATCGATTCGCATCTTCACCTTTGGGACACGGATCATCTGGACTATGGCTGGCTTGCCGCAGTGCCGCCGATCAACAGGCCGCATCTTCCAGCGGAAGCGATGCCGCTCATGCGCGAGGCCGGTGTCGAAAGTGCCGTTTTCGTTCAGGCGGAATGCCGCCGCGATCAGTCCGTCGAGGAGGTCCACTGGGTATCCGGCCTGGCGGCGCAGGGAATGCCGATTCGCGGAATCGTCGCGTGGGCGCCGTTGGAAGCTGGCGACGACGCCGCACCGACCCTTGATCGGTTGGCCGAAATACCTCTGGTGCGCGGCGTGCGGCGCCTCATCCAGGATGAGCCGGATCCCGATTTCTGCCTTCGGGAAGAATTCATTTCGGGCGTGAAGTTACTCGGTCGCTATTCGTTGTCCTTCGACATCTGCATCCGGGCGAGCCAATTCGATGCCGCCCTCGGTTTCGCCGCCAAATGTCCCGATATTCCCATGGTTCTCGATCATCTGGGCAAGCCGCCAATTGCCAGCGGCGATCTGCGGGAATGGCGGCGTCAGATGCGAGCCCTCGCGGCCATGGATCATGTATTTGCGAAACTCTCCGGCCTGGCAACCGAGGCTGGGAGCGACTGGACGGTCGCCAATCTTGACCCCTGCCTGGACGTCGCGCTTGAAACGTTCGGACCCGACCGCCTTATGTTCGGCAGCGACTGGCCAGTTTGTACACTGGCGACAACCTACCCGCAGTGGGCTGCCGTTATTAAGGAATATCTGGCGAAACTGTCAGAGAGCGAGCGCCGCGCTGTCCTGTCGGAGTCCGCTTCCCGGTTCTACCGGCTCGCCTGATACGGGGAAGCCTCATGCACGTGAATCGCGAGCGTATAACGGTGAATGCCGGCAAATCCGCGTATCATCTTGCTTTCGAGACTAGTGATTGAGATAAATGCTACTGACCGCAGCTGGCGCAGGGTGTCATCTGAAGCCGACTGCCGTAGCTGGAACGACCGGGTGGCAAAAAATGCACAGCATCATTACCCATGAAAGGAAATGGTTCATGGTTTGAGCACGAAGTTTTTTGCCCAGTATCCGTATTATTCACTATGAATCAGTTCTAAACTCCCCGATTCGGCGCGGTGTATCCCGTAAACGGTACAACAATGCTGTCCGATATTTGGCCGCCATGACGGCCTCTCGGCAGCGTCCGGGTCGGACCGTATCAATTTTTGCTTTGACATAAGGTGGCTGCGGTCATTTAATCGATCAAATGCTGGATGAACGGCGTGGTTGAACAGGGCGGCGAGGGTGCAATCCTATTGTGGTCCTCTCCGGCTACCGGCTGGGCAATAACTAGAAGAGAGCGGCTGCATGCCTGAAACGGACGATGGATTTGTCGAATTCCGTAATGTTCAGAAAAGTTATGACGGCGAAACACTTGTCGTCAAAAACCTGAACCTCTCGATCGCGCGGGGCGAGTTCCTGACAATGCTGGGGCCGTCCGGATCCGGTAAGACGACATGCCTTATGATGCTCGCCGGATTCGAGTCGGCGACATTTGGCGACATTGTCCTGAACGGAAGTGCGATCAATTCCGTGGCACCGCACAAGCGGGGCATTGGCATGGTGTTCCAGAACTATGCCCTGTTTCCGCATATGACAGTCGCCGAAAATCTTGCTTTCCCTCTGCAAGTCCGGAAGATGGACAAGGCCACGACCGCCGAAAAGGTGAAGCGTGCGCTCGATATGGTCGAGCTCGGGGAAATGGGCGGGCGTCGACCCGCTCAGCTATCGGGCGGACAGCAACAGCGGGTCGCGGTCGCCCGTGCTCTGGTCTTTGAACCCGATCTGGTGCTGATGGACGAGCCGCTGGGCGCGCTCGACAAGACTCTGCGTGAGCAGATGCAGTACGAGATCAAGCACATCCATGAAAGCCTTGGCGTCACGGTCGTGTATGTGACGCACGACCAGACCGAAGCTCTGACGATGTCGAACCGCATTGCGGTTTTCGACGACGGTATCGTGCAGCAGTTGGCGCCGCCCGAAGATCTGTACGAGCGTCCGATGAATGCTTTCTGTGCTGCCTTTATCGGCGAGAACAACCGGTTTCACGGAACCGTGGCTGAGATCAACGGCGATGAGTGCGTGGTTCGGCTTGCCGACGGGACGGCGATCAGAGCCCTCAAGGTCAATGTTGACAAGAAGGGTGATCGGACGACGTTGTCGTTGCGGCCAGAGCGGGTCGAGATCGCGCCGGAGGCTGGTACCTATCCAAATGTCGTGCCGGCTCGTGTCAAGGAACTGATCTATTTGGGCGATCATATAAGAACCCGCGTCTCCGTTTGTGGAAACGACGATTTCATTGTCAAGGTGCCGAACGCCAGCCGCCACGCAAGGTTGACGGTCGGTGATACCATCGATGTTGGGTGGTCTCTCGAAGATTGCCGCGCGCTGGACGGCTGACTCGCCTCTGTCACTCGACAGGTCGGGTAGGTTGTTCGGATCAGCCGATCGGTAAGCGGGAGAAGACTGCGGTAGGCTGTATATGGCGGGCACCAATGTGTCCGCGGCCGAGCAGCCGGGCGGGGATCGAATGCGCGATACCCGCTCACGAAAATCAATGAGGAGGCTTTATTAATGCGATCAATCGCACTTTCGACGACAGTTCTTGCGGCTGGCGGACTGCTGGCACTCGGCGCCGGTTCGGCCAATGCGCAGGAAACGAGCCTGACGGTGGTTTCCTGGGGCGGTGCTTATTCCGAGAGCCAGCAGCGCGCATACCATAACCCCTACATGGAAGCCAATCCGGAGATCGAGATCGTCAACGACGACAGCTCGGCCAATGCCCTTGCCGGTCTGCGTGCGCAGTCGCAAGCAGGCAACGTCACCTGGGATCTGGTTGACATGCTTCCGTCCGACGCGCAGCTGGCCTGTGATGAAGGTCTCCTGATGGAGATCGATCACGACGAGATGCTTGCGCCTGCGCCGGACGGAACCCCCGCTTCAGAAGATTTTCTGCCGGGCTCGCTGGGGGACTGCTTCATTCCCCAGATCGTCTACTCGACGATCATGTCGTACAACACCGACATGTTCCCGGAAGATGCGCAGCCGTCTTCGATCGATGATTTCTTCAACGTCGAAGACTATCCGGGACGTCGCGCCATTCAGGACCGTCCTGCCGCCAATCTCGAGTGGGCGCTTTATGCCGACGGCGTGGCGATCGAAGATATCTACGATGTCCTGGCGACCCCCGAAGGCGTCGATCGCGCCTTTGCCAAGCTCGACACGATCAAGGACGAACTGGTCTTCTGGACCGAAGGCAGCCAGGCGCCGCAGCTGCTCGCCGACGAGGAAGTTTCGTTTGCGACCGGCTACAATGGCCGGATCTTCAACGCCGCTGAAGTCGAAGGTCAGCCCTTCGCGATCATCTGGGACGGTCAGATCGTGGAATGGGATGGCTGGGTCGTGCCGCTCGATACGCCCAACCTCGACGCCGTGATGGACTACCTCTATTGGGCGACGGACACCCAGCGACTGGCTGACCAGGCCAAGTACATCTCGTACGGTCCGGCGCGCGCGTCCTCTGCGGACCTGGTTGGTGAGCACGAAGATCTGGGTATCGATATGGTCGAGCATATGCCGACCAATCCCGATAACTACTTCGCGCCAATTCTGCTCGATAACAACTTCTGGGCGGATTATGGCGACCAGCTGCGGGAACGGTTCAGCAACTGGATGCTGCAGTAGTCCGCTTCCGCGGTATTACTTTGACGGAGGCCGGTCCGCAAATGCGGGCCGGCCAGCGTTAAAAAATCACCCAGGTTACGACTGCCCCCTAAGGCCGGAGCTTTGAGCGGATGACGACGGTAGAGCACGCAGAAAATCAAGTCGCCGATGGCGCCGCGGCACCCAAGCTCGTCACGGCGGACGGCGTGCCGCTCAAATCCAGCCTCAAACGTGCGGAACGGCGCAAGAAGCTGGCAGCTTTTTTCCTGGTAACACCACTGCTGCTATTTATCATCGTTACTTTTATTTTGCCGATTGCCTCGATGCTGTGGCGCAGCGTCGACAATCCGGCCCTTGTCACATACCTTCCCAATACCGTTGAAGCCATCGAAACCTGGGACGGTGACGGCCTGCCCGACGAGGCGGTCTACGCTGCGATGGTCGACGATCTGATCGTGGGCGGCGAGAACCGGACAATCGGACAGGTCGCTGTTCGCCTGAACTACGAGATGAGCGGTGCAAGAAGCCTTTTCTCCGGTTCGGCGCGTAGAGCCGATGAACTTGAGCCGCCCTACAAGGAAGCGCTGATCGACCTCAATCCCAATTGGGGCGAAATATCAACATGGCGGATCATCGAGCGCGAGGCCTCGCCGATTACGGCGAGTTACTATCTTGCCGCGGTCGATATGGGCTACGGCGAAGACGGCAGCGTCCAATTTCAGGACGAAAATCGTAGAATTTATCTGCCATTGTTCGGGCGGACGCTCGTTCTGAGCATCTCGATCACACTGACGACATTGGCGCTTGGATTCCCTATCGCCTATCTGCTGGCAACGTTGCCGATGCGATACTCGAATCTACTGATGATCTTCGTGCTGCTGCCGTTCTGGACGTCGCTGCTGGTGCGAACGTCAGCCTGGATCGTGTTGCTTCAGCAACAGGGCGTCATCAACGAGATACTGGTTTCACTGGGTTTGCTGTCTGACGATAACCGCGTTCAAATGGTTTATAATGCGACAGGGACGGTCATTGCGATGACGCATATCCTGTTGCCGTTCATGGTGTTGCCGCTCTACAGCGTCATGAAAACCATTCCGCCGAGCTATATGCGGGCTGCCTGTTCGCTGGGTGCCCATCCTTTCCTGGCCTATTGGCGGGTCTATGTGCCGCAGACCGTGCCCGGTATCGCGGCGGGGGCCATTCTCGTCTTCATTATCTCCATCGGCTATTACATCACCCCGGCCCTGGTCGGCGGACAATCGGGGCAGTTGATCTCGAACCTGATCGCCCACCACATGCAGTCATCCCTGAACTGGGGGCTTGCAGCGGCGTTGGGCTCGATCCTCCTGGCCGGCGTCCTGATCCTTTACTGGCTCTTCAACCGGCTCGTCGGTGTGGAAAAGCTGAAATTCGGTTGAGCGAGAGAATAGGAACAACATCATGGCACTTCCGTCCTATACGTCGCCGATCGAACGGGTTTGGCATTATTCCTATCTCGTGATTTGCGGGCTGGTCTTCTTCTTCCTGATGATGCCGATCATCGTGATCATCCCGCTGTCCTTCAATGCCGAGCCGTATTTCACCTATACCCGCGAGATGCTCACGCTGAACCCGGAAGGATACTCTCTGCGGTGGTATCAGGACTTCTTCGGCAGCGAGCGCTGGATGTCCTCCATCAGGAACTCTCTGATCATCGGCGTTGCATCGACATTCATAGCGACGACGTTGGGAACCATTGCCGCGCTGGGCCTGTCGCGCAGCCACATGCCCTATCGTGGCCTGCTGATGGGTGTCCTGATTTCACCGATGATCGTTCCGCTGATCATCTCGGCGGCTGGCATGTTCTTTTTCTATTCATCGGTCGGTCTGGCTCAGAGCTTTCTTGGCGTCATTCTCGCCCACGCCGCATTGGGGACGCCATTCGTCGTAATCACGGTGACGGCGACATTGTCCGGCTTCGATCAGAGCCTGATCCGGGCATCGGCCAGCCTTGGCGCAAATCAGACAACGACGTTCTTCAAGATCATCCTCCCCTTGATAACGCCCGGCGTGATCAGCGGTGCCCTGTTCGCCTTTATCACATCCTTTGACGAAATCGTTGTCGTGCTCTTTGTTGCAGGTGTCGAGCAGCGAACGATCCCCCGCGAGATGTGGTCTGGTATTCGGGAGTCGATCAGCCCGACGATCCTGGCCGTTGCAACATTGCTGGTGCTGATCTCGGTGCTGCTGTTGACCACCCTTGAACTGCTGCGCCGCCGGAACGAACGTATTCGCGGCATCCGTCCGACCTGAGGAAGTCTGACGCAGGGCAAATGCGCGGTGCCGGGCAACAACGGCGCCGCGTTGCCAAATGAGGGTGGCGCTATGCCCGCGCAGTTACAATTCAGGAAGCTCCGATTTCAGTTCGTGACACCAGGCCCTCGAATACGCGTCAAGGTCGATCAGGGGCAGGGGTGACACTGGCGATTGGTCGGCATCAGATTTCCCCGCATTCATGATCAGGGTTGCCACCCCCGCCGCCGTGCCTACGCCTGGAACCGCTGGAATGACACGTCGGTCTGGAAACAGGGCAGCCACAATTCCACAATAGAGTCCGTTGCGTGCGAACGGTCCGTCAACGACGATGTCGCCCCGACCGTCGACCAGTTCAATGCAGGTTCGGGTCATCGACGCGCAATAAAGGGCGGCGAGGGCCGTCCGTCCGGCATCGGAGTCCGGCGGATTGGCGATCCGTCCTTTGGCATGCGGAAACGGGCCGCTGTGCCCGGCCAGGCTCGGCAGCGCCATGGTTCCGGAATCAATGAGAGTCTGAATGTCCTGGATGGTGGCGGCGACATCCTTGGTCGGGGAGATCGCGGCGTATTCCCGGCCCCCCATGAACCGGGCGCATGGCACGGGCTTGCCGTTGACATCGACATTGGCGAGCGTATCGCGCTTCGGGTCCAGGGGCGGCGGTTCGCCCGATTCCATGCCCGACATGGTAATGATCCAGGTGCCGGTCGACAGCACCGTGAACGGCCGTGACCGGGTCGAAAGATAGCGCAGATAAGAGGCGTTGCTGTCGTGCAGGCCGTTCAGTACGCGGCAATCCGGCATCAGGCCGGTATGCCTGGCGATATCGGCGCCGATCGGCCCAAGGTCTGCTCCGGCCGGTTCGAAGGGCGGGAATAGCGCATCCCAACCCTCGGCCCGGGCCAGCGAGGAGAATTCACCCCGGGCCGGGACCCACAAATCGGTGTGGCACCCGATTGAAGTGAATTCCGAGACAGCGCGGCCCCCCAGGCGCCGGCACCAGTACTGCGGATACAGCAGGACCGCGGCCGCCTTCGACCAGAGCGCCGGATGGGCGGTCTTCAGCCAATGCAACTGACGTCCGATATTCAGGCCGCCAGGCAGGGCGGGCGACAGTGTTTCGGCAAAGGAAGGCCGGATGCGGTCGTACTCCGCGTCACCCTCCGGACCGTCATATTCATAGTCCAGCGCCGGCAGCGCTTCGCCGCCGCTGTCGACCGGTACCGCCGCCGCCCCATGCGTGACGGGCAGGATGGCGTCGATCGCATGGTCCCGGCCGGCGCGCGACAGTGCATCAAGGACCCAGTGCCAGATGCCGTCGATGTCGAAATGCGGATAGGGCGGGCCCGGCAACACGGTGTTTGCCGTTTCGTCCTGCCACTCGGTTCTCCCGGCGGCGTCAAGGACGACCAGCTTGACGTTGGTCTTGCCGATGTCCAGCACGGCCGGGCGCCGTATGGGGCCAGCGTAGGCTGTCATGGCAGGTGAAAAACCCGGGTCAACGGCGACTGAACAGGGCTGTTGTCGTCATTGGTCGCCATGATATCGGCCATATGCGCCCACCACTGTTTCATGATCGCGGTTTCCGGCAAGGCGTCCATGGTATGGCCGTCCTCACGCTTCAACACGGCAAACAGTGTGTTCGTTTCCTCGTCCAGAAAGATCGAATAGTCACGGACGCCGGCATCGCGCAGCGCCTTCGCCAGTTCCGGCCAGATGGCATCGTGACGGCGCTTGTATGCCGCCGATTGGCCGGGGTTCAGATGCATCTTGAAGGCGATCTGTTCCATGATCTCGGTCCCGGAACTCATGAGTGGCTGCGCAGGCGCTCCATCGCGCGGCGCAGCAGGATGGGCAGCGCGATGGCGCCGATCAGCAGCAGGCCGATGAAGATCGACATGACGATGCCCGGCACATTGATCAGGCCCAGCCCGAAGGTGAACATGCCCAGCACCAGCACAGCCAGCACGACGCCGGGGATCGTGCCCGAACCGCCGAGGATGCTGACGCCACCCAGCACGACGACCGTGACGACTTCCAGCTCCCAGCCCAGCGCGATATTGGGCCGGGTGCTGCCGATGCGCGAGGTCAGCAGTACCGCCGACAGCCCGGCAAAGGCGCCGTTGAGGGTAAACAGGCAGAAGCGATAGCGGTCGACGGGGATGCCGGAGAATTGTGCGGCTGTGGGGTTGTTGCCGATTGCATAGATGTTCCGGCCGATCACGGTCCCGTGAAGCACGAACGCCATGATCGCCGCCAGGACCAGAAAGATGATGAACTCGTAAGGGATCAGACCGAACGCATAGCCCTGGCCCAGCACCCAGAAATCGGCAGGGTATTCCGACAGCGAGGTATCGCCCAGGACGATATAGGAGATGCCACGGTAGAGCGACATCGTGCCGATTGTGACGACGATCGCCGGCACCGCGAAGCGGGTGACGATCGCGCCATTCACCCCGCCGGCGATGATCCCCACTACAATGCCGATCACCGCCAGCATGGGCACACCGGCACCGGCTTCAGCCGCCAACCCCATTGCCGTGGACGCCAGGGCGATGATCGCCGCGACCGACAGATCGATGTCGCGGCAGATGATCACCAGCGCCATGGACAGGGCGATGATGGCCTTCTCCGAGAAATTGAACGTGCTGTCGGCCAGACTGTACATGTTGAGAAAATAGGGCGATATCAGGCTGTTGGCCGTCACCACCACCGCCAGCAGCCCGATCAGCATCACTTCCCATCGCAGCAGGAAATCGCCGACGGTCCAGGGCGGGCGGTCCGGTATGGCTGTGTGCCGTGACGTCATGGCGATGGTCTCTCCCCCTTACCGGAACCCGCATGGCTTTCCCGAAGGATTCTCCTGGTTCCGGATGCTTCGTCGCGGGCATTGATCGCTACGGCGACAAGGATCACGATGCCGGCGATCGCCATCTGCCAGAACGGCGACACGTTGATGACCGGCAGGGCGTTGTAGATCACCGACAGGAACAATGCCCCCAATACGGCGCCGCCCAGGGTGCCGATGCCGCCGGCGATGCTGATGCCGCCGATGACGCAGGCCGCGACCACCTGCAGTTCGAACGCCATTGCCAGTTCGGTATAGGCGATTGCATAGCGCGCCACCCAAAGATAGCCGCACAATCCGGCGATCAGGCCGGAGAGGCAATAGACCATGAACTGGCGCGCCGGCAGGTCGATGCCCAGATAGCGCGCCGCCACCGGATTGCCGCCGACGGCATAAAGCTCGCGGCCATAGCGGGTGTGGCGCAGGAAGACGTAGACCAGGGCCACGACCACCACCGCGCACCAGACCATGCTGGTCAGGCCGAGAAAGCGCATGCGGGGCAGGTTGAGGAAGATGTCGGTCATCTGGTTCGAGGTGACCCAGCCGCCGCCGGACACCACGAAAATCAGCCCGCGATAGATCGACATCGTCCCCAGTGTCACCACGATCGGTGGAATCCGGACATAGGCGACCAGAAGGCCGTTGAAAGCGCCCAATGTCAGCCCGACCAGCATGGCCGCAGCGATCAGAAAGCCGATCGGCACGCCGGGGAACTGCAGCTGAATCAACGCCGCCACCATGCCCGACAGCGCCAGATTGGCGGCGACGGACAGGTCGATTCCGCGCGTCATGATGACCAGCATCTGTCCGGCGGCGAGCATGACCAGGATGGTGCTGTCGGTCAGGACCGTATCCAGGTTCCGCTGACTGAGGAAGACCGGCGCGCGCAGGCCGATCAGCAACATCATCCCGATCAGCAGAATGGCCAGAACCGGTTCCCGCCGCTTCAGCCAGCCGGCCGGATTCCAGACGCCCGCCAGAGGTGCGGTGGTGACGCTCATGCCTCGCCTCCCGATCGGCTCGAAGGGGCGGGCCGGTTTCCCGTTGCCGCCGTGACCAGGGCTGCCGGGGTAGCGTCGGCGCGATCGAACTCGCCAGTGATCCGGCCTTCGTGCATGACGATGACGCGGTCGGCCATGCCCAGCACCTCGGGCAGTTCGGAACTGACCAGGATGATGGCCAGACCGTCGCCGGCCAGCTCGCCCATGAATTCATGGACGGCTGCCTTCGAGCCGACATCGATGCCCTTGGTCGGCTCGTCCAGGATGATGATGTCGGGCCGCGTCGCCAGCCATTTGGCGATCACCGTTTTCTGCTGATTGCCGCCGGACAGCGTCTCGACCGGCTGCGCCCACGATGCCGCACGGATCGACAGCCGTTCGCCGTACCGCCGCGTCACGTCCAGCTCCTTTCTCCGGTTCAGCAGCAACGAACCGGTGATGCGCCGGAGCAGGGGCAGCGTGATGTTGTCCTTGATCGACATCGGCAGCACGGCGCCGGCGGTTTGGCGGTCTTCGGGCACATAGACCAGGCCGGCGCGGATGGCGTCGCGCGGCGAGCGGATGCGCACCGTTTGCCCGCCGATGGTGACCGTGCCGCCGGTCATGGCGTTGGCGCCGACCAGCGCGCGCATCAACTCGCTTCGCCCGGCGCCGATCAGGCCATAGAACCCCAGGATCTCGCCGCGGCGCAGCGTGAAATCGATGTCCGCGAACTCGGTTGCGTTGCGCGCGCCGGATACGGACATGGTGACGTCGCCGATCGGCACGGTGACCTTCGGGAAGACGCTGTCGAGCGAGCGGCCGACCATCATGGTCACCAGGGCGTTCTGATCGGTGTCCTGCACCGCGCCGTCGCCGATATACTGGCCGTCGCGCAGCACTGCATAGCGGTCCGCGATGGCGAAGATCTCATCGAATTTGTGCGAGATGAAGACGACCGCCTTGCCCTCGGCTTTCAGCCGGTGGATGATCGCATACAGGTCGTCGATCTCGCGCTGCGACAGCGCGGCGGTCGGTTCGTCCATGATGACCACGCGAGCGTCGTGCGACAGAGCCCGTGCGATCTCTACCAAATGGCGCTGGGCGACGCTAAGGTTCTTGATCTGGTCGTCGGGCGAGACCGGAATTTCCAGGCGCTCCAGGATCGCCGCCGTCTGCCGTCGCATGGCGGCCCAGTCGAGCAGACCGCCGGAGCGCAGGATCGGCCGCCCCATGTAGATGTTTTCGGTGACCGACAACTCGTCGAACATCACCGTTTCCTGGTGGATCGCGGTGATGCCGGCGGACCACGCGTCTTGTGTGCCGGTCAGCACGATGGGTCGGCCGTCGACTTCGATCGTGCCGGTATCGGGCGTGTAGACCCCTGTCAGGATCTTGACCAGCGTCGATTTGCCGGCGCCGTTCTCGCCGATCAGCGCCAGCACGCTGGCCGGATAGACGTCGAGATGGACGTCGGACAGTGCCTTTACGCCCGGAAAGCTCTTGGACAATCCGCTCAGCGACAGCACCGGCGTTCCGTTGCTCCGGGTGCCGGTTGCGGAGCTCGGGTCCGACGTCGAACGGGTGGATGTTTCAGCGGTAAGCGCCACGGTTCGATCCTTAGGGTCGTCGGCGGTCGCGACCGGCCCGATACCCCCGGCAGGGGGTGCCGAACCGGCGCAGTCCATCGGGCATTTCAGGATTTGCCGGATTAGAATACGTCGACGAAATCCTGGACGTTCCCCGCGTTGTATTCGAACGGTTCGGCCATGGCGGCCTCGCCGCCTTCGCCGATCGTGATCGTGCCCATGCGCCCGGCCGGGATCTCCTCGCCTTCCGCGCCCTCGAAATCGCCGGTGGCGAACTGATAGCCGAGGTGTACGGCCGTGTAGCCGAGGTCGATCGGGTTCCAGATGGCAAAGCTTTCGACCGCGCCGGACTCGACGTGACCCGCCATTTCCGACGGCAGCCCGAGGCCGGTGACGTAGACGTCGCCAATCAGTTCTTCGTCGGCGACCGCCTGAGCGGCGGCGGTAATGCCGACCGTCGTCGGGGCGATGATGCCGCGCAGATTCTCATGCGAGCGGATCAGGCCGACGGCTTCGCGATAGCTCTTGTCGGACTGGTCGTCGCCATAGACGACGTCGACCAGGTTGAGGCCGCTGTAGTCGTCCTCTTCCAGCACGGCTTCCATTTCCTCGATCCAGATGTTCTGGTTCGTGGCTTGGGCCGTCGCCGACAGGATGGCGATGTCGCCTTCGCCGCCCAGCGTTTCGGAGATCATTTCGATCTGCTTGCGGCCGATCAGCTCGTTGTTGGACGGGTTGAGATGCATCAGCCGGCCATCGGCACTGATGCCGCTGTCGAACGATATCACCGGAATGCCGCGCTGCATGGCACGGCGGGTCGTCGGCACCAGGGCGTCGGGATCATTGGCCGACACCACGATCGCGTCGACCTGCTGGGCGATCAGGGAATTGATCGTTTCGATCTGCCCTTCGGCGGTCGGCGATGTCGGGCCGGTGTAGATGATCTCGACATTGCCCAGTTCTTCGGCCGCCTCCTGACCGCC
This sequence comes from Fodinicurvata sp. EGI_FJ10296, assembly GCF_040712075.1. Taxonomy (NCBI): domain Bacteria; kingdom Pseudomonadati; phylum Pseudomonadota; class Alphaproteobacteria; order Rhodospirillales; family Rhodovibrionaceae; genus Fodinicurvata; species Fodinicurvata sp. EGI_FJ10296. The sequence continues at coordinate 281,829 of NZ_JBFCVL010000006.1, forward strand.
GTCGCGTGCGGCCTCGAAGAAGTTGTTGCCGAGCGACTTGACGACCATGGCGATGCGCAGATCGTCCTGGGCTTCGGCCTGACCGTTGGCGCCGCCGACCAGGGCCAGTGCGAGAACACCGGCAAGGCCTGTAAGGGTCCTGGTAAATCGCATGGTTTCCTCCCAAAGTTTCAAGTGGTTGTGGTTGTATCGCGGGGGTTCCGTTTTCGGACTTGCCCCCCCCTTGTCGTACCCTATGCGGCCCGAAATGCGCCGCGGTCCTCCTCGCTGACCGTCGCCACGACCAGGTCGATTCCCGCATCGCTCAGCATTTTCCGGGCCGCGCGGTCGATGCCGTCGTCAGTGATCACCGCGTCGATGCGATCGAGCGGACACAGAATCAGCGCGCTTTGCTGGTGGAATTTCGAACTGTCGACCATCAGGATGAACCGGCCGGCCTGATTGATCAGCTTCTGCTCGGCCTGGATCAGCAGCGGGTCGGCTTCCATCATGCCCTGCGGGCCGATGCCGCGCGCGCCCATGAACACCTTCGACGCGTAGTAGCTCTGCGTCGTGTCGTTGCCGAACGGGCTGAGGATGATGTTCTGGTCGCGATAGACCTCGCCGCCCGGCAGGATGATCCGGTTCTCGCTGTGGGCGACGAGATCGGCTGCCATCTGAAACGAATTCGTCAGTATCTGCAGATGGCGGTCGGCCAGAAACTCGACCATCCGATAGGTAGTGGTGCCGCCGTTGACGATGATCGATTCGCCATCCTGGCACAGGGCGACGGCTTCGCGGGCGATCGCGCGCTTTTGCGCATAGTTGATCGTTTCGCTGTGCCGAAATACCGGCGCGGACAGCGGGCTGGGCGCCCCCGTGTCCTGCGTCGACCGCCTTTGGTTGGCGACCGGTTCGGCGCCACCGTGAACCTTGACGAGCTGACCCGTCGCCGCCAGCCCAACGATGTCGCGCCGAATGGTCGGCTGCGATGCGCCGCAGATTCGCGCCAGTTCCGAAACGGGGGTCAGGCCCCGCTCGGCCAGCGTATTCAGGATCAGCATATGGCGTTCACGTTGATGCATGTCGTCTCCTCACCTTGCTATCAGACTGTCATAAACGATCACGCTGTCAATCGAAAATGATCGAATAAGATCGAAACTGCGCATCGCAGCGCAACATTCGCATCCTTAATGCGCATTCGTGATTGAACGTGATTATCTCCGGCGTTAGTGTGGCACCACAGTCGCCATATCAGAGCGGCCGCCGACGTCGGCCAATCGCGCGAGAGGGAGTTCGCCCAAATGACCCAGGACACCGGCCAGGACACTCGTATGCCACCGCTCGACGATCATTGGGACGATCGCGTCGCCGCGGATCTCGATGAGCCGGGCCAGTTGCTCTACCGCTCCAATCTGCTGGGGCGCGACAAGCGGATCACCAATTACGGCGGCGGCAACACCTCGGCGAAGATTCCGATGCGTGATCCGCTGACCCGCGAGATGGTCGACGTGCTGTGGGTCAAGGGGTCCGGCGGTGATCTCGGGTCCATGGATCTGGGCGGGTTTTCCACGCTCTATCTCGACAAGCTGGAACAGATCAAGCAGCACTACCGCGGCATCGACCACGAAGACGAGATGGTCGGTTTCCTGCCCCATTGCACGTTCAATCAGAACCCGCGCGCCGCCAGCATCGACACGCCGCTGCATGCCTATCTGCCCTATCGCCACGTCGACCATGTGCATCCCGACGCCGTCATCGCGATCGCGGCGGCCAGCCGGGGCGAGGAATTGACGACAGAAATCTTCGGCGGTGAACTGGGCTGGCTGCCCTGGCAGCGGCCCGGCTTCGATCTGGGGCTGAAGCTGGAACGCCTGGCGAAGGAAAATCCGAACCTGACAGGCGTCGTGCTGGGCGGCCACGGCCTGTTTACCTGGGGTGAGACGGCCCGCGACTGCTATCGCACGACGCTTCGGATCATACAAAAGGCAGCAGATTGGCTGGCGGCCAACGAATCGGCGCCGGCGTTCGGCGGCGAACGCGTCGCGGCACGGCCGGCAGACGAACGTGCGCGCATCGCCTCGGCCCTGATGCCGGAAATCCGCGGCCTGATCGGCGCGGCGAAGGCCAAGATCGGCCACTTTACTGACGCGCCGGAAGTGCTGACATTCGTCAACTCGCAACGTCTGCACGCATTGGCACCACTCGGCACCTCGTGCCCCGATCACTTCCTGCGCACCAAGATCCGCCCGCTGGTGCTTGAGCCTGGCGCGGAAGGCCGGGTCGACGGTCTGCCGGATGCGCTGGAAGCCTATCGTCAGGACTACCGGGCTTATTACGAACGCTGCCGCCATTCCGACAGCCCGGCGATCCGCGATCCCAACCCGGTCGTCTATCTGGTGCCGGGGGTCGGTATGATCACCTTTGCCGGCGACAAGGCGACGGCACGGATCGCGGCGGAATTCTATACCAACGCGATCAATGTCATGCGCGGCGCCGATGGCGTTGACGAGTATGTCGGCCTGGACGAGCAGGAGGCCTTCAACATCGAATACTGGCTGCTGGAGGAAGCAAAACTCCAGCGTATGCCCAAGCAAAAGGCGATGGCGGGCCGGGTCGCGGTCGTGACCGGCGGCGCCGGTGGCATCGGCATGGCGGCTGCCCGCCGGTTGCTGGCCGAAAGCGCCTGTGTGGTGCTGGCCGATGTCGATGCCGAGGGTGTCACTTCGGCGGTCGAGACGCTGGCCGGTGAGTCCGGCGCCGATCGGGTGGCCGGCGTGAGTGTCGATGTGACCGACGAGGCGCGGGTGACGGCGATGATCGACGACGCCGCCCGGTTGTTCGGCGGCATCGATGTCGTGGTGTCGAATGCCGGGATCGCGTCGTCCGCGCCGCTGGATGAGACGTCGCTGGCGCTCTGGAATCGCAATATGGACATCCTGTCGACCGGCTATTTTCTGGTGGCGCGGGAGTCCTTCAAACTGATGAAGCGTCAGGGGATCGGCGGATCCATGGTGTTCGTGGCCAGCAAGAACGGTCTCGTGGCTTCGGCCAATGCGTCGGCCTATTGCACCGCCAAGGCGGCGGAAATCCAGCTTGCCCGCTCGGTCGCGCTGGAAGGCGCACCGCACGGTATTCGGGTCAACACCGTCAATCCCGATGCCGTCATCCGGGGGTCCAGGATCTGGACGGGCAAATGGAAGGAAGAACGCGCCCAGGCCTATGGCATCGGCGAGGACGACCTGGAAGAGCATTACCGCAACCGCAGTCTGCTCAAGCGCAGCGTGCTGCCGGAGGACGTCGCCGAGGCGATCTATTTCCTGGCGTCGGAACAGGCGGCGAAGTCCACCGGCAACATCATCAATGTCGATGCCGGGCATCCGCCGAGCTTTACGCGATAATCGCCGAGGTGCGACAGAAACGACGAAACAGGGGGAAGGTGCCATGTCCAGTCCGGTTCATCGCGTTACGCAGGATCATATCGATGCGGCCAACGCGGATCTCGCCGCACCGCTGGAGCGCGACTACAATCATCTGGGGGAGCAGCTTGCCCGACGCGGGGTCGCCATCGACCGGGTGCGCGAGCGTGTCGGCGCCTTTGCCGTCGCGCTGCCAACCTGGGGCGTGGGCACCGGCGGAACCCGCTTCGCACGCTTTCCCATGGACGGCGAACCACGCTCGGTGATCGAGAAGATCGCCGACTGTGGTACCATCCACCAGCTTGTGCGCGCGACGCCGGCCATTTCGCCGCATTTCCCGTGGGACCGCGTCAACGACACCGATGAACTGAAGCAGGCGGCGGCGGCCGAGGGGCTGGCTTTCGACGCCGTCAACTCCAACACGTTTCAGGATCAGCAAGGTCAGCCGCTGTCATACAAATTCGGCAGCCTGACCCATACCGACCCGGATGTGCGGGCGCAGGCGATCGAGCACAACATCGAATGCATCGAGACCGGCCGCGCGCTGGGATCCAGGGCGCTGACGGTATGGGTCGGGGACGGCACCAACTTCCCCGGCCAACAGCCGTTCATCGAGTCGCTGGAACGCTATCTCGACAGCATGGCAAAGGTCTACGCTGCCCTGCCGGACGACTGGCGGGTGTTTCTTGAACACAAGCACTATGAGCCGGCATTCTATTCCACCGTCATTGCCGACTGGGGCACGAATTATCTCTGCGCCCGGGAACTGGGGCCAAAGGCGCATTGCCTCGTCGACCTGGGGCACCATGCGCCGAACACCAATATCGAGATGATCGTGGCCCGGCTGATCCAGTTCGAAAAACTCGGCGGTTTTCATTTCAACGACAGCAAATACGGCGACGACGATCTGGACAGCGGCGCCATCGATCCGTTCCAGCTTTTCCTGGTGATGAACGAACTGGTCGATGCCGAGGATCAGGGCCGGTCGGGATTCGATCCGGCCTACATGCTCGACCAGTCGCACAATGTGACCGATCCGATCGAAAGCCTTATGGTGTCGGCGATGGAGGTCCAGCACGCCTATACCCGCGCGCTGCTGGTTGATCGTCCGGCCCTGCGCGCGGCCCAGCAGAACAACGACGCCTTGCTGGCGCACCGGATCCTGAAATCGGCCTATGAGACCAACGTCGCGCCGATCACGGCGACGCTGCGGCTGCGCAATGGCGCCGCGATCGACCCACTGGCCACCTATCGCCAGAGCGGCTATCGCAAGGCCAAGGCAGCGGAACGCCCCTCCACCGGCGGACCGTCGGCGGGAATTGTTTAGGGTGGGGCGGAGGTCGCCTGGTAGTGCCTTTGTGTTGAAGGTAAGCGGTGCATCGTGAACCCTTCGGTTCAGCCGCTGTCACCCCCGGTTTGCACCTACGCCCTGAAAGCATTAGGCTGGTCCATCGCTTTTCCTACAGTCGAGAAAGGCGTATGAAGCGACTATCCTGCGCGATTCCTTCGTCGATTTTTTGCATCTCGTTGAGTATTTCCTGAAGCGAGTGATTGTGCGAGTGTTCGATGTCATTTTCCGGAATAATGAGAGTAAGCAATTTAAGTGTTTCGGTAGGCCAACGCTGATGAATGCCACTTCTTCGAACGCGCCAAAGCACGTAATCCGTGCCCGGTCGCAAATATTCCTCTGCCCATCGCAGCGCATCCGGGAAGGCGTCACCTGTATTGATTAGGCATTGCACGAGGGCAATTGATGTTTTGGTTGTATTGCGCTCCTTGGCTTTCGGCCAGTAAACCTGTAGCCAAGGGAAGCAGACGGTGCTCCAGTTCTCCGCCTGCTCGGTCACGTTGGCGCCAAGACGCTTCTCAAAAAAATGGGCGACATCGACCAGCCCGTCCTCCGGCAAGTTGGCCATCACGGCCCGAATTTCGTCGGGCATGAAAATGGTGTGTTCATCGAGGCTGGCTGCCAGAAACAAGTAGATGAGTCTTGATCGCTGTTCTCCAAGTTCCGCGTATTTCCCGAGTGCAGTCGCGAAGTCGGCCTTAATCGCAGCAAGCAGATTCGGTCCGGCGCGAGCCGCCCAAGCGTATGCTGTCCACAAGTCCCGCGCCTCGTTGGAGGTTCCCCAGCGCATACACGGTAGCAGGGACTGGGTCGTCCAATCCGGCGCGATTGCAAAAAGGCTGTAGAGTTTCGCGGCTAGCATAACCCGACCCAAACGGCCGGCTGTTGACTTGGCAATAGAATCGAAGTAGTCGGAGACAGGCTCAGGCAGACCCCTACCCGCTTCTGGTTGGTATTTCCAAAGGCGGTCATACGCTGCATCAGCAAGGCGACCAGGGGCACTGTTTAGCGCTTGGGTAAGCGCATCGTCCCTGCCAACATCGCATCGATCGACGATCGAACTCCACGCTTTGTTCCAAAGATTGCGGACGGAGACTTCGTCTTCGACCGGAAGTGCTTCAGAAAGATCTTTGACAAACAAAGAAACGGCAGAGCTAATTTCGACATGAAAATCTTCCGGAGCTGTCAACAGAAGCGTTGAAAGGTACCGCAGTCGACTGGGGTGAAATTTTTTCTCTCGATGAAGGGCGTTCGTGCTCCATAACAAACGGCGCCAATACACTGCGGGCCAGTTGTCGTCATCCGCCAGCTTGCGGAGTGTGAAGAAAGCGCGGCTGGGCCAAATTCTGCAAATGCCCTCAAATTCATCTTCTGTTATTTTGTCATGCCGCACGTGGTTGATCAGTTCATCTAGAGGAGGCGAGTTTTGCCAATCGGGTCGGACATGATCGTGCGGCCCGATCCATTGAACGCTGCCACTCCAGGCAAGGAACTCGTCTCTATCGGACGGCTCGTCCGGCGGAGGTTGGTAAGCGTCAGCTATTATCTTGGCTTCGGCATCGAGTGCGGCACCTGAGGATGCAAGCTTGCCCAGGCGAATTCTGATTTCTCTTGCCCGCAGCTGTCCATTTTCGTCCTCCGTGTCCCTAGATGGAGGTCCAGCCTTAATTGTCTCTACAAGCTTACCAAGGTCGTCGGCGGGAAGCCGGTGACCGGCCTTTCGGAGGAAGACCATGACCTCGTGGTAGAGCTCATCGGACCACACACAGGGCGGGTCGCCAGCCAGTAAGAGCTTGGTTGCCGTCTGGATATCCGCTTTGGGGTCTTCCGCAAGGACATGAAGGGCGAGTCGGTGCAGCAATGGAATATCGCTCCCGACCCACATACGGATCAAGAGATCGGCGTACGTGGCGTTTTGCGTCGCGAGCGCGAAATATGCGTCCCGAGCCAAGTCGATTAGGAAAGTCCAATCATTCCTTTCCCGGTTCTGGTCATGTGATTCAATGGCGGGTCGGTAAAACTGCGGAAGTCGTAGACCAGAGTCATTATCCACCAATAACTTATCAGAAACAAGTAAATGTTCGCTAAGTACAAAGGCGTTTCCTGCTAGCAAATCTTCTCTAAATGGTAGTTGCTCCAGACGACGATATAGCTTACCATCCCCTGCAAGCATCTTGAAATGCGCGCATTCTTCCAGTGCGGTTATCGGTGCGGAAGTGTCTTCAAATAAATTTCTGAATTGCACATTTTCCGACGGTCCCGGGATTACAGCGGGGTGCGGTCGTAGGCTCTCGATAAATGCACGCCCCACGATCGCGCGCTCGGTATCGGATGCGGCGTTTCTGACCAGATCTGCCCACCAGAGGTCCTCGCCGTGATCGACGGGACTGTTTTGTATTAGGATGGTCCAAAAGAGGCGTAGTCGCTCCGGAATTTCAGGAACCCCATTTTCATTGCGGTCCTTTACAGAAAGGCGGCGACGAACCTCGTCTCGGAAGTCGGGGTGGAGGTATCCACCTTTGCGTGCTGCCCAGCCAAGGACCTGAGGGACGTGAAGGTGCTTAGCAAGCCAAACGACCAGTCGTGTCGAGATATCGTCCAAGTGGTTGGTGGCGTGCTGCGTGAAGGCGTGACCGACGATCGGTGTACGATGCGCAGTTCCATTGGCAGGTGTATCTCCCGGACGTGACATGAGTCCGGCTTCATCGAAAACGTTGAGCCATCCAGCCAAAATAGGGTAGGCGTCTTCGTCAGTAATCGCTGGGGCTTCGGCGAGTGCTTTCGATGTGGGCTTATCCGCGAGAGCCCAGGTTACTCGCTTTGCGATTGGGTCATCAGCGTTGGCCGGTAGCTTGCCTAGCTCGTCGAAAACAATCTGACGACGGGATTTGATCGGGTCCCGGCCGATGTCGGCCCATTTGGTGAGCGTGTCGCTAAGTTTTCCAAAGCCGTCTTCCGCACTGAAAAGGATTGGCCTGACGTTCTTGCCTTGCCAGGAAAGTTCCGCTTGCTTGCGACCACTGGCACCATCTCTGAAATCCGCGAAAGCATAAGCTTCTTGGAAGCGCGCACCCCGGCTGCGTTCCGCCGCGAGTGCATCGACCATATATGACATAACAGGGTCGTTAAGACTGTAACCCACAAACACGATGGTGAATTCGCGGAACAACTCGGTGATGAACCGGGAAGCCCACCGTTCCGTCAGGTAGGCACGCCCGAAATCCGCCGCAGTCATCACAAGATCTTGGCTTTTAGGGTCATCCGCCTTGATGCGACCATGGAGATGCACAAGTGAGCCCCAGCCGTGTGGCTTGGGCAGGGGCAGTCGCGGAGCGCTGTCGATCGTGAGATTTGAACTGGCGAGTTCAAAACGGTTGTCAAAATTGGTTGTAACAAGCCGAATGCCATGGTCATCACTACGTGACAGGCTGAGAAGGGCCTCATGGGTAACCAGCGAGTTCTCTGGAGGCTCCGTTGAAAGGATTTCGATCGCCTCTCGGCGAAGCCTGCCCGGATTGAGGCGATCTTCGAGAAGTCCGAGAACTTTGTCGTATTGACCGTTTCCGCATAGTGTCTTCTCCAGATCGGTTGGAGTCTCCGAGGTGCGATCGTAAATTTCAGATACAAGACCAGAAAACATTGGCAAACCGGTTGGAGCGGAAATACCGGACCCACAGAAAAAGACGACGTTGCCGTCGTCTCGACGGTTCATCAGTTCGACCGGGATATCCGGTCCATCCTGTATCAGCTCGGGCATTCAAAAAACCTTTTCGGGAACAGGTGAATTAGACAATTGCAACCATCAACCTTCATTCAGCGCATCTCAATGCCTTCAGACTTGTGTCCCTAAACCCCGCGTCGTTCGATGGGCGATTGGTCCGTTTGCGTGTTTGCCAGCCAATACCGCGTATGTCGCCGCTCGCCGGTGCGTGTAAGTGCGCCCTTGTCCACCAGGTCCTGTAGATCGCGGGTGGTGGTAGCGCGCGACGCACCAGTAATGCGAATGTAATTCTCCGCGCTCAAGCCGCCCTTGAAACCTTCGACGCCTTCGCGGAACATGCGGGCGAGCGCTTTTTTCTGGCGCGGATTCAGCTTGCCGCGCAGCCGGTCATAGAGGCGGGCCTTGGCAATGTAGAACTCGATGCGCGTGAGCGTGTTGGCTTGTGCTTCCAGAATCGTCTCGGCGAAGTAAACCAGCCAATTCGTGATTTCATTGCTCTTGTTTGAGCGTTCCAGAATCTCGTAGTAGGTTTTGCGGTTGCGCTCGATCGTGTAGGCTAGGGCGATCAGGGTCGGCTGGCCAAGATTTTGCGCCAGGGCCTTTTCCGACAAGGCACGGCCGATACGACCATTGCCGTCCTCGAAAGGATGGATGCTTTCAAAGTACAGGTGCGCAATGCCACTGCGTAACAGGGCGGGGCGCGGACTTTTTCCATCCGGCGCGCTGCCGTTGAACCATTCGATGAAGGCATCCATTTCGGCGCGGATCTGGTTCGATGGTGGCGCCTCGAAATGGACCTTCTCGCGGCCGATCGGGCCTGACACAACTTGCATCGGGTCGTCGTGTTCGCGGTACCCGCCGACGATCTGAATATCGCGGTGGCCGGCCATCACCATTTTGTGCCAGGAAAACAGACCGTAGTGCGTGAGACTGTCGCCGTAGGTTCGGTAAAGTGTGACCATCATCTCCGCGATGCCGCGCTCTTCCGGGAGTATGCGCCGTGTTTCGGAATCAAGTCCCATTTGCTGACGCAGCGACGATTGAACACTGTCGCGATTGAGAATTTCGCCTTCTATCTCGGAGGTTTTCAGCGCCTCGTCGCTGATGAGTTCGATGCGGAGCGTGTCACGATCGTTTGGATTCACATGATGAAAGGCACCGAACAACTCGCCGGCCCGGAGCAGGAATGTCTCCTCCAGCGATGCCAGTGCCGCGCTATCGTAGCGGAATTCCGGCCAATCAGTTTGTTGCCAGTTCCAAACCATGAGCTATAGCCTCTCCTCCTATAACTCAATAATTCCGCATATCATGAGTTATAGCAAGAAGCTCTATGCATCACCGACTGTATGGTGGAGAAATGGCCACCGGAAAATCGGGAGCAGGATCTCGGTGCGGCTATTGCTGGGCCTGTGCGGCGGCCCACGGCCGGGATCGTCTGAAACCCCGGCCGATACGGTATGCAAACAGGATGGCACTATGCCGCTGGTGTCGGTTCTCCGAAGACGCGCTTCATGATCGTGTCCACATGTTTCATGTGGAAGTCGAGATTGAACAGCTTTTCGATCGCTTCCGGCTCGATGATGGCGGAGATCGCCTCGTCCTTCAGCAGCAGATCCAGGAACTTGCCTTCGCCCCGCCAGACCGGCATGGCGTTGCGCTGCACGGCCATATAGGCGTCCTCGCGGCTCATGCCTGCCTGGGTCAGCGCCAGCAATACCCGCTGCGAGAACACCAGACCACCCAGCCGGTCGAGATTGGCCTTCATGGTCTCGGGATAGACGACCAGATTGCGGATGACGCCGGTAAGCCGCGCGAGCGCGAAATCCAGCGCGATGGTCGCATCCGGCCCGAACACCCGTTCGACCGACGAATGGCTGATATCGCGCTCGTGCCACAGCGTGACGTTTTCCATCGCCGGGACCACGGCGGCCCGCACGACCCGCGCGATTCCGGTCAGGTTCTCGGTCAGCACGGGGTTGCGCTTGTGCGGCATGGCCGACGAGCCCTTTTGTCCCGCCGAGAAATACTCCTCGACCTCCAGCACTTCGGAACGCTGAAGGTGGCGGATCTCGGTCGACAGGTTCTCGATCGACGAAGCGATGACGCCCAGCACGGCGAAAAAGGCCGCATGCCGGTCGCGGGGAATGACCTGGGTGGAAATCGGCTCGACGCTCAGCCCCATTTTCTCCGCCACATGGGCTTCGACATGGGGGTCGATGTTGGCGAAGGTGCCCACGGCGCCCGAAATGGCGCAGGTGGCGATGTCGGCTCGCGCCGCCGCCAGCCGCTCGCGGTTGCGGGCGAACGCGGCATAGTGGCCGGCCAGCTTCAGGCCGAATGTCGTCGGCTCGGCATGGATGCCGTGGCTGCGGCCGATGGTGGCCGTGTACCGGTGCTCGACCGCCCGATCCTTGAGGGCCGCCAGCAACTGGTCGAGATCGGCCAGCAGCAGGTCGGCGGCCTGCGTCATCTGGACGGCGAGCGTCGTGTCGAGCACGTCGGACGATGTCATGCCCTGATGGACGAAACGGGCGTCGTCGCCGACATGTTCGGCCAGATTGGTCAGGAAGGCGATGACGTCGTGCTTGGTCTCGCGCTCGATCTCGTCGATGCGATCGATCTCCCACTTGCCGTATTTCCAGACAGTCTGGGCTGCCGATTTCGGAATGACGCCCAACTCAGCCTGGGCGTCGCAGGCATGGGCCTCGATCTCGAACCAGATGCGGAACTTGTTTTCCGGCTCCCAGATGCGGGTCATTTCGGGGCGGCTATAGCGGGGGATCATCGATCAACTCCTGTCGGTACCGGGCCTGTGCCTCGCTGATACACGATCCGCCGCGCCGGATTAACTTATTTTCGCGTGATCCGCGGCCGGTCGGGGCGATCGCGTCGCGCAGCCGACCCGAGATCGGGCATGATTTCAAACGCTGCCTGGTCGGCCGGTATCAGGTCTTGTCGCAGCAGTGCCAGTTCGCCCCGGTGCGGAAACCGGATGGAACCGCTGATCAGGCAATGCGAAGTCAGCATCGACGGCAGGAATTCGGCGACGAACCGGGCCGAATGGTATTCCATGAAGATGAGCGGAATAGAGGCAAGAATACCACCGGGCAGATTGGCGAGATGCCATTCCGCACCCTCTATGTCCGCTTTCAAAAGGTCGATCCGGCCATAGGTCGAGAGGACATCATCAAGAAACTCGCGCGCCCCGAACGACCGAACCTCGACGCTTCTGGCGTCGTCGGCCATGGCGCCGGCAAAGATGGAATTCATGACGCTGTCGTTGCGGCCGACATTCAGGCGCACCGATCCAGTGGTGTCCGAAATCGCGATGTTGCGCAGGTCCGCGTCGGCAAAGTCCGACAGGTTGCTCTGCAAGAACCCGAAACACGCCGGATCCGGTTCAACGGAGATCAGCCGCGCGTCGGGGCGCCAGACTTTGCAGGCAAGGCTGAACGCGCCGATATTCGCGCCGAGATCGACACAGACCGGACTGTCGGCAAGGTGATCCAGTGCCGACAGCGCATAGGACTTTCCGCCCAGCACCTCGGATATGATCTTGGAATTGTATTTCGTTATGCCCTTCATCGCCCATCCTGCCCTTGACCTTACCTGTCTGCAATCAGCCGAGAAGCCACCGGAAGTATCGGATCGTCTCCTGCAATCCGTCGTGCAGGCCGACCGTCGGTTGCCAGTTCATCGTCTCGGTCGCTTGCGCTATGTCGGGCTTGCGCTGCAGCGGATCGTCGGCCGGAAGGTCGCGGAAGTCGATGCGGCTGCGCGAATCCGTCAGCTCGATGATCGTTTCGGCCAGATCGCGCACCGTGATTTCATGCGGATTGCCGACGTTCAACGGACCGACATGGGCGTCCTGATCCATGAAGGCGAGCATGCCCTTGATCATGTCGTCGACATAGCAGAAGGACCGGGTCTGGGATCCGTCGCCGTAAATGGTGATGTCTTCGTTGTTGAGCGCCTGGATGATGAAATTGCTGACAACCCGCCCGTCGCGGGGATGCATGCGCGGCCCATAAGTGTTGAATATCCGCATCACGCGAATGTCGACGTTGTGCTGGCGGTGGTAGTCGAAAAACAGGGTTTCGGCGCAGCGCTTCCCCTCGTCGTAGCAGGCCCTGGGGCCAATCGGATTGACATGGCCCCAATAGGTTTCCGGTTGCGGATGAATCTGCGGATCGCCGTACACCTCGCTGGTGGAGGCTTGCAGAATGCGGGCCTTTCGGCGCTTGGCGAGGCCGAGCATGTTGATCGCCCCGAGCACGGAAGTCTTGACCGTTGCCACGGGATCGTTCTGGTAATGGATCGGGCTGGCCGGGCAGGCGAGATTGAATATCCGATCGACTTCGATGAACAGCGGTAGCCAGATATCGTGACGCATCAACTCGAAACGCCTGCTGTCGATGGCGCCGCTCAGGTTGTCCTTGCTGCCCGTATAGAAGTTGTCGACGGCGACCACATCGTTGCCACGTGCAATCAGCGCGTCGCAGAGGTGCGAGCCGAGAAACCCCGCACCGCCGGTGACGAGAATGCTTCCGTTCATCGGCCTTCCCCGTCGTTGCGCGCCCGATAGGCGTCCCAGGCCGATGTCATGAGTGTCTCGAACTTGCGGGCGAAGTTGCGCCCGTCGAACAGCGGCGAGGCCAGAACGCGCTGCCGCAAGCCGCGTTTAAGGTCGATCAGCCCGGCCGCGTCCGTCGCGAATGCCGCCGCCTTGGCGACATAGTCGTCGTCGTCTTCGGCGACCCAATCGCCGAGGCCGACATTGCTGACGATCGAACCGCCCATCCGGGCCAGGAACCGGTCGCCGCGCTTGGTCAGCACGGGTACGCCCATCCATAGCGCCTCGGCGCTGGTGGTGCCGCCGCCATAGGGAAACGGGTCCAGCGCGATATCGACCTTGTTATAGGCGTCAAGCAGTGCCTCCCGGGGGCTGGGGCCTTCCAGGATCAGGCGGTCGAGGTCGATGCCTTCGGCTGCAAAGCGCTGAGTGATGCGTTCTCGGTGATCCTGCCGGTTCAGCAGCATCGTCTTGAGCATCAGGCGCGAGCCGGGCGTCGCCTTCAGGACCCTGGCCCAAAGGGCAAGGACGTTATCAGTCACCTTGTTCAGATTGTTGAACGACCCAAAGGTGACCATGCCGTTCTCGCTCACCGGCGCTGGCCTGACCGGAACGTCGCAGTCGGGTTCGGAGAAGCAGAGGTAGGAGTCTGGAAAACGCAGGACAGCTTCGGAGAATTCGGCTTCACAGTCGTCCGGGACGACATACGGATCGGCCAGAATGTAGTCGACTTCGCTTACGCCGGTCGAGGCATAGTAGCCGAGCCATGTCATCTGGACCGGTGCCGGCTTGTGGACGAGGGCACTGAGGCGCGTATATTTCGTATAACCCGCGAGATCGATCAGAATGTGGAGCCTGTCGTCGGCGATTTCCTGCGCAACCTTGCGGTCCAGCTTGTTGTTGATGTTGCGGAAGGCGGCTGAATTCTCGACGAAGAAGTCCGACAGGTCGTCGTATTCGACGGCATTGTGATAGATGAAGAACGCGAACCGCTCTCGGTCATATTCCGTGAACAGTTGCTTGAGGAAGTAACCGACCGGATGACGCCGGAAGTCGCCGCCGATAAAGCCGATCCGCAGTTTGGCCGCGTCATCCGCAGGATTCGCCAATACGTCCGGGCGGTAAATGTCGTGGAGATCGCTAAAACGCCGCGCCGCCCGCAGATAGTCGGCGGCGTCATAGTCGTCGGCGCGCGCCGCGAGCGAAACCAGCAGGGCTTGTGCTGTTATGGATGCCGGCTCGATCGCGATGACCGATTCGGCGGCAGCCTTCGCGTCGTCTATCCGTCCAAGACCGATAAGCGAATCGGCCATGACGGAGTGGGCCTTGACGTATTTCGGCTCACGTTCGATCAGTTCGGAGGAAATGGTGAAGGATGCGTCGAAGAGATTGTTCTTGTTATAGACATTACAGATATTGACCGAGCCTTCTTTCATGCCCGGATCCAACGCCAGTGCCTGATTGTACATGTCGATCGCGTTGGAGTCGCGGCCCAGAAAGCGCAGGCTGTTGCCGATATTCACGAATGTATACGGATCGCTCTTGTTCAATTTCAGGGCGGCCATCAGCACATCCAGCGCCTCGGAAAACTGCCCGAGACGGTTGAGGGCCGCGCCATAGTTGGACAGCGCCGGCGCCAGATCGGGCCGGACCGATAGCGCCCGCCTGAGGACGAGCGCGGCATTGTCGAAATCGTCAAGCTTGATCAGCGCCATGCCGAGATTGTTGAGCGCCAGGGGATTTTCCGGCTCGATCGCGGTGGCCTGCTGGCCAAACGATCTGGCGGCTTCGAATTGGTCGAGGTGATAGCTGGCAAGGCTGAGATTGATCAGTGTCGACGGATTGTCCGGGGCGAGGGCGTTCGCCCTGTCGAGCGCCCGTTTCGCCTCAGCCCATTGCCTGGTGTCGATCAGGACACGGCCGAGATTTCGCCAGCCGGCGGGCTCCTTCTTGTTCTTTGCGACGAATGACCGGGCCTTTTTCAGGGCTTCATCGAGTTGCCCGGCCTCCTGCAATGCCTGGACTTCGGCCAGTTGCCGATGGGCCTTCAGACCCTTTTTTTCGTATCTGGGTTCGCGCGTCGGCACGGTTGAGACCGTATGATCGTGAACTGAGCTGCGAAGCATGGAACCGTCCCAGGAATGGCCAACCAATCAACTCGATGATGTTAAACGCCGAACGTAAACAATGAGTTTAGGAGAGGGCTGGACTCAGGTCCGGGTGGGCGCGTTGGTTAAAAAAAGGCCGCCCCGAGTATATCGGGACGGCCCGGATAGCGACCAGCCGAAGTGGAAGCTGGATGCGGAGATTAACGGAACAGCGACAGGATGTTCTGAGGCTGGCTGTTAGCGATCGACAGGGCCTGCGTGGAGAGCTGCTGCTGCACCTGCAGAGCCTGAAGCCGGGCGGATTCTTCCGCCATGTCGGCATCGACCAGAGCGCCGACGCCGGCGTCGAGGGCATCGGTCAGGTTGGTAACGAAGTCCTGCTGGAGTTCCAAACGCTGTTGGACCGAACCGAATTCGGCAGCAGCGCCGGTAGCGGTTTGCAACGCGCTTTCGACCCGACCCAGAAGCGTCTGGAAGTCGTCGCCCGTGCCAGTCTTGAACGTGACGTTCGACAACGTCGTGTCCTGGTCAGCTACGATTCTCAGCAGGCCGCTGCTGTCCGCCGAAGCCGCGGTGCCGGTGAGGCCGGTTACGGAGTCGATGGCGTCAATGACATCGGTCATATTCGACGCAGCGGCTTCGAATACGCCGGAGTCTTCCTGGAAGGTGCTGGCGGTGCCGGCGCTATCTATGGAAATCCGGTAATCGTTGCCGTTTGCCGAGAACCGGACGACGGAGCCGTCGTCGGGGGCTTCACCGGTCCGCAGCAGGGCGCCGGTTTCATCAGCGGCGAGGGCAAGGTTCTGGTAGTCGAAGCTTGCACCGCCTGTGAACGACGCCGGCGTCGAAAGGTTGGATACTTCCAGCGCCGCCGCGTCTTCAACCACGATGCGGCCGTTCTGGACCGACGCGGAGTCGACCGAACCACCAAGCGCGGATGCCAGACCCTGAAGCACATCTTCTGCAGTGTCGCCGGCTGCCACTGTATACGTCGTGGCCGTACCGCCGATACTGATTTCCAGATCGCCGGCAGATGATCCGTCGAGCCCGCCGAGATCGATGACGACCCGTTCGTCCTGAGCTTCGCTTGACGGGGCGCGGTCGACGATTTCCGCACCGCGGCTGTCGGCGACACGCATATTGTCGAGCATGCCCAGACCGCCATTAATGCGAAGGTCGGAGCGATTGGCGTTGATGTAGCTGGCCGACACATTTTCCCCGGCCCGGTCGATCGAGGACAGCAGACGCTCGGTGCCGGAATCCGTCAACAGATTGACGCCGTTGAACTGGGCGCCGCCGACGATGCTCTCGATCTGGCTGATGCGCTGGTCGATGTCCGCCTGAACCTTGTCGTTGCTGACGGCGGGGTTCTCGGCGTCGGTGATCAGGGTGCGGATTTCCTTGATCACGTCGGAAACCTGTTCGGCGGACGAACGGGCGACCGAAACCGTGCTCTGGGAAACCGAAAGGCCTTCGCCAATTGATTTGAAGCTGGCGATGTCAGCGCGCATGGTCTGAGCAACCGAGAACGCCGAGGCGTTGTCTTTGGCGTTGCCGACCTTGAGGCCGGTGGAGATACGTTCCTGGACCTGACCAATATTCTTGCCGACGGAGCGCAGATTCTGAAGGGCTGCCTGTGCGCCGACATTGGTGAGAATGGAATTCGACATTTTTTGGCCTCGCATGTTTTCGCGATGAAGGGGGGTTCATTCTGAACCCCGTCCCGCGGCCGCTCGGCGACCGGGTGACCGCACGAAAATATTCCCTAGGAACCTAACAATTCGTAAACGAAGGTATAGAAATCGAAGGGTAGGTTTGGGGCTGCGACACTGGTCGGGCTCATGCGGGGCCAGACCCCGGGTCTGCGCAGCAGCATTTTATGCTGCAGCGCGCACGGGGATTGGATGTTGATAAGGGCGTGGGCACGCGTTGCCACCCTGACCAATTCCCGGGCGCGTAGCGACCCGGGATCTCGCACAGCAACTTCTAACGGGCGAAGCGCGAGCCGGGCTTCTGCGGATCGCGACCCCGGGTCTGCGCAGCAGCATTATATGCTGCAGCGCACACGGGGATTGGATATCAGTAGGGGTGTGGGCCGCGTTTCCACCGTCACCAATTCCCGGGCGTGGGCGCACGAGAGCAAATGCTCACGCTTTGCTGATCCGCCCGCATGCGCTATGTCTCGGCCGCCACCAAAGCAAGCAGTTCGATCGGGGATTCGGCATCATGACCACGCGCGCCCACAAGTCAGTCGATCCGCAGTTGCGCCGGCGCCTCGACACGGCGGCGCGGGCGGCGTGGCTTTATTATATCGGCAGCCGGACGCAGGACGACATCGCCTCGGAACTGGGCGTCTCGCGCCAGAATGTTCAGCGGCTTATCGCGCTGGCCCTGTCCGAGCGGCTGATCAAGTTCCGCCTGGATCACGAACTGGGCCCGTGCTTCGAGCTTGCCGAGCGGCTGCGCGAGCGGTTCGACCTGAAGATCAGTGAGGTCGTGCCGACCGACAGCGCCAGCGACGGCAACAGGCTGGGCGTCGGCATCGCCGCCGCGCAGCTGCTGGAAGGGTTGCTGTCGCAGAAGGACGGCATCACCGTCGGGATCGGCACCGGGCGGACGCTGCGCGAGGCGGTCCGCCAGGTGCAGACGGTGTCGCGGCCGCAACACAAGATCGTCTCGCTGGTCGGAAATATCGCCCGCGATGGCCGGGCGAGCCCGTACGAGGTGCTGATGCGGCTGGCCGACCGTATCGAGGCGCCGTGCTTTCTGCTGCCCATGCCCGTGGTCACCGACACGGCGGCGGAACGCGAGATGCTTCAAAAGCAGCGCAGTTTCTCGATGATCAGCAGTTTGCTGGAGGAAGCCGAGATCCACATCATGGGGATCAGCCATCTGGCGGTCGACTCGCCGCTGGTTGTCGACGGCTTCATAGGCGAGGCGGAACTCAACGAAATGGTCGCCCTCGGCGGTGTCGGAGAAATGCGGGGCTGGACCTTCGACGCTGACGGCCGGGTGCTCGATGGC